>CAYQBE010000252.1:0-5177 GCA_964415625.1 uncultured Clostridium sp.
GAGCCAGTGTGCTTGGGGTCACTACTGCAGGGAATGCACGGGTGGTCACAAGCGGAGAAGAGAGCAGATTTCTGGACCGTCCGGCTCCGGATGAACTGATGCGGTGGTGGGTGGAACGTTTATCATAACTTATCGGCCGGGACGGCCTTAATGGAATGCGAACGGCAGCAGGAAGTACGATTTTTATGCCGTTGATTTGAACAGAGCAATATTGAAAATTACAGTTGGAAAGGAACACTATGGAAAATCGTTTGACATTGAGAAATGAAATTTTAAAAAATATGGAGAGGAACAGCCGGATCGACCTGAAAGAGCTGGCTGTGCTGCTGGGGCTGGAGGAAGCCGTAGTGGCTAACGAGGTGGCGGAGATGGAGAAGGAGAAGGTCATCTGCGGATATCATACGCTGATCGACTGGGACAAGACCGGCACGGAAAAGGTGACCGCACTGATCGAGGTGCGCGTGACCCCGCAGAGGAATCAGGGCTTCGACCGGATCGCGGAGCGCATCTACAACTATCCGGAGGTCCATGCGGTCTATCTGATCTCCGGCGGCTATGATCTGCTGGTGACTCTGGAAGGCAAGACGCTGAAAGAGGTCTCCCGTTTTGTATCTGAAAAGCTGGCGCCCATTGATTCCGTGATCAGCACCGCAACCTATTTTATCCTGAAAAAATATAAAGATTTCGGGACAATCATGGTGCCGAAGACCGAATCGGAAAGGATGGTGGTGACTCCATAATGAGAAACCCTATCGCAAAAAAAATCACACAGGTCCAGCCCTCCGGCATCCGGAAGTTTTTTGACATCGCGAGTGAGATGGATGATGTCATTTCCCTGGGAGTCGGGGAGCCGGACTTTGATACGCCGTGGAGGATCCGGGAGGAAGGCATCTTTTCCCTGGAAAGAGGAAGGACCTTTTATACATCCAATGCAGGACTGCAGGAGCTGCGCGACGAGATCTGCCGCTACCTGGACCGGAAGATCCACGTTTCCTACGATCCCAAAAAAGAAACCATGGTGACGGTGGGCGGCAGCGAAGCCATTGATGTGGCGCTTCGGTGCATGCTGGATCCGGGCGATGAAGTGCTGATCCCTCAGCCCTGCTATGTGTCCTATGTGCCCTGCACCATCATGGCGGACGGGGTTCCCGTGATCGTGGAGCTGAAAAATGAAAATGAATTTAAGCTGACTGTGGAGGACATGGAAAAAAAGCTCACCGACCGGACAAAAATCCTGGTGATGCCGTTTCCGAACAATCCGACCGGTTCCATTATGACAAGGGAAGATCTGGAACCGGTAGCGGAATTTGTCAAAGAGCATGACCTTTATGTGATCTCCGATGAGATCTATTCGGAGCTCAGCTATAAGGGGGATCATGTCTCCATCGCCAGCCTGCCCGGAATGCGGGAAAGGACGATCGTGATCAACGGATTTTCCAAAGGTTTCGCGATGACCGGGTGGCGTCTCGGATACTGCTGCGGGCCGGAAGCTATCTTAAAACAGATGATCAAGCTCCACCAGTTCGCGATTATGTGCGCACCCACCAACAGCCAGTATGCTGCTGTGGAAGGACTGCGCAACTGTGAAGAGGAAGTGGAGGAGATGCGAAAGGCATATAATCAGAGAAGGCGGTTTCTGATGCATGAGTTCGCACGTATGGGACTGGAATGCTTTGAGCCCTACGGGGCATTTTATGTGTTCCCGAGCATCGAGGAGTTTCAGATGTCCTCCGACGAATTTGCCACAAGGCTTCTCAAGGAAGAGCGGGTGGCTGTAGTGCCCGGAAGCGCCTTCGGGGAATGCGGGGAAGGATTTTTAAGGATATCCTACGCCTATTCCCTGGAAGACCTGAAGGTGGCGCTGGGAAGACTGGGGCATTTCATCCAGAGGCTCCGCAATGAGCAGGAAGGGGTCTGAATCTAAAGTGAGGTAAGAAAATGCTGAATATCGTATTGCTGGAACCGGAGATCCCGGCCAATACCGGAAACATCGGAAGGACATGCGTGGCGACGGGAAGCCGTCTCCACCTGATCGAACCTCTGGGCTTCCGGTTGGATGAAAAGTCGCTCCGCCGTGCCGGAATGGACTACTGGAAGGATCTGGATGTTATTACTTACATCAATTATGAAGAGTTTCTGGAAAAAAATCCGGGAGCCAGGGTTTACATGGCTACCACAAAAGCGGAAAAGATGTATACGGAGGTCCGGTACGAGCCGGACTGCTATATCATGTTCGGAAAAGAAAGCGCCGGGATCCCGGAGGAGATCCTGGTGCGGCACCGTGAGGACTGCGTGCGGATTCCCATGATCGGGGGGATCCGTTCCCTGAACCTGGGCAATTCCGCCGCAGTCATCCTGTATGAGGCGCTGCGGCAGAACCGGTTTGCCGGAATGGAGACAGCGGGGCAGCTTCACCGGCTGAATTGGGAATCATAGGCCGTCCGATTCTGAGATACATAGATTGATTAATTGTGAATAGAATAGACAGGGACGGCATGTTATGCAGTTTGTTCAAATGAAAACAGAATTATTGTACGATTGTTGGAAAATTATGAAAAAATTGTAGACTATATCCCAAGAATTGTGGTATGATATAACATGTGTACTTAGAAAGAAGGTGAGTCAGATATGGTCGAGAACACAATTCAGGCAATTAAAGAGACCGAAGCGAAGGCAGACGCTGTGGTCAGAGAGGCTGAGTCCAAGTACAGGGAGATTCTGGATGAAGCGGCAAAAAAAGCAGAGGCAATGAAGTCAGAACAGATTCAGAACATGAAACAGAAGGCTCAGTCCGATATGGAAAAGGCAAAAGAAAAAGGTACACAGGATTTGGATTCAGCGATGTCCGAGATTCGAAAGGAAGTGGCGGCGCTCAAGGAGCTTGCCCAGCAGAAGCATGATGCGGCGGTGAATCTTGTGGTATCGGAACTGATTTGAGACAGAGGGTGTCCATCCCGCACGGAGCAGGGATATTTTCACAAGTACGCGGATACGCACAGTGTCATCAATTCCGGGGGGATTGGTGGCTTTCGTATTGTTGTGAACAAATTGCACTTGGAAGATGGTCTTGTGCGAAGTGTCAGACATTTCTGTCTGATATGATCCGTGACTGAGGATCATATCAAGTATGATTTTTCGAGGAGGGATCACAGGCCGCCTGGAAAAGTCAAAAAAATAGGAAAGAAAAAGGAGGGATTCGATTATGGCGGTATTGCAGATGCAGCGAATCAGTATCTGCGCATTGAAGAAGAACCGGAAAGCGATTCTGGAAAAGCTGCAGAGCATGGGCGTCATGGAGGTCAGCCAATTCCTGGAGGAAGATGAAGATTTCCGGCGGATGGATACGGCGAATGCCAGAAGCAGCTTTGAAAAAGCAGCAGCCTCTGTTGACCGTGCGCTGGATATTCTTCAGATTTACGCACCGGAGAAAAAATCCATGCTGTCTTCTCTCGCCGGGAAAGAATTGGTAGATCAGAAGAGATACCAACAGATCATCGGAGACAAAGAAACCCTGCTTCGGACAGCGAACCAGATCCAGTCACTGGACCGTGAGCGGGCAGAGCAGAAGTCCGAGATCCTGAAGCTGGAGAACAGTATTGAAAGCCTGACGCCATGGCTTCCGCTGGAGGTTCCCATGGATTATGAGGGGACAAAGCATACGGAGATGCTTCTCGGAACCATGCCGGGAGAATGCAGTCTGGAGCAGATTTATTCTGCGGTCGCGGAGAAGGCGCCGGAGGCCCAGGGCTTTGAAGTGCATATCGTCTCCGCGGGTCAGGATGGGACTTACCTGACGGTGTTCTGTCTAAGAGAGGAAGCGCATCAGGTGGAAGAGGCGCTCCGCAGCAGAGGGTTTGCAAGGCCGTCTCAGATCCTGCAGCAGGTGCCTGCCGCAGCAAAATCCGAGATGGAGGCTGAGATCAACAGCCGGGAGCATAAGATCGAGGAGATCGAGCAGCAGCTGGCCGGTCTGGGAGTCAGCCGGGACAGCTTAAAGCTTCTTGCAGACTATTACCGCGTCCGCGCAGACAAGTATGAGGTGCTGGGGACACTGCCCCAGTCAGAACGCACATTTTTTATCAGTGGCTATGTGCCGGTAAAATATGTGGATAAGCTCAAAAGCGCGTTGGAGAGCAGGTATGACTGCGTCGTTGATGCGGAAGAACTGAAAGAGGATGAGGAAGCACCGGTGCTTCTTCAGAATAATTCGTTCTCAGAGAGTGCGGAAGGGATCCTGGAATCCTACGGTCTCCCGGCAAAGGGAGAGATCGACCCGACGGCGATCATGTCCGTATTCTATGTATTTTTATTTGGTTTGATGCTGTCCGATGCGGCGTACGGCGCGATCGTATCCATCGCATGCGGCGCAGCGCTTAAGAAGTTCCCGAGGATGGGAGCAGGTATGAAAAAGTCACTGAAGCTGTTTTTCTGGTGCGGGCTTTCCACACTGTTCTGGGGTATCATGTTCGGCGGTTACTTTGGAGATGTGGTGAATGTCGTATCCAGGACGTTCTTCGGGCACGAGGTGGAGATACCGGCCCTCTGGTTCATTCCTCTGAATGATCCGATGAAACTGCTGATCTACTCCATGCTGTTTGGTCTGATCCATCTGTTTACCGGATTGGGGATCAAGGGGTATATGTGCATCAAGGATAATAGATATCTGGATTTCTTCTGTGATGTGGTGCTCTGGTTCCTGTTCCTGATCGGACTGATCATCATGTTCCTGCCGACAGACATCTTTGCTTCCGTCGCAGGGTCGAAGATCGTGTTCCCGGAATTTGTCAACCTTCTGGGCAAGGCGTTCGCGATCATCGGAGTCGTAGGAATCCTGCTGATGTCAGGAAGAGAGAACAAGAACTTCGGACTCAGGATCGCGCTTGGCGCATATGATCTATATAATGTGACAGGATGGCTCAGCGACGTGCTGTCCTATTCCAGGCTTCTTGCCCTGGGACTTGCAACAGGTGTTATCGCGCAGGTTGTCAACCAGATGGGAAGTATGGCCGGCAGCGGCATCTTCGGCGTGATATTATTCATCGTTGTGTTTATCGTGGGACATACGCTGAACCTGGCGATCAACCTGCTGGGTGCCTATGTTCACACAAACCGTCTGCAGTACGTAGAATTTTTCGGAAAGTTCTATGAGGGCGGAGGAAGAATGTTCAATCCATTTA
>CAYQBE010000253.1:0-5168 GCA_964415625.1 uncultured Clostridium sp.
TGCTAATCCGAAATATCGGTTTTATTGCAATAAATTGCATAAAACTGATATTTCGAATTGCAGCCGTACAGGCAGAAAAATTTAGTGTACCTTCTTCATGTAATCCTTTGGAGTTATTCCAAGCCTTTTTTTGAAAACCTTAAAAAAGTAAGCATAATCCTGAAAACCGCAATCCATTGCCAGCTTGTGCAGATCTTTTTCTCCATGATCAAGAAGCTGCACAGCAGTCTGTATTCTGACTGATGTAAGATAATCAGAAAAACCTTGTCCGGTCTCAGCTTTAAAAATTTTACTCAAGTAACCTGTGCTGATACCAATTTCATCAGCAACACTTTGCTGTGAGATTGCTTTGGAATAGTCACGGTTAATACAGGCAATGGCTGAACGGACATAATTGGAATCTCCGGGAAAAAGCGAACATACCTGACTGCAGATATTCAAAAAGCATTCTGTGAACCATATATGGAGTTCCGATATTGTATTGAGCTGTGTAAAAATTTGGTTTGGCTGAATTTGATTTGTAAAAATCCGTTCCAACGAAAGATTATTTTTCTTCGCAATACGCATAAGAATACTGATCATATCTGCACAAATGATCTGGATATTTGCAATGCTTTCTTTTTTTGCAGACATATCCATAAAAATATCGTCAATCAGTGCGGACGTTTCCTTTTGATTTCCATTACTGACCATTGTCAGCAGACGTTTTTCAAGTGAATAGTCGAGACCAGTCAGCGTATGATCGGCTGACACAATATCTTTTGAATGCAGAACGGAGTGGTTCCCAGAGTAAAACTTAAACTGCAAGGCAGATAATGCTTTCTGAAAAGACTCACTTATATCCATAATTTTTTCACAGAGACTGCCAATACTAAAGCTGCAGTAAATGTTTAAAAAATTCTTATAATTCGCCGACAGCTGCTCAAGTAAGAAAGAAACAGACTGCTCAATTTGTGCCTGACTGTGTATTTGCGCGAATGAAAGTAATATACAATATTCTCCTTGTTCCAGATGAGCCATAATACCATTTTTGTGTTGTTCTAAGATTTCATTGCCGATATTTAATATGGAAAAATGCAGGGTATTTAAATAGGCAGCAGAATTATCATTAGAGATCCGGGCATAATTATCAACAGAAAAAGCCACCGGCAGAACACGGGTGGTATCAAGTAAAATACTTAATATATGCAGGTTATCGGAAATATCCTGTTCTGTTTTATATATGTGCGCCAAAAGATTTTTAATAAATTTTTCCTGGAGAGCGTTCAGATTATTATCGGATATTTGGTTCGTATTCAATGCAAGTGGAAAGGACTTCCTGACTTCATGTAAAATGGTGGACAGACTATCTTCATTTAGCTTATGTTTTAAAATATAATCCAGGGCACCATGCTTTAAAGCGCCACGGACATAGCTATAATCATCATAATTACTCAATGCGATAATAATGATGTCGGGGAAAGCAGTATGTATTTTCTGACAAAATTCAACACCGTCCATAACCGGCATCCGCATATCGGTAAATACCAGGTTAGGATGAATCTCTGAGATAAGTTTTAATCCTGTTTTTCCATTATCAGCCTCGCCACATACAGAAAATTCCGGAGAAAAATTTTGAAAAAGTAATTTTAAATTTGTCCGTACAAGTATTTCATCGTCCACGATTATGATTTTATACATGACTTATTCCCCTTATCTAAATAAATGCGAAAAAATTTAGTTTAGTTTTGCTGTTTTCAATTCAGGATAGAAAAAATTTTCTTGATAAGTCTTTATTAACGGCAATGTGACCTCAAAACGTGTGAATAAATCTGGCTGGCTTAAAATTTCAATACCAAATGTTTCTCCGAAGTACATATGGATTCGTTCTTGAATATTGTGTATTCCTATATGTCCGCCATTAACGCTTTGATTTTGTGACAGAATTTTTTGAATCCGTTCTTCGGTCATTCCGCAGCCATTGTCTTCCACAATAATTTTCAACAGCTCGCCGTCAATTAGATAATCAATTCGTAAAAGGCCGCCGGAGCTTTTATTTTTTAACCCATGCTTTAATGCATTTTCTACAAGAGGTTGGATGACCAGCTTCGGTACCAAATATTCACCGCAATCCGGGGCTGCAAGGATATGCTGTCTGAAGGTATTGGTATAACGGTAATTTTGAATTTTCAAATATGATTTCACAAATGCAATATCTTCATGTATTGGGAGAAAAGCACGCCCGTCCATATTAATGTGCATTAATGAGGAAAGAGATTCTGCAACCTCGCCGATATTCTCCACACCCTGTATAGTGGAAAGAAACTTTATTGTATTTAAGGTGTTATAAAGAAAATGAGGATTCATTTGAAACTGGAGCGCTGAAAGCTCTGCCTTATGTCTGGCAGATTCTTTTTCCAGTATCTCATGAAGTAATTGCTGGATTCGGTTCAGCATGGCCTGAAATTGCAGTGATAATGTACCAATTTCATCATTGCTCAGAATGGGCGGAGATATTGCCAGATGAGTGCCATCAATAGATTTCACTGCATTAGTTAAAGTTCGGATATTCTTTGTCAATAGAGAAGTTGCAAAAAAAACGCATAGTATCAGCAAGAGTATCAGGAGTCCTGTGATAACCATAATTTCATGAGTTGTATTTGTAAATGCTGCGATAATATCTGTTTCTGGAAGGACACTCAGTGTAATCCAACCTGTGAGATCGGATTTATGGTAAACAGCTAAAAGCTTGTCACCGGAATCATTGGTTACAAAAAAATGACCGGAATCGGAAGTGAATTTTTCTAAGAGTTCGTTTCCAGCCCAAGACTGCGACTCCATATGGAGAAGATCATATGCGGGGCTGAACAGTACTTCTCCATCTTCTGCATTTAGTACATAGAGAGATGAGGAGGAAGTCGCATCGTAACAGTCACGGAAAAGCTGACAGCTTAAATCGGCAATGGCAAAACCGATTTTATTACCATTTGCCCCGTAAACAGGCCTTAAAATGGAAAAAACTAAATCTTTTTCCGTTCGGTACCACTGATTGGGATAGTGTGGAACTAAAAAAACATTCTGTTCCTCTCCTTCCAGTATAGATGCAATTGCACCATTGTCCACGAGCATCTGGTAAGGTGTCGGAACCCCATAGCAAATGTTATTGCCATGAAAGTCACTAAGCATAAGGCCGTTTAGATTTTTTTTAAAACTACAGAGGCTGATCAGATAATCAGTAGCTGTCTTCCGATAATCAACGATTTCCGAGTCTGTCAGGTTGTCCCTTGACATGATATTTAAGATATTCGTGGAAAGATGGTTTCCAGAACGAACCGTTGTAAGAGCGGTTACATTAATCACGTCCTGCACCTGGTTTTCAAAAATAGTGTTGGATACATGGAGCAGATGCTCCGCATTTTTGATTGCACTTGTTTCTGCCTCCAGCCTTAATTCATGATGCCAGACTTCCAGAACAATAGCAGCAAACAATAAAAAAATGATAAGCATAACAGCAATGAACTTGTATCGAATACTTCTAAAATGCATTACCAGAACAGCCTCCTCCGTTGTGAAAAATCATAATGTTATCATAAAGAACTAAGTAAGTATTGTCAATATGAATGAAAAAAGTGTAAAAAATTCCTTAAAAGTACAAAAAAGTACAATCCCATAGATTAAATATAAATGATATGATAGATACATAAAACCCGGGGGAAAAATTATAAAAAAGGAGCAGTACTATGAAAAAACGTAATAAATATGTGGCAGCTTTATTGACAATGGCAATGTTAATTGGAATGACAGGATGTGGAAATGGCAACAGTTCTTCCGAAAATGGCGGCGAATCGGGAGGAGATTCTGAAAACTCCGGAGGAGATGTAGAGACATTGACCGTACTGATGTATACAGACTGGTATAAATCGGGTTGGGAGGCGCTTGAGAAACATATTAACGATCATTCAGACGAGCTTGGATTTAAGCTGGAGATATCCAAGATCCAGGGCGGGGCACAAGGAGACCAGGTACTGCAGACGAAGTTTGCTACGGATGACCTGCCGGACATTATTCAGGTTTATAAACCGCAATGGGTAGAGTCTTATGCAAACGGACTGGATAAACTGGTAGATATTTCGGGGCTGGAAAGTGTTTCAGAATATGATGAGAATGCACTGGAGGGAACGTTCATCTATCATGATAAATTATATGCGATGCCGATTGATTCTGTAGTACTCTCAGGCGTCTTTTATAATAAAAAAGTATTTGAGGCGGCAGAAGTAGAAGTACCACAGACATGGGATGAATTTCTGGATGTATGTAAGAAACTGAAAGACAGCGGAGTTACCCCGGTTTATTATTCAGGAAAAGATGCATGGAGTGTCCAGCCACCTACAATAGGGGGAATTGTATCTGATGCGGCAGAAAGAAATATGACGACATTTGATCTGATGGAACAGATTGGTGAAAATAAGCTGAAGTATGCAGAATGTGAAAACTTTGTAGATATAATTGAAAAAACAAAGAATTTGATTGATCTTGGCTATGTAAATGAAACTTACCTCTCTGATACCGTAGACAGTGCGCATCAAGCACTTGCAGACGGAACCTGCGCAATGTATATTAATGGGACCTGGTGTGCAGATAATATTGCCCAGAAATTCCCGGAAAAGATAGATGATATCGGCGCATTTGCCCTTCCGACTCCAAGCGGAGAGAATTATATCAATATGTTTACGCCGTATTCATTAGCGCTGACTACACAGTGTAAAGATGTAGAGTTGGGAAAAAAGGCAATTAATTATATTGCATCTGCAGAAGCTCAGCAGATTTATGCGGACGCACAGCCCGGCGTTTATCTGAATCAAAAAGTTACGTCAGATATCCCGAAAGCTACGGCCGAATTGAAGGAAATCATGGATAGTGGAAAATCGATGACAGATTGGGAGGAAATTAACAAGTATTCATATGGTACACTGGCAGAGCCATTGCTGAACTATTATACAGGAACATTGGAAAATGCCGTTGATGTCGCAAAATATATGGACGATGAGACGGAAAGAAATGCAAAGGCACAGGGAGACTCTAACTGGGAATAGATGATCAAAGAGACAGAAGCTATAATACTTATGTGACTTTATAACCCTAAAGTAGGATAATACGTACTAAAAACCTTTTTCAATTGGTCGCAACAA
>CAYQBE010000254.1:0-5119 GCA_964415625.1 uncultured Clostridium sp.
TATGGAGCTGACCGTCACTAATAGGTCGAGGGCATAACCAAGAAGGTGGTTGCTTAGTGAGAGCAGTAAGGATAGGATAGTAAAGTTTCTTCGTGTGTAGTTTTGAAGGTGTATATTTTAAATAAGTACAATGTAAATAGTTCCGTATGTCTTGTACAGATGGAGCTTTTTTTGTATTATCAAATAAGTTTTATAATTATTAACAAGCATTTCCGATATTATTGTGGACATGAAGAGGAATATCCGTTATCATTATCTTATAGGGCTTATATATCCAGGGAAAGATGTGTTTGATGAAGTGTATTGAAATTGAAAGGAACTAATGTAAAATGAAAAAAATAGTGAAAAACGGAAGGATTTTTACAGAGACGGAGGATTATCAGGCGGATATCCTGATCGAGGATGAGAAGATCGTGTGTATTGGAACGAATCTTTCAGATGCGGACGCAGTGGTCATCGACGCGGCCGGATGTTATGTACTCCCGGGGGCCGTGGATGTACATACCCATATGGATCTGGATGTGGGGATTTCCAGGGCAGTTGACGACTTTTATGACGGAACTGTCGCGGCGGTCTGCGGAGGAACGACCTCCATTGTGGATCATATGGCTTTCGGGCCGGCGGGAATTCCGCTGCATTATCAATTTGACGTATACCGGAAGCTGGCAGAGGGAAAAGCAGTCATTGATTATGGATTTCACGGGACGGCGCAGCATGTGGACGCAGAGATCCTGGCAGAACTGGAGACTATGGCAGCGGATGGGATACCCAGTGTAAAGGCATATCTGACTTACGGCTTTAAGCTCAATGACGCGGATGTTCTGCAGATCCTGCAGAAAATGAAAGAGATCAACGGGATTACTGCATTCCACTGTGAGAATCATGATGTCGTGGAATTTCTGAAGCAAAAGCATAAGAGCGAAGGAAAAACCTCCCCGATCTGGCATGCGAAAAGCCGTCCGAACCTGGCGGAAGCGGAAGCGGTAGACCGTGTTCTGAAGCTGGCCAGGATGGCGGACGACGCACCGGTATATATTGTGCATCTCTCCTGTAAGGAGAGCCTGGAGGCTGTACGGGAGGCAAGGAGACAAGGACAGCAAAATATTTTCGTGGAAACCTGTCCCCAGTATCTGCTTTTGACAGAGGAATGCTATACAAGGGAGGACGGACTGAAATACATCATGTCGCCACCGCTCCGTACACAGGAGGATTGTGATGCGCTGTGGGAAGGGCTTGCGGCCGGAGAGATCCAGGTCGTTGCCACGGATCACTGCCCGTTCAACTATGGAAAAGAAAAGCAGATGGGTAAGGATGATTTTACCGCATGCCCGAACGGGGCTCCGGGAGTGGAAGAAAGACTGATGCTTTTATATTCCGAGGGTGTGGCCAAAGGGCGTATCACCATGCAGCGCCTGGTGGAGACACTTTGTACAAAGCCATGCAGGATTTATGGATTGTATCCGGAAAAGGGCGCGATCCTGCCGGGGGCAGACGCAGATCTTGTGCTCCTGGATCCTGATGCATCGGGAGTGCTGACACACAGCCGGATGCATGGGGCTGTTGACTATACCTCTTATGAAGGCATGGAGCTGCGGGGGGAGATCCGTCTGGTCATGCAGAGAGGAAATGTACTGGTAAAAGAAAATCAATTTATCGGAGAAAAGGGCGCCGGGCGTTTTATTCATCGGAAGCCTTACACAGATTATAGATAATAAATAATTGTGGGGAAGGAAAAGAAAAAAGACATATTTGAAGTTCCAAATCAGGAGATCAGGAAAAGTCCCTCTCTGCCTTAAAACAGGCCAAGAGGGACTTTTTGTGAACATTAGTGCTTGGCGTAAACAATTTCTTTTTTCATTCCAGGTGCTGCAGACGGCTGCCCATCGTTGGGGACGTCTTCGATGCACCGGTTACTGAGAGTTCCAACCTCCATTGCGTCTGCAAAGTTGATCGGATGATTGCGCATATGCACCTTCATCAGTTCGAACAGCCGGAGAGTAGGACGCTTGGATTCAAATACACCGGAGATATCAATATATTTGCATCCGGTCTGTGTGGCCAATGCTTTCAGCCGTTGATTGATCTTGAATGCGGCCGGGCTTTTGGATACGATAGGTACGATGTAGATGGAAGCCTGTGTTTTTGTGTGGATCATATAGAGCAGCCATTCATATTTGGAAATAAAATTTTCTACATCTACATTTTTATCCTGAATATCTACATCTCCCATATTTACAAATATTTTGCGTGGATTGAGGTCATACAGACATACCTTCAGATAGCGTTCAATCTGGTCAATGCGTATATCCTTGACACTCCGATTGTAAATAGGTTCTGTGATACGGAAAGCCTGTGAGAGCTCCCCGATCGGAAGTGAGGCAAATGTGTTGGATCCAAAAAGTACAACACCGCCTGCTTCTGTAATACTGTTAAGTTCACGATAAGTCTGCATTTCATCATCTCCTTGTTCATGCATGGAAGGTTGGAAGAGCTCGGATGTATTGACGCTCTCTGCAGATGCTTTTGCGGGTGCATCTACATTCTTTGCGTGTCCTGAAATCTGTCTGCTTAGTTCTGCGTTTGCTGTCTGTGCCTGTCTGTCATAGCGTAAATTGATAAAGTATACAATGACATTGGCAGATACGACAACCAGATTTAGAAGATATACGACCAATACATAATTGAATCTGTGGCTGTAAATTTTCGCTGTGATTCCGGCAATATACCCTGTAATAATAAGCAAGATAAACTGGATACTCATGTTTCTGGCTGATCTGGCTTTGATATTTTTGGCAAGATTCATGGGCCAGGATAAACCAAAACAGATCAGCATGGTGGACTCTAGAAGTTCGGCCATTTTTCATTCCCTCTCTTTCCTCTTGAAAGCTTTGTGCAAAAAAGGCTTGCCGGGTATGGTAGGATTTTTTGATTTCTCCTTCCGGCAGGAGCCCTTCTGCGTAACTCTTGTTTCATCGTTCAAGTATAGTTTAGCATTGACGTTTGATTATGTCTAATATATAATATTTATGAAAACTATAATGTCTATATTATGGAATGATTAAAACGTTGTGTCATGATGAAAACAAAATCCAAAAAGTGTACATTATAAAACGGCCAAATGGACATAATGGGGTGTGCTCAGGCAATATTCATATGTGAGAGGAGAGTTCAATATGGAATTGATGCAGATACGGTATTTTCTGGAAGTGGCGAATACGAAGCATATGACGAACAGTGCGAAGAATCTGCATATTACACAGCCTGCGCTGACCCAGGCGATCCGACGGCTGGAGAACGACCTGGGAGTTCCGCTATTTACAGCAAAGGGCAGGAATATCGTGCTGACAGAGTACGGGAAATATCTGCAGAAAAAGCTGGAACCGCTGATGGCGCAGTTTGACGATATTCCGGAGCAGCTTAAGATGATGGTCGCTTTGGAGAGCGAGACGATCCACATGAATGTTCTGGCGGCGTCGGGACTTGTCATGGAAGCGATCATAGAATATAAAAAGGAGCATGAGGATATTCATTTTCAACTGCAGCAGAATTCGGAGAGTGAGCTTTATGATATTGCCGTGAAGACAAAGCTCTTTTACCAGGCCATGAATGAGGAGAACAGCTTTACCTGTGCGGAAGAGATCTACCTGGCCGTGCCAAGGAAGGGAAAATATAAGGATCGGGAGTCTGTCTGCCTGGAGGAAGCGGCAGAAGAGGGGTTCATTAGCCTTCTGGGATCCCGGGAATTTCGTTATATCTGTGACCGGTTCTGCCAGCATGCGGGGTTTACGCCGAAGATTATTTTCGAGAGCGACAATCCGTCTGCCGTGAAGAATATGATCGCAGCGAATATGGGAATCGGTTTCTGGCCGGAATTTACCTGGGGGAGCATTGAAAATGAGCATGTAAGGCTTTTGAAGATCGAGGAGCCGGTCTGCCAGAGGGATATTATCATCAACTATAACAGGAATAAGATGGACAGTCAGAACGTGATTGATTTTTATGAGTTTTTGACGGAATTTTTTGAATATAGGAAGAATCAGAACAGGAATGTATAAAAAAGCCCTTGAATGCAAGCATTCCGGGCTTTTCCATATACTTTCCTGTTCGCAGATAACTGCTTATCTCTTGCTGAACTGCGGAGCGCGACGAGCCGCTTTGAGACCGTATTTCTTTCTTTCCTTCATTCTTGGGTCACGGGTCAGGTAGCCGGCTTTTTTGAGGATCGGCCTGTACTCCGGATCTGCCTCGAGCAGAGCACGGGAGATGCCGTGGCGGATTGCTCCGGCCTGTCCGGTGTAACCGCCTCCGTGTACGTTGACAAGAACATCAAACTTGTCTGTTGTATCTGTTGCAACGAGCGGCTGGCGAACCACGACCTTCAATGTCTCCAGACTCAGATAATCATCAATATCTCTTTTATTTATAGTGATCTTACCTGTACCAGGTACCAGATATACTCTTGCGATAGATTTTTTTCTTCTTCCTGTTCCGTAATATTTTGCATTAGCCACTGTAATGTCCTCCTTTCAACCTTTCCTTAAAATGTCAATGCTTCTGGCTTCTGAGCCTGCTGAGCATGCTCCGGACCAGCATATACATGAAGCTTCTTAATCATTGCCCTTCCCAAAGGTCCCTTCGGAAGCATTCCTTTGACTGCCAGTTCCACTACCTTCTCCGGCTTCTTCTGCATCATCTCTGCCAGAGTGGTCTCTCTCATTCCGCCTACATACTCGGAATGATTGTAGTAGATCTTCTGCTGCAGCTTCTTGCCTGTTACTTTTACTTTCTCTGCATTCACTACAACTACATAATCGCCTGTATCAACATGTGGGGTAAATTCCGGCTTGTTCTTGCCTCTCAGTACCTTTGCGACTTCGGAAGCAAGACGTCCTAATGTGCAGCCTTCAGCGTCAACCACATACCATTTTCTCTCAATCTTGTCTGGATTAGCCATATAAGTTTTCATGGGGGTTCCTCCTGTTATTTTCTGTTAATCTCTCATGATAATATCTGTTTTTATATGAAATCAGTATACTCCGGGGCTTTGGCGCATACTGTTTCTCCCGTTTTCACGCTGTAATATTATAGTACGCTTAAAATGGAATGTCAACATTTTTTG
>CAYQBE010000255.1:0-5101 GCA_964415625.1 uncultured Clostridium sp.
AAACAAACCCAAAAAAAGACCCTTAGACTTTAATTTGCAGGAATTTTACAAGGACACCACCCCCTTATTTACGGAGGGCAGTATTGGAGCATTGGCTTCAGATAAAGACTTAAACAAGGACTTCTGGAAACAAAATACTCTGCTTTGTGATATTGCCGACATGAAGATTGATGATCTGCTGGATAAATATTCTTTGACCTGCAGCATTGATGCTTATCGAACATGGCTTGCTGTGAAGAAAAAGCTGAAAATCAAATAATAATACAGGCTCTCAGGGATCTACTCCCCAAGAGCCTGTTTCAATTTATGTATTAACTCCGTAAATATTTGCTAACAGTCGGCTGTGAAATATTAAGCATATCTGCGATTTCTTGCTGTGTATATCCTTGCCTTCTTAAATCTTTAATTTGAGATTTCAGTGCATCTCTGCTTAAATTCGTTGCAAACTGCGCCGATGTCTGTATCATTCCATTTAGTTGCTTCTTTAATGTGGTTGTATATTGGATTCCATCCCTATTTCCTGTCACACTGGCAGTTCCTGTTTTAGAATTAAAATTAGTTTTTGCATCATTCAAACCAATATTTGCAACCAAATCACTAATTGCCATCAAAATATTGGGTTGGTTATTCTTCTTCAAATCATTTCCCATATATTCTTCTCCTTTATTATAAAATTATAAATTTCATAACTTTATAATACCAGAGATTGTTTCAATCGTCAAGCATTATCAACAAATTTTTATTATGCTACATCATCAGTATCATCGTCAAAATCTATTGGAGGTTCCCACCCCAAAATGGATTTTGCAAGCTGTCTGGATTCTATGGTGTTATCTGCTGGCTCGTATCTCGCCATGACTATACCTGCGGTAAACGTGTATCTGGCAGTGTTGTATCCAAAATCTTCATCCGCAAATTCATAATCCATAACCACCTGTGGAAATTTCTCCGATACCATAAGCATTAACCTCGGCACTCCACGATCTGCAGTCTCAAAAACAATAATATTTCCACTCCTTCTGCCATCACAGGCATTACATTCTACGCCCCAATGGGCGCAAGACCAGCCATACCAGTCATGGTATCCGTAACGCTCATCCAACTCATGTAAATGCTTGCCATACTCATAAATATCTGGTTTCAGTTTTAAGAAGTAATCCAAAAGCTCATCCCTAGTTTCAATTCCCTCAAACTTAATCCAAGGATATGCAAAATGCTTGTCTATCTCTGTATAATCTCCAAACTCTTTCGCTTGATAGTATTCCCATGAGGTATTGGTTTCACTTCCTGCTTCTGTATCCACAAGCTCTGCTGGCATGGGAATGATGTTGTTAAAATCAACCTCACAATCCTCGCTCCTTAGAAAATCAAACACCTTATCAATTTCTTCTTGTTCTGCATCATGCAGGGTTATTCTATTCTTCACCCAATTTAGTACCATTTATATAATCCTCCTTTTTTATTTTCTAAAGGAGTTCAGCGCTGTTCCTTTGATGAAACCATTATATCTAATAAAGTAAAATCTGTTTATCTGTAGGTTTCAGAAAGATTGGTAGAGGGGATTTTATGTACTTTTGGCATTATATAGCAGTATAATTATTTTAAAAATACATTATATATGATTTTTACTTAAAATACTTATATTAGTGTTTAACGTACTAAAATAAGGCAGGATATTTCCTGCCCTATCGTCATTTCCAATTAATATGTATCATTTCTTTCTCAAGCTCCGTTATCGTATCTCCTGCGATTGTCCGACAAGTTTTCAATTCCAATCTTATATCATAAAAATGAAATAGCACAAACCTTACAAACTCAGAAAATGTAACTATCCCTTTCATGGGTATTCTGCAACTTTCATGATTTGATATTGTCAAATGAGTTGCCGCATGGTCACATTCTTTATGATCATCTGGCGCATAATCTATCCTAAGCATAATAGGAACTCCATCTTCCACAAACCAATCTATATCATCTTTTTCATAGTCTTTTATTTCTCCAATATCCCATATTTTATTATGCTTTTTCATAAACACCAGACGCTCTTTTATAACTTCATTCCCATTAACAATGTATTCTGCTTGAATAAGTCCTTTATCATATAAGAGAATCGTATACTGCTTTCCCTCTAATAAGGTATCAATTATCTGGGAACTGGTAACATGCTTATCAAATACAATGCTACCAGTGGTATTTTTCCCATTATAGGAAATCTCTATTAATCTTCCCTGATGTGTACATTGAGAAATCCCCTTTTCATCACGCAGTAATTCCCGACATCTAAGCTCTGTAATGGTCTTATTCATATCATCTAAGATATTTCGCACCAGCTTAGATGCTGCCATATCATTCGCCCCCTGTTTTCTTTGTAAGTTCTTTTAATAATTCCTCTTTGCTCATACCAAATAACTCCTGCATAAGCTGTAGCTTAGACACCCCGCCCTCCTCAGTCAGTTTATCAATCAATACCTTTGTTGATCCGAGAGCTTTTACATCTTTATCAGCCACATCTTGATTATTCAGGAATATTTCTTTTTGTTTTTCTTTATCTGGATATTCTTCAAAATATAGTTTAAAATCATGGTTTTTAATTTCTTCAAACTCCTGATTCAAAGTTTCCATATCTTCACCATATCCCAACACTCTTACCCAGCCTTTAGAACGTGTAATAGCAGTAAACAAACCATTTCTATCGCTTCTTCTCCGCAAAGAATTAACACATTTTTGTGCATTTACAATATACACCATAAATGTTTCATTACCTTTTGCCCGCCGAACGCTTGAATATACTACAGAGTCATCTCTAAAGAAATCTTCTGGATTCGCTGCACCTGCCGTATGAATATCAAATTTGTATATTTCTTTTTCATCGTCATATGCCCAATCATCATTATATGCCGCATCACTATTAATCTCTGATTTGATGTTGGATAATCTCATACAATTTTTCCCATAATCAAACGTGTCCATATCAATAACCATAATATCTCTCGGCAATAACTGTTGTTCTTCCAAATCATTTTTTAGCATATCAAGTAATGCTCTATTCATGGCTTTGGCATCTTCATATCCCAAAAACTGAATAATATCTTTTGAATCCACCTTTAAAAACTCTGGGCTTGTTTCTTTTGTTCTATATAACGTTACCTCTTTACCTTCAACTATTGGAGTATCAGATACATAACCTATAGCTTCCCATACTTCCGAAGAACCAGGCAACTGCAGAAGTCCTTCATTCCTATATAATCCCATTCCAATAGCATGTGCTGTTACAATCGCATTGCCCTGATTTCTATAGCATACTGTTAATGGTGTATCATGATCAATACCTCTTCCGAAAATTTGTTCTGGATTCGGCATTGCTTCCTCATTCAACTTCTGCAATTCATCATAAGCATATACAAGTCTTTGGTCATTATCCAAAATCTTCAAACATAACTGTAAATAATTCTTATCAAAATCCTGCGCTTCATCAATTAAAATACAATCATACATTTTGTGAAATTCTTTTATAGATTTTAATAAATCCCCACACATTTTTGAAAACAGAACAGAACTGTTTCCATACTTAGCTTTCGCTTCTCTCACATTTAGTGGAGATATTCCATGCCGCAAGCAAACCTCATAATATACACCTCTTGATGTAGCCGATCCCCACGATTGCATTACTTTTAATTTACTCTCATCATATTTTGCCCCATCATTTTTTGCCGCATAAAATCTCCCTATCAATGTAACAAGTTGCTCCTTTAAAGAGCGTGTTGAATAAGTCACCACTATATCCCACTCAGGATGCGCTGTATGCAATTCTACCGCCTTTCTTGCCAATACAATAGTTTTTCCACTTCCTGCCATACCACGGATACGCTGAATACCTGTTGTATCTGCTAAAATTGCTTCCATTTGTCGTCTGTCATACCTTTCAATCAATGCCGACATTTGATTAATTGCATAGGCTTTTGTTCCCTCTGAAACATCTCCACGCTCTCTATGTGTATTAATACCATATGCTTCCTGAATCCCCGATAAAATCTTACCATAAAGATCATCTGAAAATTCCTCGTCCTCTTTTGTGCCATCTATAAAATCCATCAATTCATCCACATTTGATACTAACGTGTACTCTTCCATCTCTTCCAATGGCACAGTAGTATAGGTGACTATAAATAAATCAAATATAAGCCTTCTCTTCTTAAAAAGAAATGATTGCTTTTTAAATTTTGATTCAACTTTAGCGTATATGTCATCTTGTATTTCACCATAATCTGTTACAGGCTGTGTAAGAATATTAAATATATACACACCTATTTTGGTTATCAATGCCATATCAACACAAACTCTACGTTTAGCAATCTCATCAATATAAATTGGATAGCCTAAATATAACTCACCAACAACATTTGGATATGTTTCTTTAAAAGACTGAACAAATTGCTCTGCAACTGTTTCTTTATTGCCATCCTCTAATGAACCCAAAATTTTTAAATTGTCTGTCATTTTGGCTCAATCCCCTTTCTATAATATTTTTATTGTACCATCTTTTTTATCTCGTATGTGCAAATATAAGATATATCTTCTTCTTTCAAAGCACCCACTTTTCTACCATAATCAATGATCCACTGCTCCATCGTTGGTTCTTCCGTAATAAGCACACCGCCAAGCTTTTCAGCTATGTGCCTGCTGACTGTGTTCTCCTTGTTCACCTTCCAGATAAAGCAATCCACCCCAAAATGTTTGCTGGCGTAATCCATCAATAGCCTTACGGCTTCTTGGGCGTATCCCCTGCCCATGTAGCAATCTCGCATGTCAATGCCGACTTCTGGTGTAGGTGTGTCTACATTTTTAAGTTGGCAGAATCCGCATATCTCTCCTGTACCTTTCTCAATGATAGCACAGGCAAGACCATTCACAGCATTGACTTCTTTCCAAATCGTCTGCATAAACTTTTCTGTAAACACGTTTTTATAAGAAAAATGAGCATAAGATACTTCTCTGTATGTAGGATAATCTTCCTCAATCAGCTTCCTGATATATACATGTTTCCCTTCACCATAGTTTTTCATATAGCACAACTCTTTTCAATTCTATAAACACAAACATA
>CAYQBE010000256.1:0-5075 GCA_964415625.1 uncultured Clostridium sp.
CGTACTAAAGATCAGGAATCCATGGAATTGATCGGCCCTCAGCCTCCTTGCGGTTTCCATGCCGTCCATATCTTTCATCTGGATATCCAGAAAACAGATGTCGATCTGCCCGTCGTAGTTCAGCAGCTCTTCACCGCCGGAAAATGTCCGGAGGCTGATCTCCCTGTTCTTTTTACGGAAAAAATCGGAAACCAAAGTTTTTATATGATCGGACATATATTTTTCGTCATCACAGATTGCAATATGAATCAATGCTCCACCTCCCCGTCATCATATAGCCAATGGCAAAATTTTGTTGCTATAGGCTGACATTTTATTATACTCTATCTGGAACTCCGGAACAATGAAATTGCTGTAAAATGCTTTCTGGATGCTGTGGAATGCCAGCCTTTATGTGCATCCTCCCGCACAATTACTCCAGCGCCCGCATCTGTTCGATCAGGGATTGTTTTTTCTGTCTGTGTACCAGCCAGACGGACAAGATCAGTTCCATTCCAAACAGCACCAGCAGGAACAGTCCCATTTCCAAAACCGGAAATTGATACGGGACGATCTTTCCCGCAAACGCCGCTTTGCTTATCTCCGCGCAGACCACAGCTGCCATCGGAAGCCCGACGGTCAGGGTCGCCAATGCCGCAAAGAACGCATAGCACAGCCCCTCACAGATATTCATTTTACATAGCTGTCTCCCGGTCAGGCCAATGGAACGCAAAATGCTGTTTTCCCGTTTTCTGGACATCTGATTCGAAAGAGTCGTGTTTATGAGGTTGATCACACCAAACAGGAACACCAGCCAGGAAAGCGCCTCCATACTGCCGAACACGATCCTGCTTTGCATTTCCTCATATTCCAGACTTTCAGAAAACGTACATAATGAAATGTCTTTCTGATCTGCGATCACATTTCTTAACCCTGCTTCCACACTCTGCGCTTTTTTGGGTTCGCTTACAATGTTCCATGAATAATCAAAGTTCTCAATTTCAGGGAATAATTCCTGCACAAGTTCTCTGGATAGAAAAATCTGTGTCGAATCCAATGCCAGCTTGCCATGACCGTTTGTTACTTTCTTGGTATCAAAAGTACCTGCCAAAGTAACCGGAACGTTTTTTTGCTCCACCGTAAGGCTCATCGTCTGTCCGATCTCAATCTCCGCGGATCGGCCGAGGTACTCATATACACTGTCAGCGATTAAAATCTCGTCCTGCTCCGTTGGCATACGTCCTTTGACTAAAGCCAGTTCCGCTTCCCGTATATTTCCCTCATCCAGAATATCACACATACTGGCGCCAGGATCATTGTCCGAAACAGCAGCCTTCCCTATAAAAGCTTCCCGTTTTTCAATCACATCGGTCACTCCGTCAATGGACATAATTTCTTCTTTCAACCGGGCATTGAACGGATTTCCCTCGGACATCAATTCAATTTCAGATTTTTCGGAGTCCAGATAAATCTCATAATCTCCGTCAGGAAAAAACTGCCGCGCACACTGCTCAGGCGATCTTGTTAAAAGGGCAGACGCGATGATCAGCAGGCAAATGCCCCCTAAACTCAAGGACGCCACGATCGCGGCTGTCTTTTTACGGTCGCGTTTAAAGTTTGCAATTCCCATCGAAACGGGATTGAGCCGGATATTTTTCTTCTGCCTGCGGATGTTGTCCGGCTCCGGCGAAAACCGGACTGCTTCTACAGGAGAAATGCCGGAAGCAATTTTGATCGGCTGACGGATGGAAATGGACACCATAAACCAGCAGACTGCCGACGCTAAAAGAGCCGCTGCCGTATAATACATGGCGTGAAATCCCCTGTGAAATAAGAGAAATCCGCCGCATGCTCCCAGCACTGTACCGATCAGAATCCCGATACTGCCAAGCTTTCTCCCCTCGCGCTTCACAATCTGTCTGATCTGTTTTGGCGTTGCGCCGATCATCCGAAGCTGCCCGAAGCTTTGTATTTTATCGTTGATGGAGATACGGAAAATGCTCTGGATCACCACATATCCGCCAATCAGCACAAGTATGGCGATACCGCCGACAACCGTAAAGTCAATGGCCTTTTTATAATAGACAAAATATCTGCTGTTCATTCCCGCCGGCGGCAGGTCATATTTTTCCGTAATCTCACGGCAATGTGCTTTCATGGCCTCCTCGTCCAGCTGCGTGTCATTCTTGAAATGCACATACGCGCGATACCCCGCAGGGTCGAATCCCGCCCACTCTTTCAATGCAGCTTTTGACAGGACAAAGGCGAAAGTGTCCGTTTCCTTTTCACCTGTGCAGTCCATTGTGCCGGTCACGATATAATCGCCATGGAAGCTCTCGGTATCCAGGGTCACCGTGTCCCCGATCCCGGCATGATTTCCATAGATAGAGAGGAAATATTCACTTACGGCAGCTTCATTTGCTTTTTCCGGAAGCCGGCCCGCAAGCAGCTTCATCTGGCTGCGGGCCGTATACATCGTTTCCTTGTCCATATACACATAGGACGCCGTATACCCCTGCTCGGAGGGTTCCTGACCGAGCAGATAGTAACCGCCCACGCGGGCAAATTCCGGCTGACCTTTCAGGATTTCAAGATCCGCTTCATCAATCCCCTGCCAGACCGCTTCATACGTATCTGCTACCTGGCTGCGCTGCATTTGTGCCAGAGAAGCGGACGCAGTTCCCGCAAAGCAGATCAGGAACGCCGCCAGGGCGACAGCGATGATCACCATCAGGTTCCGGCGTTTTTCGCTTTTCATGCTTTTTTTCGCCAGCTTTTTTGTAATGTGGCTGGTATCGTTCTCAAAAGGCCAGGTCATGATCCCCACCTCCTTTTTTCAATCTTCCCTGATCGCAGACAGTATACTTGTTTTCTTTAATTCTGACCTGGCATATACAGAAAAAACCAAATATATGACCGCCATCACCGCCGCCAGAGCCAGCAGAAATATCCATGGCAGTTTCAGGGTAATGCAGTGATTTATCCTATCCAGCCGTCTGCATACAATGACGCTTAAAATGCTGCCGCAAATAAGGGATATTACCAAGGAACCGCCAAGATAGATCCCAATTTCTCTGTCCAGCATTTTATTTAGCTGGTTCTTCGTTGTTCCCACAACCTCAAACAGGCCAAATTCACATTTTCTGCTCTGAAAATCAACCAGAAACATGTTCATCAGGCTGATACTTCCAAAGATAAATAGAATAGCTGAAATCATATACATTGCCCTGACAGATGCCTGATATCTGTACTGGATATTGGCAATCGTCTGCTCAACCGTATTGACCTCTATTGTCCCGTTCCTGTCCGCGATCTCGCGGACTGCATCCAGAACCTCCTGAAAGCATCCGTCGGAAGCTTTCACGGCAAGGACGCCCGTCTGCTCTGTGATCCCGGTCAGCCTTTCTGCCGTATCATACGTCATGATAAAATAAGGGCTTCCCGGTACAACCGGGCTGTCTTCCATCAGATCAGCCCTGTCGTATGTCCCGACTACAACAGCTTCTATATCAAAGCTGCCGCCGTCTGGAGCCCTTCCCCCGATTTTTAAGGTATCTCCGACTTTGGCCGTATCCTTTTCCGCTAATATTCCGTTTCTTGCAGCCATATCATCATAATCCGCCGTTCCGTCAGATAAAACGGTCTGCTTCTCTTCTACCTGTTCCCGGTTTAAGGTCGGGAAAAAGTCGGTAATACTTGTGATCGACCCGCTTCCGCCCGGAAATGTTACGGTCATACAAATACAGCCGCACTCCGTAATTTTCTCTATCCCGTCTATTTCTTCCAATTTCTGAAGCAATGTCTGGCTTTTCAGCGGATTTCCCTCCAGCTGCAGCTTCGAGCTTCCGTATGGCTCCGACTCCTGATCAAACGAACTTCCCACCGTATTTTTTATCTGTATCAGGATGTTCCCATAGGGATAGTATTTGAAGTTCGCCTGTTTTTCCGGATCAACCGAACCGGCAGCCGTGGAGGTAACCAGCAGAAGCGCCCCGCTCATTCCAAGCATGAAAAGTGTCAAAACTGCCTTTTTCCAGTTCCTCTGTATATTCATTCTGGCTAAATTAAACGGTGTAAATCTCCGGTGCAGCCCCCGGCTGTTTTTGACCTTTCCTGTATACGCAAGATACCTCGTACCCTCTACCGGAGACGTATGCATTGCCACCCGTACAGGCTTAAAAATCGCAATATTCACGGTCAAAAAAGCTGCCGCCGCAACCAGAACGGCATAAAGAACTGCCGTTTTCACACGAAATCCATCGGGACAGCCGGAAAACCCGATCAAAACACCCGTTGCAAGCCCCATCGGGATCCCTGTCAGGGCATACAGGCGCCCCTCTTTCCCTGCCATCTTTTTCATCTGCTTTTTTGTCATTCCAATCGTCCGCAGCCGGCCGAACATTTGAACATTCTTTACCATCTTTGTGTAAAAAACGCCATAAACAATCGTTGCGGCCAGAACCGCCGTCAGCGCAGCCAGAACCGGGATCGGAATGGGAATCCCGGATTTGATCGCCCCCGACATAACCGCAAAATATTCTGTAAGGTTGATCTGTTCTTTTACAATGCCCGTATCCTGTATTGCCTCTTCAGCAAAGTCAAGAATCTCTCCTGAGCTTATGGCTTTCGTACCCAGCCTTGTATATGCGGTTACCTGAAACATATCTTCTGATAAACTGCGTGCAAGTTCTTTATTTATATAGATGAAATATCCGTCGCTCTCTTTTGTATCATTCAGGATTCCCGAAAGTATATATTCTGCCTCCTGACCTGTTCCGGTCAGGTCAAGCGAAACCGTATCGCCTGCCTGATAAGATTTTCCCAGATAATCAATATAATTTTGCGGCAGCATGATCTCATTCACCTTTTGCGGAGTATTCCCCGATAAAGTCTTTTCTTCCTGATGCAGGAAATAATCCTGGTTCCCATATGCAACCGTGATGGTCTTGTTCTCCACATAAAACAGCCCGATTGCAGAATACTCGCCAATCCATAAAACATCTTCCTTTTCAAGCAGCCGGGCCGACTGCTCGTCTGTAATTCCCAAAATACCAATCTGCGCTTTGTTTCTCTGGGTATTTTTATATTTTTCCTGT
>CAYQBE010000257.1:0-5049 GCA_964415625.1 uncultured Clostridium sp.
TATGACGATGAACAGGAATGGTTCGAGTTTAAGGAAAATTGGTTTCAGCCGGAAGTGTTGGGAGAATATGTATTGGCATTATCAAATGCAGCGGTATATTCGTAGTGGCTCTTCTAAAGCAAATTTGAAAGACTATCTGAAAAGGGAAATCCAGCTATTCAAAATTCTGGATGGAAGAGTGGAGGCGATTGAGACATTACCGGCAAAATATCAGGAACTGACATTTTCCAAAGTATTTGGATATTATGGTTCAAAAGGAATTGTATTAAATGAAAAGACCTTTGAAAAAAATCTTGGATTAAGAAATAAGGATGGAGAATATAATCTGCTGGCACCGGCACAGACTATGGAAGGATTTTTCTTGGGAGAATCAATCCCGGTAAACGAAAAATTATCAGAAATCTTTTTACAGTTGCATATCAGTGAAAAATCAGGTCGTGGTGTGCCTAAAATAATTGAAACTTATGGAAAAGAAGCGTTTACTTTTAGAGAAAATTCGATTGTTGTTACAATCCCGCTTCAACGAATAAAAAAGGCTGGGAAAAAAGTTGGGAATAAAAAAGGATTAAATTCAAGAAGACAGAGAATCATAGCAGAAATGAGAGATAATCCTAATATTACTACCAGTGAATTGCACCAAATATTAGGAGTTAGCGAAACAGCTGTGGAAAATAATCTTACATTTTTGAAAGAAAATGGATATGTAGAAAGAGTGGGTTCTAAAAAGACTGGTTATTGGAAAGTGTTTGAGTAAGTTGTTAATAATTATAAAAGGTAATGGCAAGTCTGTTCCTGCATTATCCGTACTTAAAACACCGCTCCGTGACCGTTCCGAAGTGTACAGCGGTGTGTACGGTCGTGCATCCATCAATTTCTATGCATTTAACAGTAATGGAAATAAGGGGATTGCATGTGGTCTTAACAATCTCCAGAAAATCAGGGATGGAGAACCACTTGGCGGCAAGAGCAGGGCCGAGGATGATTTTGCAATAGAAGATGACGAAGATTTCTTAGCGTAGATGGGATGTAGACCGTGCTATAAAAAATGTGGTAAAGGTCGTCGGTGGAACTAAGAAATGGGAGAGGATAGAAAGTTATGGTCCGAAATTTGTAGAGAATATCGTACAGGCAATCTCCAGAGATATTTTGAGTTTTACCATGCTGACCCTTTCATATTGTTTTATTTGTGGCCATGTTCATGATGAACTTATCATTGAGTGCAGTAAGGATGCTTCGCTGGATGTTATCTGTGAGCAGATGGGAAGAACGCCTTCCTGGGCAAAGTGACTGGTTATGCGTGCGGATGGATATGAGACGGAATTTTATAAAAAAGATTAAATGTAAAAGGCACCCACACAAGTGGATGCCTTTACTGCCCTTACGGCGTACAATCGATAATTAAAAGCTTGCCCTTACGGCGTATATCGCTTTTCTTCATCTTTATAATAAAGTATATGCGCCAAAAAGTCAATTGGTTTCTCCTGACTTTTCATTTTTTTCGGCAGCATCTTTATTATCTGCGGATTTCAGCATTTTATTCTCTTCAAGGAGCTTGTCATAGGCCTCTTGTAATGTCTTGTTTTTCTCTTGCTCTTTTTCATAAGCTTGAACAAGTTTTTGATGTCCAACCCATTCTTTTGAGAAGAAGTTTTGAATCATAGTTTTACGTATTTCACGGAAAACATTGTTGGCATCACTTAAATTTCCGACAATCGTTCCAGAAACAGAAGTTATGCGGGCTTTGGACATGATCTTTGCGTTGTTGAGGATCAGAGCACAATCATGTGCGAATCCCTCAGCAACACCAACTTTACGGTAGTACCATTTGCCGGTAGGGTTATCAATTGGGTGATAAGCAGCAGCCACCTTTGCAGGGGTACTTGTAGTTGGGATTACCAAAACAGTATTGGCCCATTCTTCAATGATAACAGCAGGATGTTTGTAAGAAAGTTCTGGAGAAAAGTTATTACCCCATTCCATCTGAACAATCTTTCCGATTCCATAAGATCGGTTTACGGAGACATTTTTCTTTGTGACCCATCGGTTCAGACTGCTGACAATCATCGCCATTTCGCTTTCGGACAATTGTCCTGCGGCAAATATTAAATTGGATAGTATCTGCATATATGAAGCCAATACTTCACTGGTATCTGTTGCCATTGTAGAACGCGATGTCGGATCGGCGGCAATGGACGCAAGTTTTTCGTAATCTATCTGCATGGTATTCTTTCTCTTCTCATTAGCGTGAAAATCATTATAACATGTATCCTCAAATAATAAAATAGTGAATTTTTTGAAAAGGTTCCAAGAACGCTCAGAAATGCAAAGGCCTTATCTTGGGTATGATTAGAATATCCGCATAGGAGAAATCGTAGAGTTGGAGGAACTGGCATTGGTTCATGTCCGCATCAAAGAATTATTGGAGGAAAGAGGGCGCACCAAATATTGGCTGAACAAGCAGACTGACATTGATTACAAGAATCTAAGCAAGCTGATGGAAGATTCGACAAGCTCTATTCACTTTGAGACTATGGAAAAGCTGTGTGCTGTTCTGGATTGTACGCCAAATGAATTGTTTGAAATCAAACCTACAGAAATAGAATAATCTTTCCATGTGTGATATCTGATGCATGGAAAGATTTTTTATTCTCCAGAATAAATTCAAGATTTTGATGACATAACAGACGATTGTTTTTATTTGTTCTTTTAAGAAGTTAATTTCAGACTTGAGCTTCTCATTTTCGTTTTCCAGACTACTCTTTTCATTGGTGACTGTTTTGAGTTGCTCATTTAATGATTCTATGGTTTTATTGTTCTGCTCAAAATTATGAAAGAAACTTGGAAAGTATTTTCTTAAAGCCAGAGACTCTATTTGCTTATATGTATCAGATGTCGGATTAATCCGGCCGGACTGTTGGTAGAGGATCCTATTTATACTTACTGTTCTGATATCATTGAGTTTTAGAACAGAGTCATGTGATATAAACGAAAATTCACTGCTTTTCAAAAGGAACATGTCGCTTTTGGCTGTTGGGAAATCTAAAGGATGGTAAACATCCGGATGTTTGTGTGGATTGTAGGAGAATATAGGCAGCACATAAAGAAGTTTCTGTTTGATACCTATTATAAGCCCTCGATGCTCATAGGACATCTCAGGAATATAGTTTTTGCCAAACTCGAATTGATAGATTTCACATTTCTTTACAGATCTATATTGGAAAGCCTTTTTTCTATTATCGGCCCAACGAAAATCAGATTTTGAAAAGCGATCCAATTCATCGGAACTAACCGCGTTTCCAACAATTATTTCATTGGTCTTGCTCTGTGCCTTAAGATACTCTTTCAATTATATCCGTCTCCTTAGTAATATAGGTAAAAAAGGGTACGGCGCTAACCGTACCCTACTCTGGCTAACCAGAGTGACCTCGTCGGTCAAATTATTCTTTCTAATGCGGCCTCGTCGGCCAAAAAACACTTTTCGAAGTGCGAAAGAACATTTTAAATTAAAGGTCTCATGTACCTCCATCTCTATTATATACAATTCTACGGAAAAATCCAGCTTTTTTTCAATTTTTTTGATTAGTATTGTAGTGAGGCTTCCTTACAAAGCCAAGGAAAAATAAAATAATAAAGTAATCATGATTTTGATGACATAACAGACTAAGTGCGATATAATTTTTTCAGGTGTTTAAACGACAGAAGTTTGGCAAGTTATATGGAAGGTAAGATACAATTGTATGAATGAAGATAAAACAATCCGCTATTACAATTCAAACGCAAAAGAATTTGTACTTGGAACTGCATCAGTGGATTTTGAATTTACGCAGAAAAAGTTTACGGACAGGTTGCCGAAGAACGCGGCAATTCTTGATTTTGGATGCGGTTCGGGACGCGATACAAAATATTTTCTATCACAGGGATACCGTGTAGATGCAGTAGATGGTTCCGCCGAAATATGCAAATTAGCAAGTGAATATACAGGAATTGAAGTAAAACACGCGTTTTTTAACGAACTGGTACAGGTCGAACAGTATGATGGCATTTGGGCATGTTCTTCGATATTGCATTTGCCCCTGGATGAACTGAAAGATGTCATGCGTAAAATGGTGATCGCATTAAAAGACAATGGAATTATTTATACTTCTTTCAAATATGGAACGTTTGCAGGCGAAAGGAACGGACGTTATTTCACGGATATGACGGAAGACACATTTGCGGGTTTCATAAAATACATAGAAAATGTAACGATAGAGGAACAGTGGATTTCATTAGATGCACGACCAAAACGAGAGGATGAAAAATGGCTCAATTTAATTCTGCGGAAAAAATAGACAGCAGTAATGAACCGGTGATCGTGTCAACCGATGTAATGACCGGTGACAGAGACCGAAGCCGATATTTATACTACCAGCTTAAAATGAGTATGTCAAAGGCGAAAGGGATCGATATCATTGTTTCTTTTTTGATGGAGTCCGGTATCAGAATGATTCTGAATGATATCAGGCAGGCTTTGGACAAGGGCGCTTCCGTGCGGATTTTGACAGGGAACTATTTGGGAATCACACAGCCGTCCGCACTTTATCTGCTAAAGAAAGAATTTGGCAACCGCATAGATTTACGATTTTATAATGATAAAGAACGGTCGTTTCACCCCAAGGCATATATTTTTCATTATAAAGATGCAAGTGAAATTTACATAGGCTCTTCCAACATTTCAAAAAGCGCATTGACATCAGGAATTGAATGGAATTACCGTTTTAGCAGTATCGCGGATCATAAAAATTACCAGTTGTTTTATCATACATTTGAGGATTTATTTTTTAACCACTCAATTATCATTGACAATGAGGAATTGCGCAGATATTCAAAAAATTGGCATAAACCGGCTGTATCGAAAGATCTGGCAAAATATGATCATCTTGAAGATGGCGTCGATACAAACATCGAGGTATTGTTTCAACCGAGAGGGGCACAGATTGAGGCATTGTATGCATTGGAAGACAGCAGAGCCGAGGGGGCGGCAAAAGGTCTTGTTCAGGCAGCTACCGG
>CAYQBE010000258.1:0-5032 GCA_964415625.1 uncultured Clostridium sp.
TGAAGGCAACTGTGGTAAACTATCTGCTGGTTTATACTACCGTGAATAATTCGGGTTATTTTTTCGAAAATTCTGAAAAATGTGAAAAAAATGTGAACCTTTTTTGTTTTTCGACACGTCTTTTATTATATAAGCAATATTTCTACGGATTTTTTCTATGGATTTTACTGCTTGTAAAGGAACCATTTAACCGATAGAACATGTGGAAAGGAAAAGGAAAGAAACTATGAGGAAGAATTTCAAGCGATGGGTTGCGCTTCTGTTAGCTGTTATTATGACAGCGTCTACCTGTCTGTATTCACAGGATGGTTTCCTGCGGGCAACAGACGGTGTGGAAGAACCGTCTGTAGAAGGACCGTTAACGGAACAGCCCACTGATAATGTGGAAGCCGCGGCTATTGCGAATGCATTGGCAAGGACCGACGGAACAGCTTCGGGACCTGTGGAAACGACACAGCAGCTTCAGATCCCGGTACAGCCGACTGTGCCTCCCGCAGAAGGGCCGGCGGAGGAAGTACCCGCCGAGGAGCCGCAGACGATTTACAACGTGACATTTTACAGACAGCCCGCAGAAGGCGGTACTGTCCGCGTCTGGACAGATGGCAGCGCGAAGCAGGATGTGACACTTACGGACGGAAATTATACGGCAGGCACGGTACTCTTCTTTGAAGTAGAGGCGGCGGGAAACTATTTTGTTGACCGGGTTTCTGAAGCGGGTAGAGGTATCAACCAGATTTCGGTCAACGGAAATGTTTCTACATATAGTATTGTAGTTGATGGGAATAAGGAGATTACGGTTGTATATGGGGAAGTTCCGGCGGTGGAAGAGCCGAAGAAGGATGCTCCGGCAGCGAGCGGGGACGGCAAGGATAAGCCGAAGGAAGATAAACCCCAGAAAGAAGAAGTGAAGGACGAAGGCTCTGAGGGAGAGGGGACTAAGGACGAAGCTTCTGAGAAGGGCGAACAGAAGGAGGAAGCTTCTGATAAAGAAGAGGCTCCCAAGAAGGAAGAGACAGAGAATGAATCTTCCGTGAACAAAGGAGAGTCTGATAACGAAGCTTCGAAAAATAAGACAGAGAGTACTAGTGGGGCTTCCGAGGAAAAGAAGGCTGAAAAGACCAAGAAGACAGACGAAAAGAATACGATTCTGGATTCTATAGGAAGTTTCTTGAAAGGCAATGCAAACGAAAAAGACTCTCTGGCATTATTGGATATTACCGATGAGAATGGGAATAAGGGACAGGTAACGATAGCTATAGGGGAAACGATAACGTTAACTGACAGCGATGGTGCTAGTGCACAAGGAGGGAATACCTGGGAATGTAATAAGCCAGGAATTGTTACGGTAGAAAAAGATACGTCAAATGGTAAGAAAGCGACAGTAACAGGTATTTCAAAAGGAACGGTTGTTATTAAGCATTCCTGGACTACAGGAATATTGATTTGGACAACAAATCATGAGACAACATTTACAGTAAGCGTTGAAGATGTTAAAGCGGAAGGGATTATTGTAAATTCTAAATTAGAGAACAATATAGATTCTCTAAATATGAAAACAAATGAAGAGATTACACTGACAGCTTCAATTAAACCAGAGAATACGGTGAATAAGGAAGTGAAGTGGGTATCGAGTGCCCCGGAAATTGTAACTGTTGAGGATGGAAAAGTAATTGCGCGTAAGGCAGGTACTGCTGAGATAACAGTGACAGCGGAAGACGGTTCTGGAACATCGAAAATCATAAAAGTAACCGTATCAGATGTAAAAGTAGAAAGTATACAGGTTACATCTTTATCAAATTCTAAGAATGTGAATATAGAGGGGACGCTTTTGCTGAAAGCCGAAGTACTGCCGGAAGACGCAACAAACAAGGCGGTTACATGGGAGTCTGTGAACGAAGAGATTGCGACAGTAGATGAAAACGGTCTTGTTACAGGAGTTTTAGAAGGAAGTGTAACTATAAAGGCAAAATCAGCAGAAGATGAGAGTATAGTAGGAGAGATTACTTTAACTGTACGGCAGGCAACGATGACCGGCTTTCATGTTAGTGCTGATAGGACAAAGGTTACAGTCGGCGAGCCTGTAAAGGTATCTGCAATTATACAGCCGGAAGACTATGAGAACAAGGATGTTAGATGGATTTCATCGGATGAAGAGATTGCAGAGGTAGATCAGGATGGTAATGTAACAACAAAAGCAAAAGGAACCGTTACGATCACAGGCGTGGCGCAGGATAATAAAAAGTTTTCCGGCAGCGTTACGATTCAGGTAGAGGATGTGAAAGCATCAAAGGTAACGATTACAGGTAATAATAAGACGTTTCTTGTTGCAGGTGTAGGAACACTAGAATTAAGTGCGGATGTAGAGCCGGAGGACGCTGTTGATAAAACAATCGTATGGAGTTCATCTGATGCGGATGTTGCGACCGTGGATCAGGATGGAAATGTGACAGCATTAAAACAGGGAACAACAGTGATCAGAGCTGAAAACGTGGCATCAGGCGCATATGATGAAATCACAGTGCAGGTATATGATTCAGCACCTCAGGATATTGAAATTGGAGTTTGGGTAACAAACCAATATCAGAATGCAAGTGTAAGCATTCATGTGCCTTCTGACGGAACTCCGGTAGATCCAAGTTCGGCAGTGAGCGATATTTTTACCAATGGAGATAATGGAGATAAGAGATATAAGTTTACAGGGGTTATTCGTTGTAGTAAGCTTGGGGGGAATCAGCCTAAGTGGGAGGAATTGTCAAAACAACCAATTGTAGGGCAGCTCCGTTACAATACTGCGAAGCATTATGTGGAATATATATCTGAGGATGGTAATTGGGAACGAGTGGCTCAAAACGAAGGAGCGAGACTGTGCGCCTTTTATGAATCACTGAGAGGAGCGACAAATGATGGCTCTAACGTAGAAGTGATTGTTGGAGACTGGCCTTATGAAGATAATGCTAGTACAGGAGAGAACAAGCAAACTATACAAATCTATGTAGTAAATGATGAAACAGATACCCAAATATATGATTCAGGAGTGATGCGTTATTCCAATGGAAGTAATGGATACTATGGAAAGATTAAATTTGGATGCGATACGTCAAGATATAAGGTAGAGTATGCTACGGTTCAAAAGGGGAATGGAAAACCGGAGACAATAGAAGATGAAAAAAAACTTTCTGAAGGGATTAGTGTACATTTCGAAGATGGAAAAGAAAATCATTATGTTATAACAGCGCATATCAAAGCTAAGCTGTTTGATGTATCATATGATGAAAATGGCGGAGAAGGAAGCGTACCGCAACCCGAGCAGATGAAAGCGATTGATGGTCAGAAGGTAACGGTAGCATCCTCTCCGAAACCAACGCGTGAAGACTATATTTTTGCAGGATGGGAATATGCTGGTACGACATATTGGGGCGGTGAAACATTTGAGATGCCGCCAAATGATATTGTATTCAAAGCAAAATGGATTCAGAAAAATCAAGTGATTAACTACACAGTTAATAATCCGGCCATGGGTACAATAACGAGAGATATGGATATTATTAATAAGTCAACGACAGAAGTTGTTGGCTCAGCAGCGAATCCAAATCCTGGTTATCGGTTTGTGGGATGGTATGAAGGTAATGAAGAAGTTGCAAAGGAGACCTATCTGAAACCAACAGGCGGTCGGATTAAGGCAACAACCTATGTGGCAAAATTTGAGCCGAGTACCTATACAATTACAGCAACAGTTATTAACGGGTCAATCTCTCCGGAAGGAGCAGTTTCGGTTGAATATAATAAAAATCAGAAATTTACTTATTCAGCATCTGAGGGATATATCTTAGATAGCGTAGAGGTAGATGGCCAAAAGGTAAATAATGAAGAGTCATATACATTCGAGAATGTTAAAGAAGATCACGCTATCGCTGTAACGTATAAGCGAAATACAGAACAGTTTAGTGTTACAAGAGCAGAAAAAGTATATGATGGACAGCCAGCGAGTGTTATTACATTTGGAGAACTGGTGGAAGGAGAGAAGTGGCAGTATTCAGAAGATGGAACAACTTGGAGAGATGAGAATTTTGAATATATAAATGTTACTGCTCCATCTGTAGAGAATAATGGCAGAACTGTTCATGTAAGAGTTGTTTCGGGAGAGAATGTAGTCTGGTATTCATCAAAGGTAGTAAAAATTACGCCACGTCCTGTAACGATTAAAGTAAATGACAGTAGTAAGGTATACGGAAGTGCTGACCCAACATTTGATGGAACGGTAACAGGTTTGATTGAAGGAGATAGTCTGGGAAGTATTACCTACAGCCGGACGAATGAAGATGTTGAGGAAGTAGGAGAATATCCGGAAGTGCTGACAGCGGAGGTAATCGGTAAGAACTCTAACTATAACTACACAGTGGAAGCCGGAAACTTTACAATTACAAGTCAGTCAATCGAGGGGGACACCTCAGAAGTAACGGTAGGTAATCTTGAGGATGTAGTATATAATGGTACAGCGCAGAAAGAGGAGCCGGAAGTTAAAGATAAAGATGGAAATCCGCTTAGTAAGGGAACAGATTATACATTAAGCTATAGTGATGATGTAACAAATGTAGGGACTGTAACTGTAACGATAACAGGACAAGGAAACTATTCAGGAACTGTAACCAGAACGTACGAGATTACACCAGCGCAGATTACAATTAAAGTAAATGATAATAGTAAGGTATACGGAAGCGCTGATCCAGCATTTGATGGAACTGTAACAGGTTTAATCCTAGGGGATAGTCTGGGAAGTATTACCTACAGCCGGACGAATGAAGATGTTGAGGAAGTAGGAGAATATCCGGAAGTGCTGACAGCGGAGGTGACTGGTAAGAACTCTAACTATAACTACACAGTGGAAGCTGGAAACTTTATAATTACAAGTCAGTCAATCGAGGGGGACACCCCAGAAGTAACGGTAGGTAACCTTGAGGATGTAGTATATAATGGTATAGCGCAGAAAGAGGAGCCGGAAGTTAAAGATAAAGATGGAAATCCGCTTAGTAAG
>CAYQBE010000259.1:0-4991 GCA_964415625.1 uncultured Clostridium sp.
AAACGGCCGAATGGCCATAATGGGATGCCCTTGGGTATACCTTGTGAAACGGCCGGATGGACATGATGAAAAGGGCGCTCCAACGCTTACGGTATTAGCTCCTAATCTCCAATCCATTGTTTTTTGGTAGCGTTGTATTTTCGGCGGTATGTATTGCTGCCGACGGTTTTATAATGCCAGATGATAACATCTGACCGAGGCGTTATAGTGTCATTGTTCTCTTGGGATACTGCGATTGACGGAATCAGAGAAGTATCGGTATATACATCCTCTGTAAATGCTGCTACGGATGAAAGTAAAAATAAAACAGATGACAGCGTAAGCATTTTATTCTTCATTTGATATCACACTCTTTTCTATATCGTAAAAAGTCACTCTGCATAATAAACCGGAAGATCTCTGATTTCTTCAATATCTGGGTTATGTATCGTCCCCATATATGTATCAGAGTCTATATAGAAATCATACGAACCGTCTGGCTGCATCAGTAAGTAACTGTTCTCAGTTATAGCAAAAACTTCGCCATCTTTTTCTTCCGGCGGCATCCACGAGAAAATCGTTCAATTATGAGGCTTTCCAAAACCGCTTATTCGGGAAGTCCTACAAAGATTTACGTAACCGTGAATTATACATATCAGGAATCAACAGGTAAAGTTGCAGCTATTGATTCAGTCTATGTGTCTGGATATAATGCGTCTTATTGCCGTAATGTATCTGTTTATATTTGGAGTTTATCAGGTAATGAGATAATACTCCTCCACATTTAGTCTCAATGCCTCCCCTTTTTTCAGGTCTGACTCTCCAGTTAAACCAATCCATAGGCAGGAAAGGGTTCAAATTTTTCAAATTCTGTACTTGTATTTTTCTGATCGGTCTGGTATTCTGGAATAGTCGGGACGACAGCGTTCTTGCTGTCAGACATTTCTTGCCGTAAGGCTCTCATTTTCGGTGCTTATCATGCCTTAGCATGCAGAAAAGTGTCCAATTTTTCTGTGATCGAAAGCAAAAATCCGATTATGAAATTTGTAACAAAAGAATATCTGTACAGAACAGAACCGTATATACAATAACTGTCTGTACAAAAGAGAAAAACAAATAGGAGGTATTGCAGATTGAAAAAAGGATTACAGAAGTATTTTCCAATGATACGGACCAGGGCGGAGGGTTTAAAGGACATCAAAAGTCAGTCGAATTTGTCGCAGCTCTTCGAAAGTTGGAAAACAGATGAGCAGGAGCAATTTTTAAATTGTATCACAGGGATGAAAGGAATGAAACTCCTCTATGACGCATACTTTAAGGAAATCATGAACCCGGAGACGACTCCGGAACGGTTGGAAGCATTCCTTTCTCTTATTTTAAAGCAAAATGTAAAAATCCGAAGGATCCTTCCCACGGATAACAGCCGGATTTCCGATGAAAGATACAGGCATTCAAATCGAATTGCTGCAGGAATACCTGTTGATTCCGCTTGACATTTTCCGGATAAACCTGCAAAATAAAGGTATCAGAGATGAGCTTGATGCCTGGCTTACCATCTTAAGTGTGGATGAACCGGAAAGAATCGAACAGTTGATAAGAGATTATCCCCAGTTCATTCCCATGTATGAGCAAATTTACGAGATTTGCAGGAATACGGAAAGGGTGATGGAATTGTTTTCGGAAGAATTGAAGATACTGGACCGAAATACGGTGCAGCTCATGATTGATGAGATGCAGGAAGAAATTGATGTTCAAAAGGAGACCATTATTCAGGCGAAAAAGCAGTTGACAGAGAGGGATCAAGAAATTGAACGTTTAAAAAAGTTACTGGCGGAAAAATAAGTACGTTTACAGAAAACAAATTTCAAACATGCACTAAGACAGACACAGACACCGGCCGCATGCTTCCATGTAACCGGTGTCTGTTTCGAATCCAAGGAACTGTGGGAAAATAACTTGTACAGACTGCGCAGGCGGTAATTTTTCATGCCACAATCTTTTTCCCTGACGTCTCCAGATTGGACACGTCAATCGCTGCCTCTACCCCTTCCGGCACTTCCGTCTCCAACCGGATCTCCGTCTCTGTCTCTTTCACATGAACCTTGATCGAACCATGCGCCGACTGATAGGTACAGGTAAATTCATGCATGCTCTCCGGCAGATAAGGCCGGATCGTAACTTTGGCGAAGCCCGGTTCCTCCGGGATGATCCCCGCAATTCCATTGTAATACCATTCGATGATATGGCCCATCATATCATGGCAGTGGCTTCTCGGATTGCTTTCCCAATATTCTCCCAGTGTCGTCTCTCCGTCCAGGATAAATGCATAATAGCTGGGATGTGTTTCCCGCAGGATGAACCGGCTGACCAATTCGTTCATTCCATAGATCCTCGCGCTCTGGATGATATACGGCAGCCCCACTTCTCCGGCGATAAACGCGCCTTCTCTTTCTAATGTATAGCGCAATGCCTGGACTACATCCGCTTTCCGGTCTTCCGGCACCATATTCCAGAAGAGCGGCAGCGCCTGCGCTGCCTGGGTCAGCAGGATCTCCTCCGGACTTCCCACCGGTGCGGTCTGCTCCGTTCCTTCTCCCCCCGAAAGGCATTCATTTTTGCTGGTATCCCCGGGATTGCACTGGTAGCACCAGAACCCTTTTTCCGGATGCCGCGTCATCAGCTTTTCATTATAATTCGCCCTGATCTCCTCCGCTTTTTCCAGCAGCCTCTTCCGATCCTCCGTCTTTCCAAGCACCCGGGCAAATTCCGCAAGGCATGACGCATCCGCATAGAGAAATGCAGTCTCGATATTCTCACGGGCCAGTTCATTTTTCGGGTTTCCCCAATCCCCAAGCCCATGGTTGATAAATCCATCCGCATTCACCTTTGTCAGCAGATGCCGGAAGTAACGCATTCCGGCTTCGTAGTTATCCTCAATAATCTGCCGGTCCCCATAGAATTGATAGTGCCAGTAAGTTCCCAGGATACAGGTGCTTCCCCAGGGAATTATATCATAGAAGCTCCCCATTCCCGGCACCGGGATCACATTCGGAATGTAGCAGGGGCATTGGGAGGGCATCAGCCCGTCTCCCGGATAAATTTTTTCTCCTGCATAATCAAAGAAATAGTCTTCCTTTGTGTGCTGCGCGTACCGCATGTCCCGGAGGAATTTTTCCCACAGCTTTTTCCCGTCCTTCATATAGAAAATGGAACCTGCCATCAGGTGGTTCGGCTCCTGCCAGGCAAAGCGCTCAATGGTGGGGCAGTCGGTGTGAACGCCTACCATATTTGCCTCCACGGTCTTTTCGATCATGTCATAAATCTGGTTGTAGCGCTCGTCATCGCAGGTAAATGTACCCGCCCTTTTATGTGCGCTGGTGATCGCATGGGCGGTGAGATTCCGGATCTCAACCGTACCGCAAGTTTCCACCCCCACGAACCGCCCGGCAAAATAGGTAAATGTCATGCGGAATTTTTCCCATACATCATCCTGGCCGATGATGCAGGTGATGCAGGAATCCACGGTGATCCAGTTCTTCGCCACCTGATCCACGTCCCCGTTTTCATCCAGCTTTTCGGCAGGGTAGATCCGGATTTCATCCCCGGCCTTTCCCCTAGCTTCCAGTTCCAGGATGCCGGACATATTCTGCCCGAAGTCGTAAATGTCCCGATGGGGCCTTACCTGATGCAGCCGCTTCCCTTCATAGGATTTTATCACCTTCACCGGCGGCATGGTCTGCTCCAGGATGTCCGCCCGGGGGATCTCATCCTCCGGCACATACTCCGCCCGCTTCCACGCGCTGTCGTCAAATCCGGCCTCGCACCAGCCTGTCTGACGGAGCCTCCCGTCTATCGTCTCCGAACCATAGACATTGCTCATGATGACCGGATGCTCCTTCACCTTGAAGCTGTCATCCGCCGTGATCGTCTCCCGGGTGCCGTCCTCATATTCCAGATCCAGTTCCATTGCCAGAATCAGGCAGCTCCCGCCTGGCCGGTAGGGATTTGGATTGGGCGGCATAAATCCCGGAAATGTAAATGTATAATGCTCGTCGCACTTGATAAACCAGCCGTTTCCTACCTCCGCGCCGATCACATTTTTTCCGGGGTGCAGCATATCCGTCACGTCAAAGGTGACATAATAGATCAGCTTGCGGTAATCCGTCCACGCAGGATCCAGCTCATGGTCGCCTGCTTTTTTCCCGTTGATGTAAAACTGGAACTGACCCAGGCCGCAGACCTTTGCTTCGGCTTTCTTTACCGGTTTGCCAAGCGTAAGCTCCTTTCTTGCGTAAAATGGTTTCGCGGTTCCATTTGTAATCCATTGTTCAAACATTTTTACGTTCCTCCCAGTACAGTTTTGTGCATTATACACCTTCGGAGAGCGCCTGAACAGTTTCTAATGTGACATCCGAGGGGTTCAAAGCTGACATAGTTACAGGCCACTGAATAACCAGTGACCTGCAGCTGTATTTCCAATCCGTTATTTTGTATAGTTACCTATTGACTGCATTCTGTTACAGCATGCCGTGACAGAATCGAAAAGTTCTTTGTCATCATTTTTTAACAAACTCCGGAGAACCTGCATCCACTCTTCACACGGATAATGTATCATATATTTTTCATCATATTCCTGAAATGTCCTGATCTCTTCCTTCTCTGCTTTTTCCGTAAATTTCGAAAAAGCTTCTGACAGATACACCTTTTTTCTATGTTCCACCGCTTCATCCGCTTCTCTTTGCCATATTGGAATTGCACGATGCTTCATGGCCAGATAAATGAGCTTGTCAATCTCTATACTCTCCCTGTCATAAAAATCTTCCAGATAAACCCTGCCCTCCTGCCGCTCTTCTGTAGAAGCAGGATAATATTCGAGCCACTTTTTCTTTTCCTGTTCGCTTTCCACCAGATTCACAGGGGACTGCGGCTTATTCATACAGCACTTCTTATATTTTTTCCCGCTCCCGCAGGGACATGGATCATTTCTTCCGATCTTGACCTTCTTCTCCGGC
>CAYQBE010000260.1:0-2761 GCA_964415625.1 uncultured Clostridium sp.
GGAATGGCTGGCACGTTCAGGGAGATGGAATAAAGGGATAGTAAGTGTTATAATTGGAAAAAAGTAATAGGAGAAAGGATTATGACACAGTATAAAGTTTTGATTATAGAAGATGACCTAAATGCAGCACAATCAATCAGTAATTTTTTAAGTGCATGGGGCTTTCAATGTGAATATTTGAAAGACTTCGGGCAGGTGACAGACCAGTTTATCAGGTACAAGCCGGAGATTGTTTTATTGGATATAACACTTCCGCATTATAACGGATATCATTGGTGCGAAGAAATAAGAAAGATTTCAAAGGTTCCGATCATCTTTATTTCATCCATCAACGACAATCTGAACATGATTTTAGCCATGAACATGGGCGGTGATGACTTTGTGGTAAAGCCATTTGACCTTAATTTTCTGCATGCAAAAATCAATTCCCTGTTGCGGCGTACCTATGATTTCCAAGGCGCAATGAATGTAGTCGCCTGCGGTGATGTGGTGTTAGACTTGGATAATGCAAAACTGCAATACAATGGGAACGTGCTGGAATTATCACGCAATGATTTCATTATCTTAAAAGAGCTTATGGCCCATAGCGGTAAAAATGTGTCCCGTGATGAACTTATGCAGGCATTGTGGAATGACAATACTTTTGTTGATGATAACACTCTTACAGTCAATATAACGAGGGTACGAAACAAATTGAATAAGATTGGTCTTGAAGATTTTATTGTCACCCGGAAAGGCATGGGCTACCAAATTGGATAAAAAGTATTTTCTGATTCAATACCTGAAAGATAAGCATAAAGTAATTGTTGTGTTTAGCGGGCTGATTTTGTGCAATTCCTTTTTATATTTTCTTTACGATGTCCGCATAGAGCCGATTTTATACACAACATTTCTGCTCATCCTGTTTGCGCTGCCTTTCGCCTTTTGGGATATGCACCGCATATACCAGAAATGCAGGCGGCTGCAAGATATCGGGCAGATGGAAAATCCGGTTATGCCTGATCTGTGGGCGGCTGATACGCTTTTGGAACAAGACTATCAGCGGGTAATCAAAGAGGCTCTGCAGGCATGGCAGAATGAACGGACCAGGTGGCGGGAAATAAATGCAGAAAGGGATGATTATTATACCCTCTGGACACACCAGATAAAGACCCCCATTTATTCTATGGATCTGATGTTGCAGACGGGCGACACCACACCATCTAAGTGGAAAGCGGAGCTGCTGCAGATATCACGATATGCAGACATGGCGCTCAAGTACCTGCAGTTGGAAAATCAATATTCCGATCTGTGCTTAGAAAAGGTAAAGCTCCTGCCTGTGGCTCAGGAAGCAGTCAGGAAACACTCCGTTATTTTGATTGCAAAGCGGCTGAAAATAGACCTGCATAATCTGGAGGCAGAAGTCCTTACAGACAGGAAATGGCTGCTGTTCATATTGGAGCAGTTAGTCTCAAATGCCGCGAAATATACGGAGCAGGGCACCATTGCAATATATCAGCCTGCCCCATTGCAGATATGTGTCAGTGATACTGGAATGGGGATAGCCGCCGAGGATATGCCACGCCTGTTTGAAAAGGGCTATACGGGCTTTAATGGGCATATTCACCAGAAATCCACGGGCTGTGGCTTGTATATGTGCAAAAAGGTTTCGCACCTGTTAGGGCTTACGCTTTCTATTTCATCACAGGTAAATGCCGGGACAACAGTAACAATAAATCTGCCAGGGAACGATTTTTCCACCGCAGATTGACAACCTTACAAGCGATGTAAGGTTTAAGCAGGAAATGTCACCTTAATCTATGGCAGACGGTTCCTGCTTTTTTTATACTCTTATGTGTAAAGCCAAAATACAGAAAGGAACATATACATGAATGATAAAAAAACAACTTTACTAATGGTGGAGCATCTGCGGAAAATTTACAGCACCAGATTTGGCGGCAATCAGGTGGAAGCACTGAAAGATATTTCGCTTGGCGTAGAACAGGGTGAGTTTATTGCTGTCATGGGCGAAAGCGGCTCCGGCAAGACAACGCTGCTCAACCTTTTAGCAGCGTTAGACCGTCCTACCGAGGGAAAAATCCTGCTTGCCGGAAAGGATATTTCCCAAATCAAGGACAGCAATATCTCACGGTTCCGGCGCGAAAATTTAGGGTTTGTCTTTCAGGACTTCAACCTGTTAGATAACTTTTCTCTGCGGGATAATATCTATCTGCCCCTTGTGCTTTCCAATACTCCAAAGAAGCAGATGGAAAGCCGGTTAGAGCCGTTGGCAGCGCAGCTTAAAATTTCTGATATTTTAGAGAAGTACCCGTATGAAGTATCGGGCGGACAAAAACAGAGGGCGGCTATTGCCCGTGCTTTGATCACTGCCCCCAAAATAGTGCTTGCTGATGAGCCTACCGGAGCATTAGACTCCCGTTCTTCAGCACAGGTTATGAAGCTGTTTACGGATATACACAGAACAGGGCAGACCATCCTTGTTGTGACGCACAGCGTCAAGACTGCCTGTTATGCGGGGCGGGTACTGTTCATCCGTGACGGAAGGCTTTTTAACCAGCTATACCGTGGAAATATGGATAACGAGGCATTTCAGGAGAAGATATCTGACAACCTGAAAATCCTGTTACAGAAGGAGGGATTAGATGCGTAACTTTTATATCCGGCTTGCAGTATCTAATATTAAAAAGAATAAGCCCGTATATTACCCGTTCTTTTTGACAAATATCCTGTCCGTAATGATTTTCTATGTCATGGCTTCAAT
>CAYQBE010000260.1:2771-4989 GCA_964415625.1 uncultured Clostridium sp.
AATGTTTGCGGGAGTATTTCTCTTATACACAAACGGACTGCTCATACGGCAGCGAAAAAAGGAACTGGGGTTATATACAATCTTTGGCCTGGAAAAGAAGCATATTGCAAAGGTACTTATACTTGAAAGCATGTTGCTCACAACTGCCGGACTTGTGGCGGGTATTGTTTTGGGTATCGTTTTGGGAAAACTCTTTTTCCTTGTTTTGCTGAAATTGCTGCACTTAGACAGCGGGCTTACATTCCAATTTTTAACGGAAGCACTTGTGCAGACAGGCATTTGCTTTATTGTGATTGGTGTTTTCATCTTGTTTTACAACCTGTTTTCTGTTATGAAAGCGAAGCCTGTCGAGCTGTTGTATGCTGCTCATAAAGGGGACAATTACCATTCTTTTGTATGGGTAAAGGCCTTATTAGGAATTATATGTATTGGGGGAGCATATGCACTGATTTTTACTACCCCCTCACCTATTGACATAATCGGGCGGTTTTTTCCTATTGCATTGTTGATTTTGTCAGGAACATTGTTTTTCTTCTCGTCCTGCTCTGTCGTTCTTTTGCAAGCTCTAAAAAAGAATGACCGCTACTATTATAAACCACAGAACTTTATTTCTGTTTCCGGTCTTATTTACCGATTGAAACAGAACGCAAAGGGACTATCAAATATCTGTATTTTAAGTACGGTTGTTATGGTTATTGCCACAACAACACTGGCGTTATATGTCGGACAAAAGGAAATGCTCTCTTTCCGTTTCCCAATGGAAACAAAAATCTCTGTTTCTGACATAGCTGACGGACAGCCGACTTTGCCGCAGCTTGTTCATCAAACAGCAGATCAATATGATGTGACGATAAGCCGGGAAGCTGATTACAAAGTTACCTATATCAGTGGTGTTTACAAAGACAATACCGTTTCTGTTTATCAGCCGGATATATACCCGCCGGATATTACTTGTGGTGTTTATCTGATAACATGGGAAGATTATAGTCGCATAGCGGAAAGTGCAGAACCGCTTGAAACCGATGAGGTTTTAGTATTTTCTTCTTCAAGAGATTTAGGTGTTTCAGAAGTGAGTTTTGATAGTTTGAAATACCGGGTAAAAAATGAGTTATCGGAATTTGCTATACAAAATAAAAGTATTTTGTCCTCTGAAACGAGATATTTCTTTATTTGCCCGACACAGAAAGACATAGATAATATTCTTGCCGAGCTGTCGCCCGCTGAAAATAAATTCAAGCAAACATATAGCATGATGTTTGACGTAGCAGATACAAAGGGAACTGATTTTAATGCTGTTTTACAAAATCAAGTAGTTTCAAATTATGCCGGGGCAAAATATGAAAACGCAGAAAGCGAAAGGCAGAGTGATAATTATACCTATGGGGGATTTCTGTTTATCGGACTACTACTTAGCTTGCTGTTTATGGTTTTTCTGACCTTGGTTATTTATTACAAGCAGATTACGGAGGGATATAGTGACCGATACAATTTTGAAGTCATGCAGAAAGTAGGGCTTGACCGAAACGAAATATCGGCAATAGTCCACAAAGAAATTCGGACTATGTTTTTCTTCCCGCTGTTTATGGCGGTTATCCATTTGGGTGTTTCACTTTATGCAGTTGCTATGCTGCTTTCCACGCTGGGGCTGACAAATATTTTGGTACTTTTGCTCTGCGCAATTTCAATATCTTTGTTGTTCGTCTTTATCTATATAGCAATGTATTTCAGTACCGCAAGAACCTATTACAGAATAGTGACAAGCTGATTGAAAGGAGTAAATATGAGTTTTAATTTTGGAATTATTTTTGCTGTTATCTGCATTGTTGGTGGTTTGCTTATGTTTATCTTATATAAGCCGTTTTGGTGGCTGATGAAGAAAAAGGAAATGCCTGATCATTACAAATGGTATCTGCGCATACCGGGAATTTTGCTTATCTTGTTTGGCATTGGGATCATCGCCATAAGTATTATTAACGATTTAGCGTTTTGATTGAGGGGATGCAGACCTCTGATGAATGGTGTGGAAAAATGAGAAAATGGCTGATTAAAAAGACACGGATAATGTTATGTGTAATAGGCTCAATATTTTTTATTCTGCTTATTTGGACGATATGGGACAATACAGCATTGATGGTGAGTACAATTTCAATTTCAAGTAGCCATATTCCTGCCGCATTTTCCGGCTTTCGGATAGCACAGGTATCAGACCTGCATAATG
>CAYQBE010000261.1:0-4978 GCA_964415625.1 uncultured Clostridium sp.
GCGATCGCTGCTACTAATTCTGTTTTGTTCATGGATGTTTCCTCCTCTTTATTGTACTAGAACAACATTCATTCTAAGAATATATTAAGGCAAAAGCCCGCATACCCACAGCCGGCATGCCTGTGCTCATTGCCTACACGTACTGTTATACCTGTTTCTCCGTTCTTTGTCAAGGTATTTCCACGCATTTTGGCTAATTCACATGTATTTTATGATATTTCGTTTCAATCCGTCCGCGAATTGTAACGATACTGATGCCCACGCCCGATGAAATCTGACGCTCAGTGTAACATCTTATCGATCATAGCCAGCACTTCTTTGCCCATTGCCTCGGATTTTGCGTCTGCATCCTCCATGGAGGTTCCCTTTACGCCGTAGTAGAATTTTACCTTCGGCTCCGTTCCGGAAGGCCTTACGCATACCCATGCGTCGTCGGTCAGGTCATAATAGAGCACGTTGGAGGACGGCAGGCCGGTTCCTGTCACTTCGCCTGTCTCCATGTCTTTGATGGTGTCTGCCTTGTAATCCCTTGCCTTGAGCACCTTGTAGCCTGCGATCTCTGTCGGCGGGTTCTTCCGCAGGGTCTCTAAGATCTCCTGGATCTTGGCAAGCCCTTCGATCCCCTTCAGGGTGATGGACTGGATATCATCCTTATAATATCCGTACCGGTCATACATTGCGATCATGGCATCCCACAGGTTCATGCCCTTGGTCTTGTAGTAAGCAGCCGCCTCACAGAGAGCCATAGTCGCCACAATGGCATCCTTGTCCCTTGCGTGGGTTCCGATCAGGCATCCGTAGCTTTCCTCAAATCCGAACAGATACTCGCCCTTGCCGCTTGTCTCAAATCCAAGGATCTGCTGTCCGATGAACTTGAATCCGGTCAGGCATTCGATCAGGTCCACACCGTAATATTTTGCAATGGCATCCGCCATATTCGTTGTAACAATGGTCTTGATAAACTTTCCGTCCGCCGGAAGTCCGCCGTCCAGTTCCTTCTTCTGCCCGATCTCATAATCCGCCAGCAGACAGCCGGACATATTTCCGGTCAGGGTATGGTATTCGCCATTGGAATCCTTAACACGGACGCCAAGCCTGTCCGCGTCCGGATCGGTTGCCAGCACGATATCCGCGTCGATCTCCTTTGCCAGCTTCAGACCCAGCTCAAATGCCTCCGCAGCCTCCGGATTCGGATAGGAAACGGTCGGAAATTCGCCGTCCGGCAGTTCCTGTTCCTTTACCACATAGACATTCTCAAAGCCCAGCTCCTTCAAAATACGGCGGGCCGGAATGTTGCCTGTGCCGTGGAGAGGCGTATAAACGATCTTCAGATCCTTTGCCACAGCGTCGATCGCATCCTGGTGCTTCACCTGCTTTTTCAGCTCCGCGATATACGCGTCATCAATGTCCGCTCCGATGGACTCGTACAGTCCCGCTTCCTTTGCCGCATCCAATGACATGGTCTTCATGGTGGTATAATCCTCAACGGCCTTTACCTCATCCATGATCCCCTTGTCGTGAGGAGGAGTGATCTGCGCGCCGTCCGCCCAGTATACCTTATATCCGTTGTACTCCGGCGGGTTGTGGCTTGCCGTAATATTGATCCCCGCGATGCAGGAAAGCTTACGGACCGCAAAAGAAAGCTCCGGGGTGGGGCGCAGGGATTCGAACACATAAGCCTTGATCCCGTTGGCCGCCAGGCAGAGCGCTGCCTCATCCGCAAATTCAGGGGACATACGGCGAGAATCGTACGCGATCGCAACGCCCTTGTCCGCGCTTCCGTTCTTTATGATATAATTTGCCAGACCCTGTGTTGCTTTCCTGACCGTATAAATGTTCATCCGGTTGGTTCCGGCTCCGATAATGCCGCGCAGTCCGGCAGTACCAAATTCCAGATCCATGTAAAAGCGCTCCTTGATCTCGTTGTCATCGTCCTTGATGCCTTCCAGCTCCGCCTTGGTCTCCGCATCAAAATATGGGTTCGACAACCATTCCTGGTATCTTTCTTTGTACTCCATCATAGTACCTCCTGATATTTAATCTATAATCACTGCCGCCCGGGCCGCATCCCATCTGTCCCCTTTCGATTCTCTCCCTGACAGACAGGCGGTCCGGCCGGACAGCCGCTATTCGTTTATTATACATCAGCTCCCGGCAAAAAGGAAGTCATTTTACAGAGAGAAGGTAAAAATCTTCTGTATAAACCGGATTTTTTCTTCGGTCTGCAAAACAGCAGTCTGCAGCTTTTCTACGCTCTTTTCCGGAATCCAGGCCTTGTTGGAATGATAATAGCCGTTGGCGGTCTTCCAGAACTTTTCCGGGTAGGCGGTCTTAAGCGCGATCACCTCCAGCTCTCCCGGGGAAAACGGCCTGATCTCCGCATAAGCCTCCAGCATGGCGCGGCCCAGCGATTCCTTCCACTTGTGCTTTTCCATGACCTTGCGCAGGAAATAATACAGATCCAGGACCTGCACATCCCTATGGAAATGTTCAAAGTTGGTGGTGGCAATGGACGCCCCTCCTGATCTTGCATTTCCCGGCAGCATGATGATATTGTGGTAATTGTAGTCTCCATGCACCAGAAGCCCCTGTTTCACGCTCTTCCGGTACAGCTCTTCATAGTCCGAGTCCTCCAGCCTTCTGGTGACCCGCATGGCAAGCTGATACATACTGTCAAAATATTTCAGAAACAGATATTCAAATTCCCCTTTATTCACCTTGTTCCGGATATAGCTGCGCACCTTTTTCAATTCCCGGTTATGGCAGAGAAATTCCTCTTTGAGATGCCTTCCCGAAGGCGGGGACAGCTCCGGCTCATTCAGCTCCGGAGGGATCTCCGCCGCAGAAAGAAAGCATTGCTTCCAGTGCATGATCTCGTGAAGGCGCGCCAGATTCCTGACTGCTTCCAGCACATCTGCTTCCCGGCGCACATCGCACTCCCGCCCTGCATACCATTTTTTCAGCATATACCGGGTCTGGCCGCGGAAGGTGCTGACCAGCTCCTTCTCCCGGTTCCTGACCAGGGTGTCCACCTCCGGATAACCCTGCGACTCCAGATGGCGCAGTAATGTATACAATAAAAGGGCACGCCGGTCAGACACTGCCGCCTCCTTCAACACCATTGTTCCTTCTTTTGTCTCGCAAAAAAATGCACCCCTGATCTTGCGGGTGCTTATCACTTCGACGTCATATTGCTCCAAGACTTCCAGCTCGTACTCTCTCATGGCTGCCCCCTCATATTATAGGTTTCGTACCTGTTCAGTACTCCCGCGGATCCGGACGATACCGCCTGGTCCTGCCGTACTGAACAGCTACACAGGATTCGCTGATCATCAGCTTTTCTATATCTATGAGAGAAACAGCCCGGGTATGCTAAAGTCCAAGCTTTTCTTTTACATATTCGCACAAAATTTCTTTTTTGTTGCAGTCCGGGTCATCGATCACCCATTCCAGAAGCTCCTGGAGCATGCTGCCTAGCTTCTGCCCCGGCTCCATACCGATGTCCATCAGGTCCTTCCCGGTCACGGCCAGGTCATGGAGCGTGACGCAGTGCTCCTGTACCAGGGCTTCCTGATACAGCTCCCGCATTTTGATGATATTTTCCACCTTTTCCCGCTTCTGGTAGACGCTCTGCGCCTTCACATCCGCCAGCCGCACCGCCAGGTAATAGGGGAACAGCTCCACGCCGATCCGGTTCATGGCCCGCCGCACGTTCTGGGGCGTGGCTTCTACCCGGTAATCGTGGTAGCAGACCAGGCGGGTCACCTTCTTGATCGTGTCATTGTCAAATTTGAGACGGCGCATCACCACATTGGCCAGTTCTTCACTGACGATCGCATGACCCTTGAAGTGATCCCGCCCGTTTTCGTCCGTCGTCTTCATGGCAGGCTTCCCCATGTCGTGGAACAGCATGGTCAGGCGGAGGATCTTGTCCCTTTTCACATTCTTGATGGCCTGAACCGTATGCTCCGCCACATCATACTTGTGGTGGGGCGTATTCTGGGCCACGCCTTCCATCTCATCCCACTCCGGCAGGATCACCCTCGTGATCCCCAGCCGGTATGCCTCCCGGATCTGCTCCGGATGGTTGGAGACCAGGATCTTCACCAGCTCCGCCCGGATCCGTTCGGCGCTGACATTCCGCAGGGTGGGCAAGAGCTCCTTAATGGCCGCTTCTGTAGACTTCTCGATGGAGAATCCAAGCTGCGCCGAAAAACGGACAGCCCGGAGGATCCGAAGGGCATCCTCCGAAAAACGCTCCTTCGCGTCTCCCACGCACCGGATCAGGTGGTAGTTCAGATCCTTCATCCCCCCGAATACGTCCACCAGACGCACATCGTCATTATATGCCATGGCATTGATCGTAAAATCCCGGCGCTTCAGATCCTCTTCCAAATTGTTGGTAAACCGGACTTCCTTCGGATGGCGGTTGTCCTCATACACCCCGTCGATCCGGTATGTGGTCACTTCAAAGCTGTCTTTCCCCAGAAGCACGGTCACCGTCCCGTGCTCAATCCCGGTATCCACGGTCCTGCGGAACATCCGCTTGATATCCGCCGGCTTTGCCGAGGTGGTGATATCCCAGTCCTGGGGCTTCTTCGCCAGGATCGAATCCCGGACGCACCCGCCCACGGCATAGGCGTCATACCCATGCATCTGGAGATTCAGAATTATCATCAGTACTTTATTTGGCAATACAATCTTCACACGAACACATCCTTCTGTAACTCAGTCTGCCGCGGTCTCCCGGCATGCACGCCTCGGTCTATCATTGTTACAGTTCACGGCCTGGCCAGCCGCGGACTGTAACGCATCCAACCCATTGGTAACCTATAATTCGCAGTTCTTCACGGTTCTCGGGAAGGGCACCACGTCACGGATGTTGGCCATGCCGGTGAGATACATCACGCAGCGCTCAAAGCCAAGCCCGAAGCCCGCGTGGCGGGTGGAGCCGTATTTCCTCAGATCCAGATAGAAC
>CAYQBE010000262.1:0-4878 GCA_964415625.1 uncultured Clostridium sp.
CATGTGGGAATCACAGAGGCGGTCATCATGCGCTCCGCCATTGAGCCGGATGCGGAGCTGCTAAAAAAAGATCCGCTGGTCGTCAATGTGCAGGATTTCTGGGAGCTTCCGGTGGATGCGTCCCGGATCGTGGGAAGCCTTCCGGATATCCGGGGCCTGAAGCTGATTCCGGAATTTACCGGATTTTTGGAAAGGAAATTTTATACCTACAATGCCGCCAACGGGACTGTGTCCTATCTGGGCGCCCTCCTGGGATATGAAAAGCTGGCGGACGCCGCACACGATGAGCGGATCATCCGGATTCTGGAAGGGGTGTACCAGGAGACGGCAGAAGCCCTGTCGAAAAAGCATCATTTCCCGCTGGACGAGCAGCTGGCATTTACCCGGACCTCGAAGCGGAAGCTGCAGGACTATACGATCGTGGATTTTATTGAGAGAAATGCCAGGGACCCTCTGCGGAAGCTGGGAAAGGACGACCGGCTGGTGGGATCGGCCCGGCTGGTGGAGGAATACGGAACAGAGCCGCACAATCTCTGCATCGCTGCCGCGGCCGCCATCTATTATGAAAATGAGGGCGATGAATCCGCCGTAATGCTGCGCCGTATGCGGGAGGAAGAGGGCATTGACGCCGTGCTGGAACAGGTCTGCGGACTGGATCCGGAGGGACGGCTGGCGGGACTGATCAGAAGTAAGATTGATTTATTAAAGGAATGGGGATGGATCCATGAGTAAGATTGTCATAGTGGGCGCCGGAAAAACCGGGCGCGGGTTTATCGGAAGGCTTCTTAGAGAAGCGGATCGGGAAATGATATGGATCGACAGGGATGAAAATCTGGTTCGGGCACTCAATGAAGCAGGATCATTTTCCGTACATTTTTTTGGAAAGGAAAGAGAACCTCTGGTGATCGACCATTTTCAGGCATACACCTGGAAGGATGCCGATCTTTCGGATGCAGAGCTGATCCTGGTCTCCGTGGGAGGGCAGAATCTGCAGGAAGCGGGGCGATGCCTGTCAGAATGTCTGGAGGAAAACCGGCATTACGCTGTCATTACCTGTGAAAATGCCTCCCATCCTTCCGAAACCCTGAGAAATGCTATCGGAAAACAGAATGTTTCCGTGAGCGAAGCAACCGTATTCTGCACAACCATTGAAGGGGAGGGGCTGGATATCCGTTCGGAAAATTATCCGTATCTGCAGTGCGACGCAGACCTGCTGGAGGGCTATGACCCGGGAATCCCGCAGATCCGGCCTTTGAAGCATTTTTCGGATTTCCTGACGAGAAAGCTGTATACCTACAATGCGGCAAGCTGCGTCATCGCCTATCTTGGATGGGCGAAAGGCTATGAGAATTACGGAGACGCAGCAAATGACGAGGAGATCCTGGCGCTTTTGGACCGGAATTATGAGGCTACGAACCGGGTGCTCTGCCGGGAATACGGCTACGACGAAAAGGATCAGGAAGAATTTGCCCTGTTGTCCAGAAAAAAGTTCTGCGACCGGACGATCGAGGATACGGTTTCCAGAAATGCCAGAGATCCACAGAGGAAGCTTGCGGCAGGCGAACGGATCATAGGACCCATCCGGCTGCTCCATAAATATGGAGAGGATGCTTCCGTGCTGGAAAAAACCGCCGCGGCCGCAATCCTTTACACCGCGCCGCCGGAGGATCCATGGACGAAGCTGCAGGCAGAAAAAAGCAGCGGGCAGATCCTGGAAGAAATCTGCGGAATCCGCCCGGATGAAAGAATCTATTCGAATATTATGAATGAGATCTGCAAAATAAAACAGTATTGCTAATCCTGCGGATTCTCTTCGGAGACATCCGGATGCAGAAAATTGTATTGAAGGATTTTGACATCCTCGGCGTCCACGGTATTTAAGATCACATTGCCGGTCTCCAGATACCAGACGTCGCCGGGGGATGCCAGATCGGAAAAGCGGTCCGAATTGTACTTGAATCCGCTTTCGCCAAGCATATCCTCCGCCTCCTTGTGGATCTGGTCATAAACCTCTAGGAGGTCATCGGAATCGTCGGTCTCGTACATCCATGCCATACTGACAAGCCTGTCGTTTTTATCAAAAGAATACTTGACCGTTCCCTTCAATCCATCATATTCCTTTGGATAAGAATAAACCGGGCCGCCGTATACAGTGGAGTCATAGGCCTCGCTGTCGGCGCCTTCCAATTCCTGAATATCCTCCAGCGTATTTTTCCATGTGATTGTTGTGAATGGACACTCCGCCGCCTTTTTCTGGCATCCCCCGGTAAATAAAACGGAAAAAACCAGAGCGAAAAACAGAGTGAAAAGTTTGCGTAGTTTTTTCATAGTGATATAGAACCTCCATAATCGTTTCGCAGAAAATTGATGACCTGCTTGCGCATCAGCGCAATTCCTATTCCTATTATACAACAGATGAAATATAAATAAAATGTCGAATTTTTCGCCAAAATATAGGAATTATTAGAAAATTTGGAATTTTCTATTGACTTGACCGAGAAAAATGTGCTTTACTAGAAAAAGTATTGAAACTAAGCGGTTCGTTTGACAGAAAGGAAGGTGAGAGTCGTGCCGGCAACAATGCGCGATGTCAAAAACAGGACAGGTTTATCAATGGCGACGATTTCCAAGTACTTGAATGGAGGAAACGTACTGCCGGAGAATAAGATTTTGATCGAAGAGGCAATCCAGGAGCTGCACTATGAGGTCAATGAGATTGCAAGAGGACTCGTGAAAAATAAGACGAAGATCGTAGGAGTCATGGTTCATGATATATCCTGTTATTTTTCGGGAATGCTGCTGCATTACATAGGACAGGAGCTGAGAAAGCGGGGCTATGGGATGATGAGCTGCGACTCCTGCAATGATGAAGAGATTGAGGCGCAGAATCTAAAGTTTTTGGTCAGCCGGAAGGTGGACGGGATCATTGTGCTTCCTGTCAGTATGAGGGGAATCTTTTTGAAACCTGCGAAGCAGAACAAGATTCCCATCGTCCTGGTGGACCGGGCGTTTCAGGATGAAGAGTTCGACTGTGTGGGGATCGATAATAAAATCGCGGCCTACCGGGCGGTGAACCTGCTGCTGAAGCATAATCATAAAAAAATCGCAGTGATTGCGTCTGACGTGGAGTATACCGGGATCGAACGGATCAACGGCTATGAAGATGCCATACGTCAGGCAGGACTGGAGATCCGGGAGGAGTATATCAAGCGGGGGCGTCATTCCATGGAGGTCGGTTATGAGAAGATGAAGGAACTTCTGGCGGAGCCGGATCGCCCGACAGCAGTCCTGATGGGAAACTATGACACCATGCTGGGCGGGGTGCTGGCGGTCAACGAGTCTGAATTTTCCTGCCCGGAGGACATCTCCCTGATCGGGTTCGACAACCTGATGCTTTCCGGACTGATCAATCCAAGCTGGTACATGGTGGAGCAGCCGATGGAAAGGATGTGCAGGAAGGCGGTTGAGCTGCTGTGGAACCGGATGGAAAAGAAGGAAGAGGAGGACGCGCCCGTAAAAATCTGCCTGGGAACAAAGATACAGAAAGGGGAGTCCATCCGCAGACTGGAGGAAGATATACCGTCCTGACCGCGGGCACATGGAGCTGTATAGCCGTATAGGAATGGATACAGAAGCACTGTCAGAGGCAGTGCTTCTGGCATTCAAGAGCGAAGCGCTTCGCTTATGGCGAACCGTTTTGCGAAGGAGGAAATCTATTGGTCGATAATTATATAAAAAAATTATAAAAACATATTGACTTAAGGGCGGATAGATAGTATAATATGCCCTATAGAAACGAGAAAACGTCGCGGGGTATCATGAAATATGTTCAAAACATTTCAAAAACGTTTGGGGTGAATGAGAGCGAAGCGTTACGCGTGGCGAACCGGATGCGTTCGCGGGAGTAGTATCCTGTATGGAAAAACGGACGTATTCCGGAGGTATCATTCATGGAGGAGGAATGAAAGTGGAAAAAATCAAACAAAATGCATTTGTGAAGAAGGTGGGGTTTAACAGAATTGTCCTGATCTTGGTACTGCTTTTAATGTACCTGGCATTCGGGGCATTGACCGGCGGAAGCTTTTTCGGCTTTTCGCGTATCATGAATACCCTGAACTACGTTTACTTTCTGGGATTTCTTTCGCTGGGGGTAACATTCGTGATCGCAACAGGAGGAATTGATTTCTCCATCGGGCCGGTGATGTTCTGCTGCTCACTGGTGTCAGGGTATTGTCTGACCACCTACGGTGTGCCGATGGCGCCCAGCCTGATCATGAGTATTCTTATCGGTGTTCTGTTCGGTGTTTTCAATGGATATCTGGTAGCATACTGGAAGGTGCCTCCGTTTATCGTGTCCATGGCAAGCATGAATATTGCGAAAGGAATCGCGGCAGTATTTACCAAAACCCAGTCTGTGAGCTGGCCGCAGTCATCGACAGATGACGGCTGGTACAGGAACTTTATCAATATGAACGGCATTCCGATCGGCCTGCTTATCTTTTTGGGGATTTCCATCATCTGCGCCATCGTATTGAATAAGACAAAATGGGGACGTTACATACTCTGTCTCGGAAGCAATGAAGAGGCTGTCAGGCTTTCAGGCGTGAATGTGAAAAAGTGGAAAATGCTGGCTTACATCATCTGCGGAACTCTGGTCGGCGTGGCATCGATCTTCTTCGTAGCCGCATACACGACTGTACAGCCCGGATATGGAGACCAGTATAACAATGAAGCGATCGCAGGGTGCGTGATGGGCGGTACGTCCATGGCCGGCGGGCTTGCATCCATCAGTGGTACTGTAATTGGTGTATTTATCATTTCTCTTTTACAGCAAGGTATTCTTGCTCTGGGATTTACAAAGGAATATCAGTATATTAT
>CAYQBE010000263.1:0-4852 GCA_964415625.1 uncultured Clostridium sp.
CCGTAGCCGGAACACTTGCCGGCGCGGATATGGTCGGCCCTGGATTTGAAGACAGCGTGCGTGTAACAAAGATGGTGAACGGAGAAATGAAGACAGAGACCATCAGTCCGGACGCGAAGTACGACATGTGGGAATATGACATGACAAAATGGGTAGACTGCGTGACAAAGGGAACGGACCCGGCAGTCCTTCCGGAGCAGGCAGCAATCGTTACCCGCGTGATCGAGGCAATTTATAAGTCTGCAGAGACAGGTGAGACAATCGTATTTGATTAGGAAATACAGGAAGATTGTCATGACAGATTCTGGCATAAACACATAGACAGATTTTGGGACTGTACGCGGCAAAAGGCAGTACAGTCCCATTTGCTTCATAATAAACCATTCATACGAATATGCGGACAGAGGGCCATGGAAAACGAAAGAAAATTGATAAAGTTCTTTTTTATCAGACAGGAAGAAACATCGGTGCATTACCATCAGGATCCGGAGATCATTTATGTGATTCATGGGAAAATGGAGATTAAAATTGACGAATCAGAGTATCAGCTCCAGGAGGGCGATTTTATCCTGATCAATGCCAATAAAAGGCATTCCTGCGTGGGGAGCCAGGGGATTCTGGCGGCGCGGTTTTTTATTGATTTTCATACCCTGGCAGAGCATATGGGCACGCTGCAGCTGATGTTCTGGTGCAATACGACAGTGGACAGAAACGACGCGTACGAAGAGGTACGGAAATTATTGGATCGGATCTTAAGCTGCTATCCTGACCAGGAGGAAAAAGCCGCGTTATACCTGAACGCGCTGTACTATGATCTTTTGTATCTGCTGGTGAGCCATTTCATGGTCAAGGCAGACCATGTCTGGATGAATCAGGAAAATTCGAAGGATCAGGTGCGGATCCGGCAGATCCAGAATTACATACAGGCAAACTATCAGACCCAGATCAGTCTGAACGATCTTGCGCAGAGACTGTACCTGTCCAATGTATATCTGTCAAAATATATCAAAAAGCATCTGGGGCTTACCTTTTTGGAATATCTGAATAATGTGCGTCTGTTCCATGCAATTGATGAATTGCTGTATACCGACAAAAGCATCACCCGTATCGCCATGGATAACGGATTCCCTACATCGGCAGCATTTATTAAGAACTTCCGGAAAATCCATCGGGAGGCGCCAAGCCAGTACCGCAAGAGGATGCAGAAGAATACGCCGCCTTTCCATGAGACGTATGAGTTGGAAGAACAGGGTCTGGAGCTGGTACAGGAATATTTGAGGAACAGGCAGGACGGACAGCAGAAACCATGCGGCAGAGAACAGGTCTGTACCGCGGATATCAATCATTACGAGATTGAAAATGCCAGGTGGAACCAGGCCGTAAATGTAGGAGACGCGTACACGCTCCTGCAGTCGGAGGTACAGAACCAGATGATACAGATTCAGAAGGAAACGGGCATGGCATACGCGCGAATCCGGAATCTGCTCTCACGGGAACAATGTATGGATGAAAAGGGGGAAATGAATTTCCGGAGGCTGGACCTTGTGCTGGATTTTATCATCGACCATCATATGAAGCCCTATATTGAACTGGGCGGAAGGCTCCATCCGAAAGAGGCAGGAAAGCAGGGAATGGAAGCGCAGAAAACGCGGGATTTTGGACGGCTCCGTGAAATGCTTCGGGCGTTCTACCTGCATTTGGTCAACCGTTACGGACTGGAAGAAATGGAAGGATGGTATTTTGAGTGCGTGAATGATGCCGGACTTGGAATGACAGAGGAGGACGGGACTTTTTATCAGAGCTTTGAAGTCATTTACCGGACATTGAAGGAGATTGCGCCGGAAATACGGGTAGGGGGCGCGGGGGTCCTTCTGGGATATGAAAATGCTGCCTGCCGTGAGATCTTCCGTATCTGGAAGAGGCGTGAGATCCGGCCGGATTTCCTGTCATTTCGTTCCTGCCAGTATCTTTCGATCATGGAGAATGAGCTTGTGTTCGTGAGAAGATCCATTGACAGCAGTTATCTGAAAAATCAGGTACAGCTGGTCAGGGAGATGATGGAAGAAGAAGGGTTTCAGGTTCCGGAGCTGCATATCGATCAATGGAATTTTACAGATTCAAACCAGAATGTGTTCAACGACAGCTGCGCGCAGGGAGCCTGTATTGTGAAAACATGTATCGGCATGCTGGGCCATGCAGATTTTATGGCTTACTGGAACGGGCTGGATCTGGGGACGGAAAATCAGGCAGTGCTGAATGGCAATCCGGGATTGATTTCCAGGGACGGGATCCGGAAACCTTCCTTCTATGCGTTTCAGTTCCTGAATAAACTGCAGAACCATGTGGTATGCAGGAATGAAAACAGCATGATCACCACAAACGGGCGGGGGAGGTTCACGGCAGTCTGCCACAATTATAAAAACTTTTCGTCAAAATACGCGTTCTGCAGAGAGGATGAAATCCGGATTGACAGGATGGATCAGTTCGTGGAGGATACAGAACCGCTGAAGCTGAAAATCCGTCTGGAAAATGTAAGGAATGGAACCTATCAGGTGAAGACGCATTATATCAATCCGGAAAACGGTTCGGTTCAGAATATCTGGAAAATGATGGGATATGAAAAAATGCTTTCCAAGGATGAGATCGAATATATGAAAAGGCGGGCGATTCCCAGCCTGGAGATCAGTACCGTCCAGGTAACGGACGGGATCCTGGAGCTGGAAGATCTGATGCAGCCACAGGAGATCCGTCTGTTGGATATTCAGTACAGATACGTGCTGTCCTGAATAGAAAAGCTAATTTTAATAGGAGCATTTTTAGCTTTTGTGATTTCCCCCAAAAAATGGTACTAAATTTTTACGTGGGTTTAAGATAAATAGGCGAAAGCAAAAATCTAAAAAAAGTGTAAACTAAAAGATATTAATGAGATGGAGGATCATAAAAATGAAAGTACTGGGAATTTCCTTCGGCAGAAGGAATCAGCGCAGCGATGTGATGGTAAAAGAGGCTTTGTTTGCTGCAAAGGCAGCAGGCGCGGAGGTGCAGTTTATCAATACCATCCGGCTGGATATCGGACACTGCCGGGCATGCGATTACTGCAGCCGCATGCGGGACAAAGGAGAGGTGGAGATCCACTGCTGCATGAAGGACGATTATTCTGTTTTGGAGGAGGCTTGTCTGGAAGCAGACGGAATCATTGTGGGTGCGCCGGTATATGCAGTCGGCATCGTAGGACAGTTTAAAAATTTCGTGGATCGTTTCGGACCTTCCCATGACAGGGCGGCGCTTCTGGAAATCAATAAAAAGCGGATCGAAGAGGGAAAACCGGAGCTGGATCCCAGATATTTTAAGGACCGCTATACCGGATTCATTTCCGTAGGAGGCGCGCAGACTCATAACTGGGTATCTCTGGGGCTTCCCATGCTGGATCTGTTCAGCTTTTCCTTCTGCATGAAGTGCGTGGGTCATGTGGACGCATATGATCAGGGAAGGACAGGACATCCGCTGCTGGATCCGGCTCTGATGGCAAAATGCGCAGAGCTTGGAAAGGCTGTAGCCGAGTCTCTCGGAAAGCCATACGACGAAGTGGATACCTGGGTAGGAGACGAAGGGGTGTGCCCGGTCTGCCATAACCCGCTGCTCAGTATGAACGGGACGACCCACGTGGAATGCCCGGTCTGCGGAATTTGGGGAGACTTGTCTGTGGACGGAGACAAGGTGAAGGTGGAATGGTCCGAAAAGGAAATCGCCCGCGCGCGTAATACCACCATCGGCATCTATGAGCACTACAACGAAATCCAGAACATGATCAAGGTCTGTGTGCCGAAGCTGACAGCCAACAAGGAGACACTGCCGAAGATGATGGAAAAATACGAGAACTTTGAAGAGAGCATTGCTGCCATGTAACATGGAGGAATGAGAATAAAAGTAGATTATTACTTGAGAGAAAGTAATGTCAGGAGGGCACTATGAATGAAACAAAAATAAACAAATATGGTATGGAACCGCTGACCTTTAAGAATTACTTTGTGTACGGCATGGGGAATTTTGCTTCCCAGCTGTCCTGGACCATGGTAGGTACATATCTGTCCATTTTCTATACGGATGTATTTGGCCTTGGGGTAGGGGCTGTAGCCATGCTCATGCTGATCGCCAAAGTCTGGGACGGGATCAATGATCCGATGATGGGAACCATCATGGAACGAACCCACACAAGATGGGGACGTTTCAGGCCTTATATTTTTGCCGGTGCGCCGCTTTTGGTCGTATTTACGATCCTGACCTTTACGGTTCCGGGATTCGGCGGACCGGCCAAGCTGATCTATGCATATGTGACCTATATCGGACTGGGAATGGCTTATACCATGACCAATGTGCCGTACACGGCGCTTCCGGCCGTTATGACGCATGATCCGAAGGAAGTGAACCGGCTGAATGCCGCGCAGATGATGGGTATGACCATCGGCCAGATTGTTCTGAACCTGACCGTATTGCCTCTGGTCACCTTCATCGGCGGCGGAGACCAGGCAAATGGATATCAGAAGACGGCAGCTCTGCTGGCAATCGTTGCGCTTCCGATGTTCTGGGCAGTGGCAGTGATGTCGAAAGAAAAGGTGACGGTGGAAAAGAAAGAACAGGGCAAGGTTCTGGACGGCTTGAAAATGATCGCAAAGAATAAGAACCTGCTCTGCGCCATGTTCTATTCCTTCTTTAATATGTTCGGTATCTTAGGACGTATCTCGGTGGCTGTATTCTTCTACATGCACTGTGTACAGAACTTTGCGCTGATTACGGTATTTATGATGATGCAGATGGCAGTCGGGACGCTGGTGATGCCTTTTGCACCGAAGTT
>CAYQBE010000264.1:0-4744 GCA_964415625.1 uncultured Clostridium sp.
ATATCCAGAAGGGTGGATACCGAAGGCGCCGTCAGCCCCCGCTCCAGCTGGGAGATAAACCCCTTCGTCAGCTCTGTCCGGTCCGCCAGCTCTTCCTGGGTCAGTCCGTTCTGATTACGCAGATTACGGATTTTCATACCGATCTTTTCTTCAATACTCATAGTCTCCGACTTCCTTTTTTATTTTTAACAGTTCCTTAGGATTACTAAACTTTTTATTTACCATAATCAATTATACATATACTAAGTCAAAAGTCAACAGTAAAAAAACAGGCTTTTACAATTTTACTTGCAAAAGCCTGTTTTTTAAGTTCTTTATAGCTGGAAGCATCCCCCGCCGATAAATTCTCTCAGCAACGATTTTGCCGGCACAAAATCACTTTCGATCCCCACAAAGTAATCAAAAAACTTCAGCAGTCTCTTCGCCTCCGCATACTCCGCGCTGTCCTTCTCCACGCCGAACAGCCGCGGCTCCACGTACTGCTTGAGCACCGCCAGCTCATAGAGCAATGAGGAATTGAACATCACATCCGCTTCCTCCTGATAAGGAAAGATATTCGCCTCCTCCCCTCTTCTCACCGACCTCCACATGGCAATGGTCTTCTGGGCGGAATTTCCCCGGGTTCTCGCGTCCCGCACGATCCGGCGGATCAGCCGCCCGTCGGTGGACGGGATCCGGTTGTGCTCATCTATATTGAGCTGGGTCAGGGCGCTGATATAGATCTTAAACTTATTGGCATCATCCAGCATTTCCGTCAGCTTTGGATTCAGACAGTGGATCCCCTCAATGACCAGGATATCATTCTCCCCAAGCTTCTTCGGCTTCGTAGACCGGTTCTGTTTTCCGGACTTGAAGTCAAAGACCGGAAGGTACACCTCCTCGCCGTTGAGCAGTGCCTGCATATCCTGATTGAACAGGTCCACATCAATGGCTTCCAGACATTCAAAATCATACTCCCCATTCGCATCCCGGGGCGTTTTTTCCCGGTCCACAAAGAAGTTGTCTACCGCGATCGGGTGCGGAACCAGCCCGTTGACCCGAAGCTGAATGGACAGACGATGGGAAAATGTTGTCTTCCCTGAAGAAGAAGGCCCTGCGATCAGAACAAATTTTACATCCGGACGATCCGCGATCATCTTCGCGATCTCTGCGATCTTCCGCTCCTGATGCGCCTCCTGGACAAGCACCATTTCCTGCATGTTGCCCTTTGTCACCGCATCGTTGAGCGTTCCCACCGTATCGATCCCCTGCTGGTCTCCCCATGCAACGGATTCGCGGAGTACCTGGAACAGCTTCCTGTGAGGCTCGAAGGGCGGCACCACATCCGGCTGGTTCATGGTCGGCATCTGAATTACAAATCCATCCTCATAGAGATGAAGCGCGAAATATTTCAGATATCCCGTATCCGGAACCATATACCCGTAAAAATAATCTTCAAACTTTTTGATACTGTAGATATTCACCCTGGATACCCTGCGGTATTCAAACAGGTGCTCCTTATCATACATTCTATGCCTGCGGAACAGTTCGATGGCATCGTTGGTATGTACGGAGCGCTTCTGGATCGGAACCTGCTCCGCTATCAGTTCGCGCATCCTGGCTTCCACCTTTTCCAGAAATGCCTCGTCCACCGTCACGTTTCCTTCCACCGTACAGTAATAGCCCTTGCTCATGGAGAAATGGATCCGCACCCGCTCCACATTGTCATATCCGCCCACATTATGTACCGCCTTCACCAGCAGCAGACACATACTCCGCTTATAGGTCTCATGTCCGATATGGTGTGCCGTCGTGATAAATCCAAGCTCGCAGTCCTTTTTCAGATGCTTATTCAATTCCTGGAGCTGATACTTGTTGACATACACCAGAACGATGGGATGCGGATACAGATGCTGAAATTCCTCCGCGATCTCCCGGTATGTCGTCCCTTCTGCATATTGCCTGGTTTCTTCTCCGATCGTAACCGTATACATTTTTTTATCCATAGATTCCATCCCTGCCTTTCATCAGTCTTTTCCGTCTTCCGCCTATTGTACAAGAAAAGAGTTTCGCTTGCGAAACTCGCGCCTGCGGCGGTCGCATCGCGACATCTACCTTGTACGCCGCAGTGCGCATCCTCCGGAGGTTTTTCATTCTATAGGAAAATTCGGAGAAGTTTCCTATAGAATGAAAAATGGTTGCGCCGTCGGAGCAGTCCGGATCTCCACCCCGTCCAGCCGTTTTTCCAGGAACTGCTTCATATCCTCTATAAAAATGGATTCCGTCCCGTAATGCCCTGCGTCGATCACCGCCAGCCCCTGCTCCCACGCGTCCAGTCCGTCATGGTGGCCGATGTCCCCTGTCACGAGCACATCCGCACCTTTTGCGATGGCGGGAGCAATGGCGCTTTTTCCAGAACCGGGCGAAACGGCAAGATGCCGCACCTCCTTGTCCGGATCCCCAGATACTTTCACAAAATCCAGCGCCAGCCGTTCCTTCACATACCCGCAGCACTCCCGAAGCGTCATGCTTTTTTCCAGACTGCCGATGCGCCCGATCCCTTCTTCCCTTCCGTCAATCTCCCCGGTCACGTCCAACACCTGCGTGTCACGCAGCCCCAGGATCCGCCCGGAAAGCTCCGCCATTCCCAGCACATCATAATTGGTATGCATGGCATAATAGGAAATGTCACTTTGGATCAGTTCCAGGATCCGCCGGCTTACAAAGTGTTCATCGGTCACAGATTTCAACGGGCTGAATATAAGCGGATGATGGGTGATCAGCATATCCGCGCCAAAGGCTTTTGCCGCCTGGATCACCTCCTCCGTGGCATCCAACGCCAGATAGACCCGTGCCACCTCCTTGTCGCTCCTGCCGGCCTGCAGGCCCACATTGTCAAAACTCAGTGCCGCTTCTTTTGGGTACGCTTCCTCGATGATATTCATGATCTCTTTACACTGCATAGTAATCCAACCCTTTCCGGATATATTCCAACTCCTCTTCCAGTTCCATCCTGCGGATCCGGATCCGCTCTCCCTTCTGCCCCCGCAGTCCTGCCAAAATATTCTGCCGGATTGCCTGTTCCCGATCCAGATATTCCCTGAGGATTGGATGCCGCATTTCCAAAAGCAGCTTCCCGTATCGGATCTCGGTTTCTTCCCACACGCAGACCATATCCTGTTCCAGGCTTTTTTCCGCGCCTTTGCTCCGACCGCCGCGTCTGCCGTCCTGCGGGGGCGCAGCCTTCATCATCGGATAATATTTTCCGTCGTCCTTTACCATATCCTCCTGAATAAACAAAAAACCTTCCTCTAAAAGAAAGGCTCTGACTTTTGCGATCTCGGACTGGGGCTGGAGAACCAGTTCCTTCATGGACCGGGTAACCTCCGGATGTGCGCTCAGGATCCGGATCATCAGCGGTCCGCCCATTCCTGCGATCACGGCGGTATCCGCCTCGAATGGTTCCAGCTTCTCAAAACCATCCGATAACCGAAGCCGGACCTTTTCCTCCATGCCGTTCTCTTTCACGTGCTCCTCTGCCTTTTTCAACGGCCCTTCATTCACATCCATGGCAATGGCGGATTCGGCCAGTCCTTCCTGCAAAAGATAGATCGGGATATAGGCATGGTCCGTACCTATATCCGCAACCCGATGCCCGGCAGTCACAAGGGAAGCAACCGCCTGCAGTCTGTCTGATAATTCCATCTGTCCATTCCTCTGCCGGCTTTTTTAATCCAGATAATCCCGCAGCTTCCTGCTCCTGCTGGGATGGCGCAGCTTTCTCAACGCTTTTGCCTCAATCTGGCGGATCCGCTCCCTGGTCACGTCAAATTCCTTGCCCACCTCTTCCAGCGTCCTTGCCCGTCCGTCGTTCATACCGAACCGGAGGCGAAGCACCTTCTGCTCCCTCTCTGTCAGCGTATCCAACACCTCGTCCAACTGTTCCTTAAGCAGGGTCTGAGCCGCCGCCTCTGCGGGAACCGGTACATTGTCGTCCTGGATAAAGTCTCCCAGATGGCTGTCTTCCTCTTCCCCAATGGGGGTCTCCAGGGAAACCGGCTCCTGAGAGATCTTCAGGATCTCCCTGACACGGTCTACGGGCATGTCCAACTCCTTTGCGATCTCCTCCGGAGTAGGTTCACGCCCCAGCTCCTGAAGGAGCTGTCTTGACACACGGATGAGCTTGTTGATGGTCTCCACCATATGAACCGGAATCCGGATCGTCCTTGCCTGGTCCGCGATGGCTCTGGTGATTGCCTGGCGGATCCACCATGTGGCATAGGTGCTGAACTTATATCCCTTGTGGTAATCAAACTTCTCCACAGCCTTGATGAGTCCCAAGTTGCCCTCCTGGATCAGGTCCAGGAACAGCATCCCGCGGCCCACATACCTCTTGGCAATGCTGACCACCAGACGCAGGTTTGCCTCCGCCAGTTCCTTCTTGGCGTCCTCATCCCCGTCTTCCATCCGCTGGGCCAGCTCAATCTCACGCTCGGCGCTCAAAAGAGGAACTTTTCCGATCTCCTTCAGATACATGCGCACAGGATCTTCGATGCTGACTCCATCCGGAACCGAGAGATCAATGTTCTCAACATCCACGTCCTCTTCCTCGGACAGGATCACGTCCATGTCAATGTCCACGTCATCGTCACTGCCGCTGATCCGGAGCACATCGACATTGTTGGATTCCAGGTATTCAAATACCTTTTCCATCTGTTCCGCATTGAGCTCCATGTCACGGAAAAAGTCGTTGATCTCCTGGATC
>CAYQBE010000265.1:0-4717 GCA_964415625.1 uncultured Clostridium sp.
CGAAGGGCACATACCAGTTTCAGGGGTATGTGCTTTCCATCGACCATGTACAGGGAGATCCGTTCGCGTCGCCGTCAAAGGTGAGTGTACACATGAAGGGCGGGATCGCGGGTTTCCCAAAGGAATTATATTGCGGAGACTGCCAGAGGGTGGCATTGCAGGATTATCTGACACGGCAGTTCCATCGCGCGGCGGAGAGCTACGCATTTAAGGCCAAAGGCTCCGGAAAGAGCGGACTGATCTCCATCAGCAGGTGCGGACAGGAGATCCTGGAGCGGACGGCTTTCCAAATGGACGCAAAGACAGGGGATATCGTGGTGCGCCTGGAGATTGGATTCCCGGCCAATGGACGGACCATCAACGCGCGGGAACTGGAAAAGATCCTGTTCGATTTTCTGCCGGACTGCGTGGAGAGATCACTGTACTACAGAACCTGTGATAAGAAGAAGGTGCGCGGGGCCATCGACTTGGCGGAGGATCAGGAGTATATCCGGGGACAGCTTGAGGTACAGGGGCTGACCGCCTTTGTAGCCAACGGCTCCATCCTTCCCAGAGAATCCGGTATCTCGCCGCGTCCCATGAAAGGGGCGGTGCCGTTTCGGTCCCCGAAGGAGCTGGAAGTGACCATGGAGCTTCCGCATAAGGGGACCCTTACGGGAATGGGGATCCGCAAGGGAATCACTCTGATCGTGGGGGGAGGATATCATGGAAAATCGACCCTTCTGAAAGCACTGGAGCTGGGGGTCTATGACCACATCGCAGGGGATGGCCGGGAGTATGTGATCACGGACGCGTCTGCGGTCAAGATCCGTGCGGAGGACGGACGGAGTATCAAAAAGACGGACATTTCCATGTTTATCAATGACCTGCCCAATGGAAAGGATACCTGCGGATTCTATACTGAGGATGCCAGTGGAAGTACATCCCAGGCGGCCAATGTGGTGGAAGCGATGGAGGCGGGGGCAAAGGCTCTGCTGATCGATGAGGACACCAGCGCCACCAATTTTATGATCCGGGATGAGCTGATGCAGCGGGTGATCCACCGGGATATGGAACCAATCACGCCTTTTATCGACAGGATCCGGGAGCTGTATGAACGCTATGGGATCTCTACTGTGATCGTAGCGGGCAGCTCGGGGGCATATTTCCATATTGCGGATACGATCGTACAGATGGATCGGTATGTACCCAGGGAGATCACGGCGGAAGCCAAAAAAGAGGCGGAGAATTTTCCGGCATTGAGCGGACTGGAGGAGCCGGCTCAAAAGCCGGTATTCCGAAGGTGTCCGAGCCAGAACAGGGCTTACCGGGGAAATGACCGGATCAAGATGAAGACTATGGGGCGCGAGGGCGTACAGATCAACCGGGAAAGCATCGACCTGCGCTATGTGGAGCAGATTACGGACAGCGAGCAGGTGACGGCTCTGGGATACTGTGTGCGGTATGCGGAGAAGAATTTCTTCGGCGGTACGACTCCTGTGCAGGATGTGGTGGACAAACTGGAGGAGAAGATCCGCAGGAACGGGCTGGCCGGCCTGTGTGAGAGTCCGTCTAACGTAGCATGTCTGGCCATGCCCAGAAGACAGGAGATTTTTGCCTGCTTTAACCGGTACCGGGGACTGATGCTGTAGGCCGTGCGGCAGGTCATACGTTACAGTTCACTCCCCAGCCAATCACCACGCTGATTGGCTGGGAGGATGCACGCTGCGTCCTGAATAGAATTCAGCCCCTCGCCGAAGGCGACTTAAAATGGGCTGAATTCGTTACAGTTCGCTGGCTGGCCAGTGAACTGCAACATAGGTTTTGACTTTGGATGTATTTCGTGCTAAACTGTGTATGAATTTTACACAACGGACAGTTACAGAGCGCTGGCCATCCAGTGATCTGTAACGACTGACAAAAAAGGAGACAGACATATGGGTGGATTTTTTGGTGTTGCTTCAAAGAAAAACTGTACTTTAGAATTGTTTTACGGGGTAGACTATCATTCTCACCTGGGTACACGGCGCGGCGGAATGGCGATGTATGGGAAGGAAGGATTTCAGAGAGCGATCCATAATATCGAAAATTCTCCGTTTCGGACAAAGTTTGAAAAGGATGCGGAGGAGCTGGAAGGGCATCTGGGGATCGGATGTATTTCTGACTATGAACCTCAGCCGCTTCTGATCCAATCCCATCTGGGAAGCTTTGCGATCACAACGGTCGGAAAGGTGAACAATCTGGAAGAGCTGCTGAAAGAAACCTATGACGCGGGACGTTCTCATTTTCAGGAGATGAGCGGCGGACAGATCAATGCGACGGAGCTGATCGCTTCTCTGATCTGCAAGTCCGATACGCTTGTAGAAGGGATCCGCTATGTACAGGAGCTTGTGGACGGATCCATGACCATCCTGCTGATGACAAAGGATGGGATCTATGCGGCGAGAGACCGGTATGGACGTACCCCTGTAGTCCTTGGAAAACGGGAAGACGGCTACTGTATTTCATTTGAAAATTTTGCATATATCAATCTGGGCTTTGAGCATTATAAAGAATTGAAACCGGCAGAGATTGTTTTCGTGACGCCGGAGAGTGTGGAGACAGTCGGCGCTCCGGGGACGGAGATGAAGATGTGCTCCTTCCTGTGGGTGTATTACGGATATCCGACCTCATCCTACGAAGGGGTAAATGTGGAGGAGATGCGTTATACCTGCGGGAGCATGCTGGCAAAGCGGGACAGTGATTCCGTATCCCCGGATATCGTTGCCGGCGTGCCGGATTCGGGGATCGCGCATGCCATCGGGTATGCCAACGAGTCCGGGATTCCGTATGCAAGGCCGTTTATCAAGTACACGCCTACCTGGCCCAGATCCTTTATGCCCGCGAACCAGAGCCAGAGAGATCTGATCGCCCGGATGAAGCTGATCCCTGTGCAGGAGCTGATCAAGGGGAAAAAGCTGCTTCTCATCGACGACTCTATTGTGCGGGGAACCCAGCTTCGGGAAACCACGGAATTTTTGTACCGGAGCGGGGCAAAGGAGGTCCATGTCCGCCCGGCGTGTCCGCCGCTGCTGTATGGATGTAAGTATCTGAATTTTTCACGTTCCAAGTCGGATCTGGATCTGATCACGAGGCGGGTGATCCAGGAACGGGAGGAGGAAGTCACTCCGGAAGTGCTGACCGAGTATTCGGATCCGTGCAGCGCGAGATATGAGGAAATGCTGGAAGAGATCCGGAAGCAGCAGAACTTCACCACACTGCGGTATCACAGGCTGGACGACCTGATCGCATCCATCGGGCTGTCACCCTGTAAGCTGTGTACATATTGCTTTAACGGCAAAGAATAAGAAATAGCGGTAATTGAAATAGAAAAGGGACATATTGCAGGAAGTGATGGAGCAATATGTCCCTTGAAATCGTTATACTGTGTGGCAGCTTTTCTGTATTTTAATGCAGCGGAGCAATGCTTCGGCTGAGGATTCCGTTCATATGCGCGATCGCCGTGCCGTAATTGGTGATGGGGACGTTCTGGTCGCAGGCGCACTGCAGGCGGTATTTCATTTCCCGTTCATTTAAGGTACAGCCGCCGCAGTGGATGATCAGCCTGTATCTGCTCAGATTGTCAGGAAATTCCGTCCCGCTCGTAAATTCAAATTGGAGTTCCTTTCCGGTATGCTTCCGGATCCATCCGGGCAGCTTGACGGTTCCGATATCTTCGCACTGGCGATGATGGGTGCAGCCCTCGGAGATCAGGATCGTATCTCCGTCCTGCAGCAGATCCAGTGTCCGGGCACCCTGTACGACCGTGTCCAGATTCCCTTTGTACCTTGCAAACAGGATGGAGAAGGAGGTTAGCGGGATGTCTGGGGGGACAATCGCAGACACCTTCTGGAATGCCTGGCTGTCGGTGATGACCAGCGCCGGCTTCGTCCCCAGCCGGGCAAGGGTATCCTGCAGCTCGGTATCTTTTACCGCGATGGCTGCGCCGCCTGCTTCCAGGATATCCCGGATGGTCTGCTGCTGAGGCAGGATCAGCCGTCCCTTCGGAGCGGAGCTGTCGATGGGAATGACCAGGATGACAAAGTCACCCGGTTGGATCAGATCCGCCGCGATGTGCTTTTTTGTCTCGGCAGTGGGAACCTGCTTTGCGATCAGTTCCTTCAGTTCCCGGATATGTTCTCCGGTCATGGCGCTGACGGAGATACAATGTGATTCATCTATGGAATCAGCGATCGGGGCAGCGGCTTCAGATCCGCCGGAATGTAGAATCGTCAGGTCAGATTTGTTGAAGACGATGACATAAGGGATTTTCTTTTCCAGGATTTTTTCCAGAATCTTTTCATCCTCCCGGGTCATCCCCTCGGAGCTGTCAACGACCAGTATGGCAATATCCGTCTTGTTGAGAATCTGGTATGCTTTTTGGATGCGCAGAGCACCCAGTTCTCCTTCATCATCCAGCCCCGGAGTATCGATCATCACTACCGGACCAAGGGGCAGCAGTTCCATGGCCTTCTGCACCGGATCAGTGGTGGTGCCTTTCCTATCTGAGACAATGGCAAGGTTCTGACTGGTGACGGCATTGATCAGGCTGGATTTCCCTGCATTTCTTTTTCCAAAGATCCCGATGTGAATGCGGTCCGCGGACGGTGCGGCATTTAAACTCATAGAATATTCCCTCCTCATATGTAACCAATTTGCGTAGCAAATTGATTGCCTGCTGAATGTAACCACTTGCATA
>CAYQBE010000266.1:0-4634 GCA_964415625.1 uncultured Clostridium sp.
ATTTATTCCCTCTACTTCATACACATTTTTCCCTATGCCTTGTGTATCAAGTAGCTATATTCCATCATTTTAAACACAATATACGCTATATACAGTCAAAAACCATAGTCCAGTTTACGTCCGCCAGGATGATGGCGGGGCGGGAGGCCAATGCCCTGGCGATGGCCGTCCGCTGCTTCTGGCCTCCGGAGAGCGTGCTGGGCAGGGCTTTCAAACGGTCTTCCATGCCGATGCTCTGGATGATGTCCAGCACATAGTCCTTGTTCACTCTTTTGCCGTCCAGTCCAATGGGGAGGACGATATTTTCCCAGACATTTAACGCGGGGATCAGGTTGAAATCCTGGAAAATGAATCCGATCTTCCGTCTGCGGAATACCGCGAGCTGTTCGTCCTTTAAGGAAAACAGATCCTGTCCGCTGATGATGACCTGCCCGCTGTCCGGCCGGTCCAGCCCGCCCAGCATGTGAAGGAGGGTGGATTTTCCGGAACCGGACCGGCCCACCACCGCCACAAATTCTCCGTGTTCGACGGTAATGCTGGTGTGATCGATGGCTTTGATCTGATGGTCTCCGTCGCCGTATGTTTTTACAAGATCAATGGTTTCTAAAATCGGGTGCATATAGGAAGGCTCCTTTCATAACAGATATTGTGCTGAGTAGTTACTTTATATCATACTCCGGAACCCTTACAAGAACCTTTCAGAAAAGATAACATTTTTGTTATACTACGAGCCGTGCGTGATCCAGAGTCCAAATGCTGATCGCCATGCCCGCATGGCAGGCAGCATTCGGACTCTGGATCGCATGAGGCGACAGCCTCAAACGAGGAAAACCGCAGGTTTTTCGAGTTGACGCACGGCGGACGGATGGCAGGCCCATTCCATTACATACCTCGGCTTGGGATTTTTCTACTCCGATCCATATTTCTTCGGAAGCATCATCCGGATCACGGTTCCCCTGCCGTGGGCCGGAACCGCACACACATTTCCGCCCTGCTCCTCAAAGATCTTCCGCACCAGATACAGCCCCACGCCTGCTCCCTCCTGGGCTTCGACTTCCGGCCGCTTTCCCCGGTAAAAGCGTTTGAAAATGTTCGGATACTCGGATTTTTCAATCCCGATCCCTTCGTCCTCCACCTCGATAAATACATAGGAGACCATGGGCTCCACACGGATCCGGACTGTGCTTTTCGCGGGAGAATATTTTACCGCGTTATCCAGTACATTGGAAATGGCTTCCGCCGTCCATCTGGGATCATGCAGAAGCTCCATATCGGAAAATTCCTTCATCTCCATCTCAATCTGTTTTTCTTCCGCCTTGAGATAGATGCCGTTTACCCCGCGTACCAGCGTTGCTTTCAGGCTGGCTTTCCGGGGCTCCAGGCGGATCATGTCCGCTTCCAGCCGGGACAGGTTCACCAAGGTTCCCATGAGGTGGTTCAGCTTTTCGACCTCCTGCTTTCCCCGCTCCAGAAATTCCCGTTTTTCCTCCTCCGTGATCTGCTCGTCCCCTAAAAGCTCCAGGCTCAGCCCCAGCGCCGACACCGGGGTTTTGAGCTGGTGGGAGATATCCGTGATCATGGATTTCGTATTTTCCTTTTCATCCTCCAGTTGATTTTTATACACCTCCAACGCATGGCCGACCCGCTCCATCTGCTCCTGCAATTGGGATCGGATTCCGGTTTTCAGGGTATCCCCGCCCGCCGGACGCTTGGAATTGCCTGTTTTCAATACCGCCTGCTGACTGGATTTTTCTGTTTCCGGTGACTCCTGTCTCGCATAGCTGCCTGCTTCCAATTCCTCCAGGCAGTCCGATATTTCCAGATACTCTCTGTATTTCCGGCGGTATGTCAGATAGCACCAGATTCCGTTTGCCAGCACCGCCCCGGCGAAAAGCGCGGCAAAATATGGCAGCGGCAGATCTGCAGGCAGCAGAAAAAGAAAAAAGGCAGCGATCCCTGCCGTACTGATTCCAAGATTTTTCTTCAATTCCTGCTCCAGCCAGATATAGCCCCTTTCTTGTTTTTTGATCATTTTCTCGATACCGCTGTCGTCCATAGAATTTACCGGCGGCCGCGCCGGAATTTTTCTGATATTCCTGTTCTCAGATTTTACAGACGGGCGCTTCTCTCCAGTTTTCTGCCTCATTTCTTCGATACCTCCGCCGTCCATAGATACCCAAGCCCCCTGACATTCTTGATATACTCGTAATCCTCATCTCCGGCGATCTTCTTTTTCAAGCGGCTGATGGTGACCGGGACGGTGTTGTTGTCCACGAACTGAGCGTCCACGTCCCACACGGCCTCCAGGAGCTGCTCCTTCGAAAGGATCTGCTTCGGATTTTCCAGGAAATATAGTAAAAGCTGTATTTCCTTTTTGCTCAGGATCAGTTCTTCGTCCCCTTTATAGACCCGCATCTCCCGGCACTGCACCCGGATGTCCCGGGAAAATAACATCTGCCCGCGGTCATCCTGATCCTGTCCGATCCTGCGCATCAGCGCGTTTACCTTTGAGATCAGCACCATCAGGCTGAATGGCTTGGTGATGTAGTCGTCGGCTCCGGCATCGTAGCCGTTTACAATATCCACCTCCTGGTCCAGCGCGGTCAGGAAGATCAGATGGACATCGCTGACCCTGCGGATGCTCCGGCAGAACTCCAGTCCGTCGCCGTCCTCCATGGAAATGTCGCTGATGATCAGAGATACTTCATTTTCCCGGAACATTTCCTCCGCCTGAGCGGCCCGGACGGCGCTCAGCACCTCGTAGCCCTCCTTTTCCAGCTTCAGACTGATGCCCCGGTTGAGACTTGTATTGTCTTCCAGTAATAAGATTTTTGCCATTATTGTTTCTCCTGCTTCACATGTATCCATCCGCACCGCCTCTCCTCTTTCTCACGTACACAGGGGCTATCTGTTTTGCGCTCAGATACAGGAACTATTGAAATTTCTTACTTTTATCTTCTAATAGCTTGAAATCATTGCACCTTTTGGCCAATGCAGTTGTATTGCCTTTCTTTAACTTGTGTTTATAAACTTCTGCAGCACTTTTCATTATCTTATCCTGCAGTTTTCTGATAATACGGTATTCTGTCATTAAAAGCTTCCTGTATTGAAGATTTTTCACCGTTGGAATATCTACATATGTATATTCACCATTAGGAACCGGAAACATATTATTAATATTTAAGACCGCATAATCGCCTATTTTTATAAAATCTAACCCGTTTTTCATTTTCTTATGCTTTGCTTTAAAAGAGGATAATGGAGCGAAATAATTCATATCATTTACACTAAGAACAATACCGATATATTTCCTCTCATTATGTTGTCCGGGTTGTTTGTTTTGAAACAAGTGCGGAGCATAGGGAATTAGATAGTCTATATATTGAGGATTGACCTCATATATTTTTATTGCCAAAGTTGCATCCTCCCGTTATAAAAATGGGGACGGAAAATCCGTCCCACTGTTAGATTCGCGCTCTGAGCGGCGAAACACTCACTTGTAACTGTCTCGCTTAGGGCTGAGATATGCCCGCTTATAACTGTCTCTGTTAAAGGTCGAGATATACCTTCTGTTAAGCCAACGGCATTAACTATATATAGTATATACAATTCCAAATAAAATAGCAACCAATTTTGATAAATTTGAAAGAGGCATTTGCCCCTACAAAGTATACGGTTCAATCCGGCAGGTATGCTCCTTGGTTTTTTCATCGTAGCCGACCCCTACCAGAAGCAGGTTTCCCCTGTAATCTTCCAAAGCCCTCGGATAACATTTGTCATGGATCTGCGTGATGGCGCTTTCTGCGGTTTCATTCCACTTTAATTCCACCAGAAGCGCCGGTTTATCCCCATGATGTTTTCTTGGAAGGTACACGATATCCGCCCTTCCTTTTCCGGACGGGAGCTCCTTGATCACCGTATAGTAATTACGGGCCACGTAAAATGCCAGTGAAATGGTATAGCTGAGCGCATTCTCGTCATTATACTGCAGATAAGAGGACTCGAAATGCGCTTCCTCCACCGCCTTTGCCACAAGCGCCTCATTCTGGTTCCACACCGCGTCCAGGGCAGCCCGGGAATTTTTCAGCGCCTTCGATACCTCTCCCCAGTCGGAATTGCTGATGGATGTGATATATTCATTTAGAATCTCTTCATTCGGAATGAAGACCTCGCCCCTGTCGCTGCGGTATCCAAGATATCCCAAATGCACCAGGAGAGTCAGCACGTCATCTCTGGAATGGAAGGTAACCATGTCGTTGGTAAAGCTGCGGATATCCACTGAAATACCGCTTTTTGCGTCCATCATCTGGAGGATCGCGTCCTTCAGCCCTTCGAAATTCAGGTCAATGTAGGAGCGGAGAGCTTCGAAGGTCTCTGTCTGATTCCAGTAAAACTGAAATGTCCGAAAGCGCATGGCGCTGACAACGGAACGCGGGTTATAGACAGAACCTACGCCTTCCAAAAAATATCCGTCATACCATCTCTTCGTTTCCTCAAAGTCCATACCGTACCGCCGGCACAGCTCCCTGACCTCGGCCTCCGTGAAGCCCACATACTCTGCCAGCGCCCCCTGGAATACCATGGAAAATTCGTCAAACATATTCAGGGCGCTGTGGGTTCCGTATTTTTTGATC
>CAYQBE010000267.1:0-4611 GCA_964415625.1 uncultured Clostridium sp.
CTGTCTCTTCTTGGGTTGCCCTGTGAGCAGTTCCGTGAGAAATATCAGACAAAGGATTTCTGTATCTGGATGTTTTCCATGGAAGACAAAAAGAAGATTGTGAATGATGTGTTTGGCAAATTCCATGAAATCTTCGGATTTTATCCGGAATCTACAGGCTCTTACTATATGGATGCAGACCTGACCAATTACATCAAGGAAACCTACCCTTCTGTGAAGTGTGCCGTGGCCACCTGCTGGGAGGAAGGGCCGAAGGCATATCACACCTGCAACAATTCCTGGTACACGCTGTTTGACGGCGGTCCCTGGGCACCCTGGATCCCCTCCAAACAGAATACTCATGCGCCTGCGGCGGATGCGGCGGAGGACAGCGGGATCGTTGCGATTCCGCATTTGTCGAGGGATCTGCTGGCCTGCTATGACGGAAACGGCTCCAACTTCGGGACGCATCCGCAGAACGTACTGCGGGGCATGATCTATGATTCCAAGACCTGGGAGTATCCGTATCTGTATAACCTGATCGACCAGTACCGCGCCCAGGAAAAGTACAACAACGGCTATGCGTACAATATGATGTTTGTAGGGCCCGGCTGGATGAACAAGATGGGCCGCTGGGAGGCTCCTTACGAGCTGCTGCTCAAATCCTATTCTGACGGCTGTAAATATTATGGGGACTTAAAGAAAGAGGGAAAGCTCATAGACATGACCATGTCGGAATTTGCGGATTATTACCGGCAGAAGAAGACGTACACCGAACCAGAATGCGCCCTCTGGCGGGATATCCTTTACGGTTCGGACAAGCAGGTGTTCTGGTATACGGATCCTTATATGCGGGCCGGGGTCAATATGGATCAGGGCGGCGCGATCTTTGACCTGCGTCCTTATGCCGCCAAGCTGAGATGGGAGGTGGGCATCGGTACGAAGCACGTACAGGATGCGTCCTATCCGTTTTTGATCCAGGAAAAATACCGGGCGGGTTATTTTACACACTATGCAGGGGAAGGAACCATCCGGAGCGCCAAGCTCTGCCATAACGGGGAAGAGGTGGACCTGTGCCTGTGCCGGACGAAAGCGCATTTTTCACAGGAGGGGAAGACAAGGATCCTGACGCTGGATCCGGTGACCATCGAGTTTGCAGACCTGACCGTGAAGCTTCAGACAAAGGAGTATTTTGAGGAGGGAACCGGCTCCGTCAAGATCGAGAGGACGATCCTGGAGATGAGTGATCCAGACGCGGAAGCGGAACTGAATGAGTATATGGTAGCATGCTATGGGACAACGGAATATCCGGAGGATATGAGCGGCATCCTTCTGAAATGTGAGGGCAGCGAGGAGAAGAGCATTGTCTATGAATACAAGTGCAGAGAGGAAAGCCTGGAAAATGCGGAAGCGGTATCCGCGGTGATCCCTGCTATAGAGACAAAGGTTTCCATGACGCAGAGCGGCGGCGGAGAGGGATATATCCGGGAGGGCTATGCATTTTCTCCGATGTTTACTCTGGGGTATAAGAAAAAGATTTCAGAAAGGGAGGTATATGCGACATGGCTCAATCTGGAAAAGGCAGATTAAACTACCGGTGTCCGTCCTGTTTCATGAGGGATCTGGATATCGATATGTTTTATGATAAGGAAAAAGAGGAATATTACTGCCTGCGCTGCCAGTTTACCGGGACGGAACAGGATGTGCTCGCGGGAAATGAGACGGTTCGGATCCGATATAAGGCAATGCATAAAAGGTATGAAAAGTTCGACTTTGATTAAATGTTACAGGTCACTGGGGAACCAGTGACCTGTAATAATGAAATGCATCTCCCACAAGGAAAGGGCGGGAATTGATTGATTCTCGTCCGATTTTGTGATATGCTACAGGAAGTGGAGAGAGACGGTATCATATCACTGTGGGCAGGTTCTATGCCGCACCCCGCCTCAGAAAGGAAGTATTCATGGACAAGATATTGTTAATAGATGATAGTATTATGGTGGGTGATTCTTTAAAAGCAATTCTGGAAACGGACTATGATGTGACCGTATGCCATGATGCTGAAAGCGGACTTGAAAACGCCATGTCCGGAAAGTATTCCCTGATCCTTATGGATATCATTATGCCGGATATGGATGGATTTACGCTGCTGAAAAAGCTTCAGGACATGATCCTGACCAGGTATATTCCGATCATTGTTGTGACAGGCCTTGCCGATATACAGCATGAAGAAGAGGCGCTGACTCTGGGAGCGGTAGATTATATCACAAAACCGGTGATTCCCGCAATTCTGAAGGCAAGGATCAACGCGCAGCTCCGGTCATTTGACAGGCAGATGCACTATAAAAAGCTGGCCATGGTCGATGAACTGACCGGAATCGCGAACAGAAGACGCTACGAGGAGGAATGGCGTATGAAGTGGCGGGAGGCCCTGCGTCTGGAAATCCCGTTTTCTGTCTGTATCTTTGACATAGATAAGTTTAAGATTTATAACGACAGCTTCGGCCATCCGGCAGGCGACAAGGTTCTGACCAGTGTAGCAAAGACTGCGTCCTCCTTCCTGCACCGTGCAACGGACTTTGTGGGACGCTACGGCGGGGAAGAGTTTGTCGCGATCCTGGTAGGCAATGACGCCCAGTCCTCTTATGAATATCTGAAAATGATCCGGCAGGCCATCGAGAACCTGCATATACCGCACAATTCCCCGGTATTCCGATGGATCACGGTCAGTGTGGGCGGAGTCACCGTTGTCCCGAAAAGCGGGGACGTATATGATACATATCTGAAGATTGCGGATTCCATGCTGTATACCGCAAAAAAATCCGGCAGGAATATGGTCGTATGGTCCAACGGGGGCAAGGAACAGTGGCGGGAGAGAGAATAATACAGAAAGCCAGGATGATACCTGGCTTTTTGCTGTAAAAACGGGCATTCTCGGAAAATCAGCAGCAAAGATGGGTGCAAGGGAGTTCCCGGGAGTGCTCAAAAAAAGGAGGTATTATGGTGCAGATTGCGATCATACCGGAACCAAAGAAAATCCTGGCAGGTGAGGAAGGCAATGCAGATCCTGTGATCCGGGAAAAGAAAACGGATCCTGCCATGGGGGAAGAGGAATACCGTCTGCAGCTGAAAACGGATGGCATATGGATTGCGGGCGGGAGTGAAAAAGCATGCCTGTATGCGGAGGCAACGCTGGAACAGCTCCGGCTGCAGTGCGGGAACCGCCTGCCCTGTCTGACGGTGGAAGACTGCCCGGCGCATTCCTGGAGATCCTTTCATATCGACTGCGCCCGGCATTTTATTCCGGCGGATGAATTGAAGAAAATGATCCGGATGTCCGCGCATTTTAAATTGAATAAATTTCACTGGCATTTTTCCGATGACCAGGGCTGGCGCATAGAATGCAGGAAGTTTCCTCTGCTGCATGAGATCGGTGCAGTGCGCAGGGGGGACCATATGGGGAATTATGATTCAGACGAGACCGAGGACCGGTATTATACAAGAGAGCAGGTCAGGGAGATCGTGGCTTACTGCGGGGAACTGGGTGTGGAAGTGATCCCGGAGGTAGATATGCCCGGACATGTGACTGCGGTACTGGCTGCCTATCCTCAGTACGGCTGCCGGGGGGAGCAGATTCCGGTAGAGACGCGGGCAGGGATTTTTCGGGATATCCTGTGCGCAGGGAAGGAAGAGACCTTTGTATTTATCGAGCAGCTCCTGGATGATCTTCTGGAACTGTTCCCGGGGAAATATTTTCATATCGGCGGGGATGAGGCGCCCAAGGAATACTGGAGCAGCAGCCCCTTATGCCGGAAGCGGATGGAGGAGGAAGGGTTTGAGACCCTGCAGCAGCTGCAGGGATATATGGAAAATAGGATCACTGAATATCTGAAAGCGAAGGGCCGCACCGCGATTGTATGGAATGAGGCCGCATACGGGGGCAATCTTGACCCGGATACCATCGTGCAGCTCTGGACGGATGATAAGGAGAACCGGTTGGGGCAGCATATGGAGCGGGGCGGGAAGGCCGTCATATCCATTGTGAAGAACTGTTATTGCGATTATCCGTATGGGATCACATCGCTTCGGGACGTCTATGAGTTGGATGACTGCCCGGAAGGACTGGCAAAGGCAGAAAATCGGATCCTGGGAATCGAATGTCTGATCTGGACGGAGCATGTCCGGGATGAAAAAAGGCTGGAAACCCTCTGTTGGCCCAGGTTTGCGGCTTCCGCGGAGGTTGGCTGGCGGGGACAGGACAGGCCCGGGTATCCTTCGTTTGAAGCGAGAATGAAGAGACTGCTGCCTGTATTCGAGAAATACGGGATCTGTCCGGAGGAGACTTCCGGCTGGGTTCCGGCGCAGGAAGAGGCGCAGAGGCAGAAAACAGAATTTGAAAAGAATTTCAGTGTCGAAGACCGGCAGGAAGTGGAGAAAATGCAGGAGATCATCTGAGCCTTGCAATGTACGGCCAGATGGAAATAGATTCAGGAGGAAACAAAACGTGGGAACATCAACAGAATTGAGAAATCTATTGCACAGGATTGACCATAAGGGATATCCGGCTTATAAGGACACGAAGGGCACATACCAGTTTCAGGGGTATGTGCTTTCCATCGACCATGTACAGGG
>CAYQBE010000268.1:0-4590 GCA_964415625.1 uncultured Clostridium sp.
TCAGCGCAGTCAGCCAGCGGTAGGGAAGCGGCATCATCCCGCCGCATCCAAGCAAGCATACGTCTAACATAATATTCCATTCCTCCGTCAAAGCAAATGGCCGTCTTCTATCTCCACCGGTATGCGGAAGCCTTTCAGCAGGGCGTCATAGCATTTCTCGCACAGTTCAAAGGAATGCCGCTCTCCGTCCTTTTCTGAAAAATATCCCCAGGTAACGTCCGCACTGAACACCCCTTCCCGGGGCTGGCCGTTCACAACCGGGATCTCTTTTCCGCATTGATTGCAGATCATCTTACTGATTTCTTTGATTTCTTCTGTTTTTTTAATATGATGATATTGGCGCATACAACTTCCTCCTCCGTATATTCAAATACTCTGTGAGTTCTGCTACGCCTAAATTATAACGTTTTTTTCTCCTGTTTCCCACTGGGAAACGCTCCCATGACTGGATAAGAAAATCCAATGTAACATGTCGCATCTGGTCAAGGTGTGACCTGTAACAAATCCAATAGATTACAGCTCCCTGCTCATCAGGACTGCATCCTCCGGCGGCTCCTGGTAGAACCCCCTGCGGACTCCATCCTCCTGAAAGGCCATTTTTTCATAAAATGCCCTTGCCTCCCGGTTGCTTTCCCGCACATCCAGAAGCAGCCTGCGGATCTGCTTCTTTTTGCTAATCTCTTCCAGCATCCTCATAAGGTTCTTTCCCACACCCTGCCTCTTCTGCTCGCCGGCTACGGCGATCCGCGCGATCTCCGCTTCATCACCCGCCGTATATGCAAACAGATATCCCACGGTTTTTCCCGCTTTTTCCGCCAGCAGGCAGATGGTATTTGGATTCGAAACGGTGTCCAATATCCCGTTCTGGCTCCATGGGTCTGGAAAGCTCTGATATTCGATCTCCGCCGCGGCCGCGGCGTCCTCGGCTTTCAGTTCCCGTATGACAAGCTTTGCCGTCTTTTCCCGCTGGGCACGCTCCCGTTCTGCCTGGGACTGCCGCAGATATTCCGGCTGATGCTCCATGGCGGTTTCGTATTTTCCCGCCTTATAATAACGGATCCCCAGCGCTCCGACCACGGCGGCGCGCTGCCGGTTCATATAGGACGGCGCGAACGAATAGGGAACCTTCAGCCCGGCAGACAGCATTTCCCGGTAGACCGGCACTCCGTCTCCCAAAAATACGACCGGCCTGTTGTAGTTGTTGAGCCGCCGGATCAAATCCTCCACGGCTATCGCCATCTGCATCCGCAGCACCTGGAAAACCGGATCCACCTCCCTGGTTCCTTCTTTTTTTCCTGCGCTTGCAGAAAATGTATAGATTCCCGTATAGACCTGGTTCCTCCGCGCGTCCATGATGGGGCAGATGATATCCCTGCAGCCGTACACCTGATAGGCCAGCCCGTCCACCGTAGGCACATGGATCAAGGGCTTGTCCAATGCCAGCCCCAGCCCCTTCGCCGTGGCAGAGCCGATTCGAAGTCCGGTAAAAGACCCCGGCCCCCCAGACACGGCGATGGCATCGATCTCCGCCAGATCCAGGTCTGTCATCCGTACCACCTCATCGATCATAGGCAGTAATGTCTGGGAGTGTGTTTTTTTATAATCCACCGTATACTCCGCTACGGTACGGGTCTCCTCTACAACGGCAACTGAGGCCGTCAGCCCGGAGCTCTCTATCGCCAGCACCTTCATGTCCCGCATCCTTTCTTTTCCTGTCTTATCTCACTTTCCAATGATACCGGGCGGCAGGTTGATCCGGCGTTCCGTATATCCTCCGCCGCATCATTGTCCCGGCACATGACGGATTCAGTCTGTCCCGGCACATGACGGACTCAATCCGTCTGCTCTCCTGTCAGCTCCACCGTAATCCGCCGATAATCAAATCCTTTTTCCAGATCCTTTTCAATCAGAACCCGGGTACACTTCCGGGGCAAGATCTCTTCGATCAGATCCGCCCATTCGATCAGGGACACACCGTCCCCCATGATGTATTCCTCGAATCCGGTCTCTTCCATCTCTTCCACGCTTCCGATACGGTAAACGTCAAAATGGTACAGCGGCAGCCTGCCGCCCTCGTAAATCTGCAGAATCGTAAAAGTGGGGCTGTTTACGGATTCTTCAATCCCCAGCCCTTTTGCAAATCCTTTTGTAAATACGGTTTTCCCGACTCCCAGATCTCCGGTCAGCGTATACACTTCTCCTGCTTCCGCCAGCTTCCCGAGGCGCATCCCGATCTGAAAGGTGTCCTCCGGGCTTTTTGATTCCAATATCATGCCGTCCTCCGATGCATCTTTCCGCCTGTACGGCTGCACTCCGACATCAGAATTTTATGCCATTTGCCGCAATAAAACTCAGATTTTTATTCAGCAGCCTGCCGCCGTACAGACAGGAATTTTTTAATGATGGAACAGGCGAAGTCCCGTAAATGCCATCGCCATACCGTGCTTATTGCAGACCTCGATCACATTGTCGTCCCGCACGGAGCCGCCCGGCTGTGCCACATATTTTACTCCGCTCTTGTGGGCGCGTTCAATGTTGTCCCCGAACGGGAAGAACGCGTCGGATCCCAGAGATACATCGGTCATCTTGTCCAGCCATGCCCGCTTTTCTTCTCTCGTAAATACGTCCGGCTTTACTTTAAAGGTATTCTCCCATACGCCGTCCGCAAGAACGTCCATATATTCCTCTCCGATATAAAGGTCGATAGCATTATCCCGATCTGCCCGGCCGATGCCGTCCTTAAACTGCAACCCAAGAACCTGCGGTGCCTGCCTTAACCACCAGTTATCCGCCTTCTGTCCTGCCAGACGGGTACAGTGGATCCTGGACTGCTGCCCCGCACCGATCCCGATGGCCTGTCCATCCTTCACATAGCACACGGAATTGGACTGGGTATATTTCAGCGTGATCATGGAAATGGCCAGATCCCGCTTTGCATTTTCCGGAATCTCTTTATTCTCGGTTACCACCTTCGCAAAGAAGTCATCATCAATCTTTAATTCATTTCTTCCCTGTTCAAATGTAATCCCAAATACTTCCTTGTGCTCCAACGGCGCCGGCTCATACGCAGGATCGATCTGGATCACATTGTAATTGCCTTTTTTCTTCTGCTTTAACAATTCCAATGCCTCCGGCTCATATCCCGGCGCGATCACGCCGTCCGATACCTCCCGCTTGATCAGCCTTGCCGTATCCACATCGCACACATCGGACAGGGCGATAAAGTCGCCGAAGGAGGACATCCGGTCAGCTCCTCTGGCTCTCGCATAGGCACACGCAAGGGGAGAAAGTTCTCCCAGATCATCCACCCAGTAGATCTTCGCCAATGTCTCTGACAGCGGAAGCCCGACTGCAGCGCCTGCCGGAGACACATGCTTGAAGGAGGTTGCAGCCGGAAGCCCGGTAGCCTTCTTCATCTCACTTACCAGCAGCCAGCCGTTGAACGCGTCCAGAAAGTTGATATATCCCGGACGCCCGCATAATACTTCTATGGGAAGATTGCTTCCGTCCTGCATATAGATCCTGGACGGCTTCTGATTCGGATTGCAGCCATATTTCAATTCTAATTCTTTCATCTGTCACGACTCCTTTTTTGTTTTTTACTTGTTTTTATTTACGATCCTGGTCTCGTACTTTCCGCTCTTAATATCAATGTATCGCACAAAGAGAGACACTTTATTCTCCTCATTCAGACCGGCCCACAGAAGCTCTGTAAAGGCATCCATATCGTCCGGTATGGAGATCAGCTTCGGTTCCCCTTCAAAGCTGGGAAGCGGATCACCGTCATGCATATAGGTATGTATAAAATGCCCTTCTCCCGCCGCCGGATTCTCATAGGCAAATGTATACCGATTGCAGCTTTCCGGATTGCCGTTATTGCTCTTTAAGATGGACATGGCATAATTGTAGTTTCCATTTTCCACATGCATGATTCCGGAGATACGGGGCGTATAGTTGGGCGCGTCCGGTTCAAATTCCCTGGAACGCAGCGACTGCTCAAATGTCATCTGACGATCCATTCCCTCGTAGATGGTATCCGTCTGGTCTCCATTGGTCACGATGGTCTTGTTGCCGAGTACACGCACCGGAGCGTAAATCACCAGGCTCGGATCCGTCAGCTTGGCAGGATCAAATGCCTGGGTTCGAATGCCTTCCCCATCTTCCACGAAGATACGGTTCCTGCTGTTCACGCTGCGCCCCATGATAAAATATGCAGCAACAGCCTTCGTGCCGTCCGCGCTCTTCCCAAGGATAATACCTCTTCCCGGATAAGAATTGTTCTTTAATTCCTGCTCAATGGATAACATGTTCATGATTTTGCCTCTCCTTCCGATCTTTTGAATCTGATATCTGTTGTGAACGATTACCGAATACGTCCATTATACCTGTGATATCCGGTAAGTTCAATACAAACTTTTGCATCTCTTCTGTTCTTTTTTCTTCTTTTTCCTCATATGCATAAAAAATCCCCGGAAATGCCTGTCCGCTGACAGGTCATCCTCCAGGGCATACTTATCATGCTTCTTTTTTTCTCTCCGTTGTTTTGCAACCATCTAATAGATTCCTTGAGTCAAAACCCTTAATCTGTCC
>CAYQBE010000269.1:0-4518 GCA_964415625.1 uncultured Clostridium sp.
ATCATAATCAGTTTAGACAGATTACGGCAAAAAGTCAAGAATTATACATAAATATCTATCACTTTATCGCAATGCAAAACCATAATGTCACAGAAGATACGGCTTCTCTATAAGTGTCCGCTCAATTTCCGATTGCTCAGAAAGCATTATGTTATTTTTCACAGTTCACTCTACCTTTCCGCCAGATTCCGTGATATTATGTAATTGTGGTTTTACGGCTCCGGCTGTACTTGTCCTCACTGGCGTAAGCATAAAGCAATTAAGAGAGCAGCAGAACTAACCGGAATTCTCCGATACACCAATCCCGATGAACCCCCGGAGGACTAACCAAGCCACTACAAAAATTTTACCAAAACCACATACACAAACCAGGAAAGGAAGTGCAACTATGAGTTATCAGGAAATAGCAAAGACCATGATTGACCGCTTACCAGATGATAAAATGATTTTCGTTATCAATATGCTGGAAGGACTTGGAGAAATGTCCGGAATTGATATATACCCTGACTTCAAACCCAATGCAGACACAATAGCGGCAATGGCTGAAACAGATGAAATGATAAGGACGGGGAGCGGCCAGCACTTTGAGGGGACAACAGAGGAATTATTCTCCCAAATCCTGGAGGAATAGCCTATGTTAAAACTCAACCTGACATCGCAATTCAAACGCGACTTAAAGCTATGTAAAAAAAGGAACTATAATATTGACCTGCTAAATGTCGTTGTCAATACATTACGAGTACCGGCGGCGCTTCCGCCGAAAAACAGGGATCATTCTTTAAAAGGAAATTATACCGGGCGGCGGGAATGTCACATATCCCCAGACTGGCTGCTTATATACCGGGTAAACGAAAACGAATTATATCTTGACCGTACCGGCACCCATACCGATTTATTTGGTATTTAGACTAAGGAGACCATGTCCATGAAACCGGAAATCATATTTGAAGATCAGCATATCCTTGTCTGCATCAAGCCTGCAGGCATCCCCACCCAGAGCCGGCAGATCAGTACGCCCGATATGGTGAGCATCCTGAAAAATCATCTGCACAGCCATCAGGCCAAAAGCGGGGAACCCTATCTCGCCCTGATCCACCGCCTGGATCAGCCCGTGGAGGGGCTTCTTGTCTTTGCCAAAACCCCTGCGGCCGCAAGATCGCTTGGCCGTCAGCTTGAGACCTCCGGCTTCGGCAAGCACTATCTCGCCGTCCTAAGTACAATTCCGGAGCAGACGGAAGCCGACCTGGAAGACTATCTGGTAAAAAACGGGCGAACCAACACCTCCCGTGTCTGTACCCCCGATACACCGGGCGCCAAACCCGCGCGGCTTCATTATCGGATCCTCCGAACCCATGATTCCATGGCCCTGGCCGAGATCATTCTGGACACTGGACGTCACCACCAGATCCGTGTCCAGATGGCGCGCATCGGCTGCCCCATTGCCGGGGATACAAAATATACGTCGGCCTCCCCCGGACAGCCCCGCCCTCGATCCGAACCGCTCCGGCTTTACGCGGTAAAATTATCCTTTTCCCATCCCGCAACCGGGGAACCGCTGTCCTTTTGTCATACGCCGCAGCTGCCGTTCTAAACGGCAGCAGTTCTGCCGCAGTCAGCCTTTCTGCATACGATGGTATAAAAACAGCACCCGGCTGTTTCTTTCACCAGCCAGGTGCTGCTGTCATGCAGAAAGGCTGCCAGTGGCCGCCTTTCTGCATTCGATGGTATTTACAATGGTTCCTCATAAACCACTATGATACTTCTTCCTCTCCCCCTGCAGTCTCCTGATATTTTTCCAAAATCATTTCCTGTATCCGGTCTCTCGTATCAGAGTTAATCGGGTGTGCAATATCCCTGTATTCCCCATCCATTGCTTTTTTGCTCGGCATTGCAATAAACAATCCCTTCTCTCCTTCAATCACTTTAATATCATGAACTACAAATTCATCATCCATCGTAATTGAAACAACCGCTTTTAATTTTCCTTCCTTCGCCACTTTTCGTACACGCACATCTGTGATCTGCATATCCAGTCTCCTTTCTCGTCTGCATATCCCCGGTACAGCCCTTCGCAAGCCTGTCCATTCATCCCATCATCCGTACCGAAAAGACTTTTTTAACACACCTTCATCTCTTTTTTATTTTTATATCTGCAGGCCGGCAAAAATCAAGATTGCCTCCGGCGGAACCTATAGCTGATCCATCCGCCCGATTTTCCAAAAGCTGCCAGCCAGACTGCACGTTTTATACACCCCCGTCCGGGAGGATCCCGGCGTCTCATTCTGCTCTTATATCAGATACCTCTCATTCCGTTCCACAACTACTTTGATCTCACCCTCTCCCACATGCCTTGTATTCGCGCGGATCGTTCCCCGGCTTTCCACGACACAGTTCTCAATATATGTATGATCCCCCAGATAAACATCATTGAGGATGATCGAATTTTTGATCACACAGTTATTCCCCACAAATACCTTCTTAAACAACACGGAATTTTCAACCGTACCGTTGATGATGCTCCCGCTCCCGATCAGGCAGTTCTTCACCGCCGCGCCCGGGTTGTATTTTGCAGGCGGCAGGTCGCTCACCTTGGAATACACTGTCGGAAGCTCCCGGAAGAAATATTTCCGAACCTCCGGTTTTAAGAAGTCCATATTCGTCTGATAATACGCGTCTATCCTGGAAATATTATTCCAATAACCGCTCAGCTTATACCCGTAGATCTTTTTCAGATTCTTATAACGGATCAGGATATCCGTCACAAAATCATAATGCTCTTCCTCTGCGCAGTGCTCCACCAGATCGATGAGCAGCCTCCTCCGCATCACGTAGATGCCTGTGGAAATGGTCTGCGAGCTTGCCACCATCGGCTTCTCTTCAAATTCCTGGATCCGTGCCGATTCGTTCATCCGCACAGTGCCGAAGCGGGTCGCGTCGTCGCCGTCCTCCAGATCCTTTACCACCACCGTGATGTCCGCCTTCTTCGCAATATGGTATTCCAGTACCTTATTGTAATCCAGCTTATATACCGCATCGCCGGAAGCAATGATCACATACGGCTCATGACACCGCTTCAGGAAGTCCAGGTTCTGGTAAATGGCATCCGCCGTCCCCCGGTACCAGTAGCCGTTCTCCGCCGTAATGGTCGGTGTAAAAATATACAGGCCGCCCTGCTTTCTTCCAAAATCCCACCACTTGGCAGAGTTCAGATGCTCGTCCAGCGACCGCGCGTTATACTGTGTCAGCACTGCCACTCTCTGAACGTGGGAGTTCGTCATGTTGCTCAGTGCAAAATCAATGGCCCGATAGCTGGATGCGATCGGCATCGCCGCGACCGCACGCTTCGACGTCAATGCCTGCATCCGTCTGTTGTTGCCTCCCGCCAGAATCATCCCTACTGCTCTCATACACGATCACCTGCCTTTATCAATGTCTCACCGCTCTCCAGTATCCCGTTCAGATAATCCGCCGCAGCCGTCGCGCCGCTGATCGCCGTATTCTTTCCGATCTGTACATCAGAAGGGATCACGGAATTTTCCCCGATCGTAGCCAGCCCTCCGCTGTAAATGTCCGGCCGCACACGGTTGGGCACATCGCTTCCGACCCCGATCGAAACATTGCTGCCGATCACCGTATTCTCCGCAATGATCGCCTTTTCGATCACACAGTCCTCTCCGATGACCACATCCCGCATGATGATAGAGTCCCGGACGACACTTCCCTTTCCCACGGTCACTCCCGCGCCCAGCACCGAAGAATGTACCTCCCCGAAAATCTCAGAGCCGTTGCTGATGATGCACTTGTCCACAACCCCTTCCGGAGATATATACTGCGGCGGCAGGTTCATGCAGTTGGTATAGATCTTCCAGAATTCCTCATAGAGATTAAATTCCGGTATGATATCGATCAGCTCCATATTGGCTTCCCAGTAAGAGCCAAGCGTCCCCACATCCTTCCAATATCCGTTGTACTCATAGGCAAACATCCGCATTCCCTTTGCACCGCAGTAGGGAATGATATGCTTCCCGAAATCGCAGTTCGGCTGGCTGGAAAGCCGGATCAGCGCTTCCTTCAAAACCGGCCAGCTGAAAATATAAATTCCCATGGATGCCAGGTTACTGCCGGGCTTCTCCGGCTTTTCCTCAAACCTGCTGATCCGTCCCTCTCTGTCCGTCACCAGGATCCCGAAGCGTCCTGCCTCCTCCATGGGAACCGGCATCGCCGCGATCGTCACGTCCGCTTTGTTGGCCTTATGGGCGGCAAGCATCACTTCATAATCCATCTTGTAGATATGGTCCCCGGAAAGGATCAGCACGTAATCCGGATGGTAGCTTTCCATATAGTCCAGATTCTGGTAAATGGCATTGGCAGTTCCTGTATACCATTCGCTGTTCACGCTCTTTTCGTATGGAGGAAGAATCGAAACCCCGCCTATATTCCGGTCCAGATCCCACGGAATCCCAATTCCTATATGTGTATTCAACCGCAGCGGCTGATATTGTGTCAGGACTCCTACCG
>CAYQBE010000270.1:0-4500 GCA_964415625.1 uncultured Clostridium sp.
AATAGCCCTCCGAAATGGAAGGCTTATTTTGTATTAAAGTTTGTCCCTTTAGACATGTTTAAGAATATCTTTTTTACTGTGAACATGGTGATCCTTCCTCTCTACTATCTACTTATATATTTAAGCATTTAAGCAAACTGCAATTGACATATTTTCAGTTTCCTCGTATAATAATAATGAAATACAGGCAACGGCGTGTGTCTGTAAAAGTGTTGAAGTAGGGGAGTGCGCCGGTAAGCATTGCCTTACGGAGCTTGCAAGAGGGGTTATGCAGTGAAACCTCAAACCGGCTTAGGCTGAAAGGCTGAAGGAAAATGCTTCTAAAAGCTCTGCCAATTGGCAGGGCTTTTGTTGTCCCACACGCAGAAAGATCTATTGTCGCTTGTAGCGATATTATACGCCAGATAAATTTGCCGCTTTGTTGCTGCAACTGGCTTCAGATTCCAAAAGAGGACAATTCACCATATGGATATACTTATGCAATGCGCTTCCGGCTTTCAAAAGTTGATGGATTATGAATATAAATTTACACTGGGCCGAAAAGGGAAACTGACTGAAATCCGCCTGGGATTCTCTGATACAGACTTCCATCATCTTATTGGTCTGCACAAATTAAAGGACATAGATATTGCGCGTTCAAACCGCAGCACCATTTTCCACCGTATTCTTGATGGCCGTATTACATATGCAGCCCTATTCCTACTGTGTATTCCACAGTCCTTATTCCTCATCAAACAATTTCTGCATTTCCTTCTTCGTGATCTCCCTTAGTTCGGTCACACGGTCTTTTTTGTCCCGCACTACTTCCAGATACACGGCCTTCTTTTCCGAGATCGTGTCATTGGCATAGATCCAGTGGTCCTTGTCGTAAATGACGGCGACTCCTTTGCCTTTATACGTCCACTCGCTATTTTTCTCGTTGGAAATCTTTACGCCGAGCTTTTCATATTCCCTGGGCAGGCTGGTCTTTTCGGCATTCGGATCCCCCTCGGAATATGCGGTTTCGTCTGATGCAGCTCCGAATTTCAATCCATCCTCAGAGGAAACGGCTGTGCCTGACACGGCTCCGGTTTTCAATCCGTCCTCAGAAGCAATCGCTGTGCCTGACACAGCTTCGGCCTCATCCACATTTCCCTGCTCCTCGGCATAGGCTTCCAGATTGCCCCGCTCCTCAGCAGGAAATGAGACGATGCTGACGATATCCCCGGAATCATCCCACCTGATAATACCGGAGCCTTCTTTTACCGCGGCGTCCTCGCTTACAGAGGAATCCGGCAGGCTGCTTTCATTGAACGGGAATACGGAAAAGTCAGTGATCTTCCCGGATTTATCCCGGTTCACAGTGATTCCCAGTTTCCCAGAGCCCTCTACCATCCTTGTGTATACGCCTGGTTTTGTCTCGTCTTTAAAATATCCTACGGTCTGGTTCTTATACATCAGAAAATCCGATTTTTTGTCATAGGACAGGCCGAATTTTTCGTATTCCTCAAATTCCCCGCCGATGGAAATCATATAAGCGGCGCTGTGGTATGGATTGTCTGTGGTGTACTCCATACCGCTTCCGGCAGCGATTTCAGCGCTGTTCTCCTTGCTGCTTCCGGCGACGATCTCAGCGCTGTTCTCCTTGCTTCCGCCGACGGCGGATTTTGATGCACCTGCTTCTCCCGCTTCCTTTTCAGCCGCTTCTGCTGCTTTTTCTGCTTCCTTTTTGGCCGCTTCTGCTGCTTTTTCTGATGCCTTTTCAGCTGCTTCTGCAGATGCTTTCTTTTCCACTTCCTTTTTAGCCGCCTCTGCTGCCTTCTTTTCTACTTCCTTTTCAACTGCTTCCGCAGCCTTTTCCTTTGTTTCCTCTTCTGTTTTTTCCGGGTCTTCCGCAATATGCACTCCGATCCTGCTGTCCTCTGCCTTTTTCACAGATACTCCGGTCAGCTTTCCTTCCTCGTTGTAGGCGGCCCGGACGACAGATTCGCCTTCATTGTCGGCCCACAGGACTCCCCCTTCCTTTTCGTCTATGAAGAAGCGTACCGGGGTCTTGCCTTTGTAGAGCCTGCCTTCCGAAAGATCAAAGCGGATCCCGTATCTTCCATAATGCTCCTCAAAAAATGTTTCCAGCTCCAGTTCGGATTCCATCCACTGCAGACTCTCCTTCTCCTCCTGCATCCGCTCGACCTCACGGGTCAGGGTGTCTGCATCAGTATAAAACTGATCCATTTCCTGTTCTTTTTCTCGAAGAACTTCCTCAGTTTTCTGGATCCTGGCCACATTCTGATCCCTCTCCTGGATCAGCTGATCCTTGTCTGTGTGCTTCCCTGCGTTTTCTACCCTGTCCTGGATTTCCTGATTACGCTCTATGAGTGAATCCAGATACAGTTTGTCGCCCTGAATCGCCAGATACATCTCTTCAACCTGTTCAAGTACCTTTTCTTTTTCCTCAATGGCCTGGTCTATAACTGCAATCTGATCTTCAAGCTCTTTTTTGCTATATCCGGCTATGCTTACATCCGCAGCAGAAGCCTCCTGAGACCGCAGGTTCGAACTGTACTGTCCCGATTCCTTCAGTGCGGCAGAGAGTGACTTTGTTTCCACACTGCTGTTTGCCTCTGCTTCCTCTACATCCACAGCCTCCGCCCGTGGGCCGGATTCCATAGTCTTTTCCGCTTCCCCATATGACCCGCAGGAGGTGGCGAACAGCAGGGTGATGCCGCACACCAGAGCTGCCGACAGCCCGTGGACCAGCGGGGAAATTTTCTTTATTTTCATGATCGCGCCAATCCTTTCCTCAATCGCATTTTTACTGAAACTGTTGCCAAGCGGGAGCAGGCCGCTCTTCTCTTCTTCCATCTCGATCAGCGCCATGGCGTATGCGGATTTTTCCTCTTCACCGAATCGGCGCACCACTGCTTCGTCGCAGGCCAGTTCCAGATCCCGATTGAAGAAAATGTACATCAGGTACACACAGGGATTAAACCAGTGTATGCACAGTGCCGCCGCCATCAGCAGCTTTACCGCCGCGTCAAAATACCGGATATGCACATATTCGTGCTCCAGAACATATCGGAGCTGAAATCTGTCCCCGCACTTTGTGGTCTTCGGCAGTAAAATAACCGGATGCCAGACTCCGTATGACAGTGGGGACAGGATCTGATCCGACTGGCGGATGGACAGCCTTCTCCGCAAAGAATGTGTGCGCTGCCAGTTTTCCAGGAAGCTGTCCTCCATGGGCAGCGACATCCGAAATTCCCGGCAGCACCGGAAGTAAATCCATGCAAAGGCAATCGCGCAGAACAGGAAGCCTGCTGCCCAGATTCCCTTTAGCACAGGAAGCAGGGCTGTAATACGTTCCGCAAACGATGGCTTTTCCTCTGATATGGTATCGGAAGCTATAGCGGAAGCCTGCTGCCTTCCTGACAGTATGCCAGATGTGGAATCAGGATGTGATTCCTCTCCGGAAATTGACTGCGGATCCTGAGCAGCGTTCATCTGTGCTCCGCTTCCTTCCCCGGACTTTGACTGCGGATTCTGAACGGAGTTCACCTGCGCTCCGCTTTCAAGAACCGCGTTTTGAAGCAGGGTGTATGCGCTCCACGAAGAGGGCACGGAAAATGGGAGCAGCAGCCGGAGCAGGGCGACCGTCCACAGCACCGCAAATGTCCTTTTCGGCAGGCGGCTCTTCAAGCCTGCCCGGACTGCCAGGATCACCAGAATCAGTACCGCGCCGGATATACTCATTGCCATCAGACTCATATCTCTCACCTCACTCCAGTTCGCCTACGATCTGTTTCAGCTGCGCGATCTGTTCGGGGGAGAGCTTCTTCCTGCCCAGCAGCGCCGCGAACAGCTTATCCGCCGAGCCGTCGTAAACCTTGTTGATCAGCTCATTGGTCTCCGCCTCCTGCACCTCCTCCTTTGGGATCAGCGCATGGCACATAAAATTCGGCTCCGAACGCCGGATAGCTCCTTTCTTAATACAGCGCTTGATCAGCGTGTAGGTGGTGTTCATATTCCAGCCGACTTCTTCCTTTAATACATCGGAAATGTGCTTGGCTGTGGAGTCCCCCTCCCGCCACAGCACGTCCATTACCTTCAATTCTGAATCAAATAATTTTACAGTCATATCCGCGGCTCCTTTCACACTACTGCAGTAGTTTTTCTTTTATACTACCACAGTAGTGTGTACTTGTCAAGAAAAAAGGATGGCTCCAGCCATCCTTTTTGATACCAACGTATGCAGAAAGGCTGCCAGTGGCAGGCTTTCTGTATTTCTACTGTTCATCCTTCTGGATCAACTGCCCATCCTTCTGAGCCAATTACTTCTTCTGCCCGTTAATCTCATCCTGTATCTCGCCAATCATCAGCTGCACTGTATTTTTCATATTGTCTTTAATAGCATTCTCTTTTTCCAGTAGCCCACCTCATTCCACAAATAACATAAACTAAACCTCTCGTCAAGAATCAGTTTTACTATGCTGTAAGTTCTGCTTTCAAAATTTTAACATCGTC
>CAYQBE010000271.1:0-4499 GCA_964415625.1 uncultured Clostridium sp.
ACCACAAATCCATACGGAAGGGTTATTTTTTTACAGAGAACTTTTTACTCTCAAGTATATTAGATAAGTATAAAGAGACTCTTACTGAACAACGAGAACATCTGATAGCTAAATACATTTTATCAAAGGTTCAGCTGCTGAGAAAAGTCTATGAAGAGAAGGTGGAATAATATGTCAGTTAAAAATGGGAGAGACTATCTTTATTTGATTTGGAAATCTGAACGAACCAGAAAACAATATATTATTGGTGAATTGACAAAAAATGGCCAGTTTGAATTCCAATACAGTGAGGAAGTACACTCCGCTATAGCTGATGGTTTTAGTCCGTTGCTATGTTTTCCGGACTTAGATAAAGTATATAAAGCTGACAGGCTTTTTACAATTTTTACGAGCCGATTACCAGACAGGAAAAGAAAAAACATTCAGGAAATCTTGGAGAAATATGGTTTGGAGAAATATGATGATTATCTGCTATTGAAAAGAAGCGGCGCACGTCTTCCAATTGATAATCTTGAGTTTATTGACCCGATATTAAATTTTGATAAGAATGTGACCAGGATTTTCTACATTGCAGACGTTCAGCATTTCCTGGATTGTGATGGGGAAGACTGCACCCGGGCAATGAAAGTTACTCGCGGAGATGAAGTGTTTTTACGAAAAGAACCAGAGAACAATTATGATCAGAATGCGGTTCAGCTATTGGATATTTCAGGAAATGTATTAGGATATATTCCACGATATTATAGCAAAGGGGTAACTGAAATATTAAATAGAGAAAAAAAGATTGTATGTCATATTTATAATGTTGATAAAAATAAGAATTGCAACGAATGTATAAAGGTAATTATGGAAATTATGAATTAACCTGAGTTTTACAGCTTGTCAATAAATTCAATTGTAGTAACGATTCCATTGCATAGATTAGACTTGGGTAGTGCTACCCAAGCTGCTACCTAAGTTGCTACCCAAGTTGAAAAAGGGAATGAGATGGATGAAATCAGTAAAAAATGATGGAAGAATTGCGATGACGATTCCGGATAAACCGAACAGCAGCAAACAGAGGTATATTGTAATCAAGTAACGACCGTGCTGATTGAGGGATTTTAGCCAGATTGGGGCAGGCATCCCAATGCCTGCCTCGAAATCGGAACATGCCGCCTTTCCTGGGGAATCTATTTTATGCGTCCCTTCGGCTGCTGCTGTGTAATGCAGTGTACGTTTCCGCCGCCCAGGATGATCTCCCGGGTGAGGACGCCCACCACCTCGCGGTCCGGATGGATCGCCTTTAATTCTTCGATGACCTTCGCGTCATTTTCATCCCCGAACTGGGGTACGATGATCCCGCCATTCACATACAGATAATTCAGATAGGAAGCAGCGGTCATTTCCCCGGCGATCCGCGGGATGGTGCCGTCTACGATATCGATACCGGAGGCTTCTTCTTCCGTAAAATAGACCGGAACCTTCGGCATGGAGATGGTATGTACTTTCAGTTTCCGCCCCTTTGCGTCGGTTTCCTGCTCCAGCTGTTCTTTATTGGCCTTGAGGATTTCATACCAGGGGTCATTTTTATCCTCTGTATAGGGGACGACCACCTCGCCGGGTCTTGCAAAGCAGCAGACGTCGTCCACGTGACCGTTGGTCTCTTCTGGATCCATGCCGTCCTTGAGCCAGATGACTTTTTCCACACCGAGATACTGTTTTAAATTTTCTTCAATCTGTTCTTTATTCAGGTGCGGATTCCGTCCCGGGGAGAGCAGGCACTGTTCGGTCACGACCAGGGTGCCTTCCCCGTCTACTGTGATGGAGCCGCCTTCCAGCACAAAGTTTTCCGCCTTGTACATGTCTACCTCTTCCATGGAAGAAATCTTGCTTGCCACACGGTCGTCCTTGTCCCATGGGAAATACAGGCCGTCATAGAGTCCGCCCCATGCGTTGAAATCCCAGTTCACGGTGCGCACGCCGCCCTGGTCATTGACAACAAAGGTGGGGCCGCAGTCGCGGATCCAGGAATCGTTGCAGGATAATTCCACCACACGGATATCATCCGGAAGGACGGATCTGGCATGGCTGTACTGCTCGTCGCTGACTCCGACAGTGATCGGTTCGAATCTGCGGATCGCCTTTGCGACTTCCGTAAATACCTTCTGGGCCGGCTTTGCCCCGTTGCGCCAGTTGTCCGTACGCTCCGGCCAGAGCATCCAGGCTCTTTCGTGGGTTTCAAATTCCGCAGGCATGTAGTAGCCGTCTGCCTTTGGAGTGGATTTGATGGTTTTCATGTGTGTTTGTTCCTCCTTCTGATCATTGTTCGCAAAACGGATGCCGATAACAGCCGTGATGCAGTCATTGTCATTTGTTTCTTGCCCATTTGTCAGTTTGTGATCTTAGTATACCTGCATGAAAAAAGAAAAGAAATTGTACGAAGGTGGAATTTTGTGATATACTACTAAAGTAGCATGAATAGTTGGCTTTGAAAGATAAAATGAGGGAGAGAGAACAATGGAATTATCCAATACCCGGTGGTACAATTTCCAGGGCTTCCTGCTGGAGCTATACCGGCAGAGCCGGCTGGACGAGATTCAGAAAATGGTCATGGATTATCTGCAGTCGGAGATCGTGCATCACTGCTCCATGTTTGATTACGGCAGAGCCGTGGATGAGGCGATCCTGTTCTTTCATCCTTATTCCGGCAACCTGGACGGGCAGGCACTGCAGGACTATTATCAGAATTACCAGCAGAAGGACTATACGGTCTGGAACTTTTCACGGACAGAGCCGGTGGTATACCGGGATTCCGACCTGATGCCGGATCATCTGCGGGAGAAGAGCCGCATATACCAGCAGTGGATGCAGCCGCTGGGGGCATATTACGGTTTGGGATGTACCATTGTGAGGAAGCATTTCTATGGATCGGTCACCATGTTCCGCACAAAGGAAATGGGGGATTTTACCGAGGAAGAGCTTTCCCTTCTGGGATTGCTGAATACCCATCTGGCTTCCCACCTGCAGATGCTTTATCCCAACGGGATCAGGGAAAGTGATTTCCGGGCTGTGGATGAAAGCCTGATGGGAAAATACCATCTGACGGAACGGGAGACGGAGATCCTGCGGCAATTGGGAGAGGGGCTTACGAATCAGGAGATCGGCGGGCGGCTCTGCATTTCCGAGGTGACAGTGAAAAAACACATGAGCCATATCTTTGAAAAAATGCAGGTGAAGAACCGGAACCAGCTTCTTCTGAAATTACACTAAAAAATGCGCTCCATCATCATAGAGCTGGAAAAATATCCCACTTAATCCATTCGCAAAAACTGTGCTGACGCACTTATACGTCTGCTAACGCAGCCGCATAGCTGGAAAAATTTCGCAGACATTTGGGTTTTAAGACTGAGAGAAAATGAAATGGAACATTTTATGGATTTTGCGTTTATTGAGTTGATTTTGCATTGCAAATAACATATAATAAATGTGCATTGAACTGCAAAAGGAGTTGATACTATGGCAAACACAACAAATTTTAGTGTCCGCATGGACAGTGATATCAAAAAGCAGTGCGAAACGCTTTACACAGAACTGGGTATGAACCTGACTACCGCAATCAATGTGTTTCTCCGCCAATCTCTACGTGTTGGTGGTTTTCCCTTTGATGTCAGGCTGGAACAGCCGAACAAAGAGACGATTGCGGCCATGCTGGAAGCAGAGCGGATTGCACGTGATCCTGGCGTAAAACACTATTCTGATGTAGAAGAAGCACTTCAGGAGCTGAAAAGATGAACCGCGAGATTGTCTGGACAACACAGTTCAAAAAAGATTATAAGCTGGCACTTAAGCGTCATCTATTGATCTGCTGGATGATATTATCCGGGCATTATCCCGTGGTGAAACGTTGCCGGAGAAGAACAAAGACCATCCGCTATCCGGCGACTGGACAGGACACAGGGAATGTCATATCCAGCCGGATTGGTTATTAGTCTACCGAATTGAGGACGATGTGCTGGTGCTGACATTAGCCCGCACCGGAACGCACAGCGACCTGTTTGGCAAATAGCATATCGGCTGCCGTACGGAAATTTTCCTGTGCGGCGTTTTTTATTCCATCTTTTATGATTTTTATTCTAAAATCTGTCTGTTGTAACATTTCGCGGACATTTGGGTTTTACAATATCCTTATCAACAGGAAAAGGAGTATTTGACTATGAATGTCTTACAAACGATCGATCTGAAAAAGTATTATGGCAGCGAGCCCAACATCACCCGCGCCCTGGACGGCGTCAGCCTGTCTGTGGAACAGGGGGAATTTGTGGCGGTGGTAGGAACCTCCGGCAGCGGCAAATCCACCCTGCTCCACATGATGGGCGGGCTGGATACGCCGACCTCTGGAAGCGTGGTTGTCCGCGGGGACGAGCTGGCGAAAAAGAATGATGAGGAGCTGACCATCTTCCGACGCCGCAACATCGGCTTTATCTTCCAGAACTATAACCTTGTCCCGATCCTGAATG
>CAYQBE010000272.1:0-4472 GCA_964415625.1 uncultured Clostridium sp.
TTTCGCAGAATTTGGTATTCTACGAAGATTTAGCCTTAATTAAATTGTTCTTTTTATGTTTTTTTATCTAAAAGGGTTGTTTTTTTATTACTCATGACATATTATGGATATGTAACCAAAAATTACACCGTATGAACATACCCCCAGTAGTAGTCCTCCCACTATAAGGGACAAGACGAGGCTTGGGGTATTTTATACTTAGGAGAAAATCATAAAAAAAGAAAGCACAAGGAAAATCGTTTTCATTTTTATTGACATATTTCCCGCAAAAACGTATAATAATATCAGAGATGGGAAACCATCGTCAGGAGAGTTCCTGCCAGATAGTGGAAAACTTTATATTCAGGAGAGTTCCTGCCAGATAGTGGAAAGCTTTATCAATCAGGAGATTCCCTGCCAGACAGTGGGAAACTTTAAAATCGAAGGGTGATCGTCATGATCGCCCTTTTCTCTGTAGGAGATACCAATGAGCGAATTGAAATTATATGAAGTATCCGAGGAATACATCTCATATATCAGCACCGTTGAAAAAAATGTTTTCTCTTCAAAAGAAAATGCCAGAAACCATACCCGGAAGTATCTGGGCATTGTATATAGCATTAACGAGTATAACTATTACATTCCCCTTTCCTCCCCTAAAAATTCTGATTACCGATTGGAAAACGGAGTGCAGAAAATCCGTGGGAGCATTATCCCTATTATTCGTATCACATCCCAATCCTCATCCGGAGAACTGGAATTAAAGGGAACCCTGAAACTGAGCAATATGATTCCTGTTCCCGCATCGGAATTAACCCTGTATGATATGGAGCATGAACAGGATTTATTTTATAAGGCTCTCATACAAAAGGAAATGCTTTTTATCCGTAAAAACAAAAACAAGATCATCCAGAATGCAAAAATTTTGTATAAACAGAAAAAGGAAAACAAATAGACGCCCCTGTTCTTCCTGCATTGGGCTTTACCTGATAAGAACACCGCCCCGGTACTCGCCAAAAGTACAAAGGGCGGTTTTCCTTGTCTGTCCATGTTTTAAAAGCCTATTTATTCTCCCAGACTCCTAAGCCTCTCCATCTCCGCACTATTTTCTTCATGCTCCCCTGCATTTCTTCCGTCCCCGTCCATCAGCTCCAGATACTCCCCTTTATCAATATGCATCATCGTAATCTGATTCTGATACCGCCGGAACCCATACACACTGTCCACATTGCGGATCAGCGACTGGAGGCGTTCGTCCGGCACGCAGACGATGAGCTGCAGCTCCAATTCCCTTGCGTAGCGCAGGCAGACCTCGCTCCGCTCCTTATCCATCTTGGAAAATGCCTCATCCAATAGCACCAGGCGGATCTTGGAATCCCGGTTGCTCTGCTGCATATAGAGCATAGCGAACCCGGCCAGCAGCGCGACGTACTTGGGGTTCTGTCCTTCCCCGCCGGAATCCCGCCCGGCCATTTCATCCACCGCGTTTTTCTTCACATTTCCCTGGTCGTCCTCCACCCGCTCATACATGCTGAAGGTCAGATAATTGCGGTAATCCGCATAGCGTTCCATCTCCCGGTTATGGCGGGAACGGCTGTCAGCTTCCCCGTCCCTTGGGGGCATGAACTTTTCTGTCAGCCGCTGGATCTGCTGCTCGTATTTCTGGAAAAATGCGTCCTCCCCGATGCTGAGCTGGCCTTCAAAGCCGTCATTGTCCAGCACCTTGCTGTCCAGCTCCGGCGCCATCAGCATTTCATAAAACTGTCCGTTCTCGTTTTCGGCCGGCAGGATGTCGATCTGGTAGGTGCTGTCGGAAAACCGGATCCTGGACAGCATCCGGTTGATCTCCCGCCTGTGCCGGTATGCGGCCTTGATCTCGCCGTGGATGGTGGCGATCACATTTTCCCGGAGAGAATGGTAGACCTGCCGGTACTGGTTCTCAAAGTCCTCCTTGTACCGGGGCTCATAATCCCGTTTCAGTTCTTCCCACAGCTTATCGTACACAGTATTCTCATGTTCTACCCCGGAAAATCCATAGGCCGGGTATTCCCTGTTGAAACGGTTCCGGGCCAGGATCCGCTGTTCTTCCTGCTGTTCCTCCTGTCCGGCAAGGTACTGGCACAGGTCATGCTGCTTCCTGCGGTATGCGGCCTCGCTCTGGATCTCCAGGCTTTCCCGAACCTCCGCCAGAAGACGGTCGTCCGCCCGGAAGCCCTCCTGCAGCGCAGACAGCCGATCCTGAAAATCTCCGTATTCCTTCTGTGAGGTACGAAGGTCGCCCTCCCGGCCGATCCGCTCCTGATTGACCTGTTCCTGTAGGCGTGACAGCTCCGCGATTCCCTGCTCCAGCAGCTCTTTCCGTGCTCTCAGCTCTGCGGTCAGCGTACCGTCTTCCAGTTCTTTCAGTTCCTTTGCGAGCTGCTCCTGCTTATCCTGATAAATCCCCAACTCTCTCGAAGCTTCGGAAAGCCGAAGAAGCTGCTCTGTACTCTGGTTCAGCTGTTCCAGCTTCTGCGCCCGGTTCAGCGTTTCCCGTATCTGCAGATCCCCGATCTGCCGCTGTTCCAGCTGATAGATTTCGTCTTCCAGCTCCTTTAGCTTCGCCTTGGATACCCTGGTCCCGATACAGGAAAATCGTCTGTAATCGTCCTCCCTTAAATGGCGGAATCTATAATTGCTGTAGGAATAGCAGTCCGGCGTCACCCCGTCCCTGACTGCATGGAGTTCTTCCACAGTTTCGCATTTACAGACCCTTCCCAGATACCTTCTCAGGCACAGATCCGCGTAAGGCTCGCCGGCCCGGACTGCCTCATAAAGTGTACCGGCTTCGGCTGCGGGTTCATCCCTTTTGATGGCCGCCGTGTCGATCAGATCCACTTCCTCGTATTCCTTCCGCTTCATCCTGCGGAAGATCCTGGCAGCATCCTGGGCATACTGAGGCTCGGTCACCAGGCTGTGCTTGATGCGGCCCAGCCTTCCCTCCACCGCGTCCTTCCATTTTTCATCCACAATGTCAAACAGATCCGCAAAGATTTCCACATGGATGGTCCGGCCATACTGGCTGCTCAGCTCGCTCTGGAGCTGTGCCCGGGCGCTTTTCAGCTCCTTCCGGTAAGGCTTGCGGTCATTTTTCAGATCCTCCGCCATCTCCTTTTTTTCACTCAGCTCCCGGGCGGCGGCGCGGATGCCGTCGTTGAGCTCCGCAAGCTCCTCCCCGATCATTTCCATTGCATCCTGGAGGCCATGGCGCAGCTTGTCCAGGGCGGACTCCGTTATCTCACCGTCCAGGATCTCCTCCAGGCACTGCAGGGTGGGGTTGCTGACGTAACCGCTGATCTCCTCGTCCGTCTCCCATTCCTTCAGATTCTGCAGAATTTCCTGCCACTGCCTGGCATTTCCTTTCAGAAGGCCGATGGTATTTTTCAGTTCTTCCATTTCCTTCTGCTTCACGCCGTAATCGCTGGAATGGAGCTCTGCCTTGACCTCGATCAGTTCTTCCGTTTTTTCCTTCTTGTCCGCGTCCAGGATTCCATACCGCTCCTCCAGTTCAGCAATTTTTACGGAAATCGCTTCCAGATCCTCTTTTTTTGCTTCCAGCCGGGTCTTGCAGCTTTCGATGTCCACGATCCGAAGAACCGTCTCCGCGCGCATCCTGTCCGCCCGGATCCGGACCAGCTCCTGGTTGGCGCTGTGGACCTCGTCCAGGATTTCGATCCGGTGCTCCAGATCGTCCACCTTTTCCTTGATCTCCCGGTACGCGCCCAGCTGCCGGCTGATCGCGGACACCGTGTCCTCCTTACTCTTGGGGAACATATAATCCTTGATGAACTGCCCGGTGCCGTCCGCCATCCGAAGCGCAATGGCGCTTTTTTCCATGGTCATCAGCCGCCCCGGATCGATGTATCCGAAAATGGAATCGTACAGGGTGCCCAGATAGGCTTCCCGGGAAGGGTACATCCGATTCACCTCCACCCGTCCCCGGTTGTCCTCAGAACGGCTCCGGGCCTCGATCAGCTTTTTCAGCTGTGCGGAGGTGTAGGGAATGCCCCGCTCCGTCAGATATCCGTCCTCCGGAAGGTGCCCTGAATGACTGAAGAAATGGTATTTCCGCAGCTCCGTATCCTGGCTTCCCACTTCGAACACCGCGCCGATGCAGGTCATGAGCCGGCTTCCCGTATCCTCCAGCTCCAGCACGAGCTGGGAGCAGAAATCCACATTTTCCCGGTTCGAGGTTCCGTCCTTCTGGGCGCCCCGCAGGTAGCTGAGGACACTTCTCTTGTTTTTCGCGTCGTCCGCCGCTTTATTTAAAAAGGCAGCCGACACACTGCCGTAAAGGATCACCTGAATGGCATCCATGACCGTGGATTTTCCAGAACCGCTCTTGCCGCTGAACAGGTTCACGTATTCGTGAAATTCCATGACCTTATGGCTGATGCCTCCCCAGTTATTGATCAGCATCCGCCGGAAGATTTTCTTGGATTGCTTCATCGTCT
>CAYQBE010000273.1:0-4463 GCA_964415625.1 uncultured Clostridium sp.
TTGCGTCTGCTACCATCTCACCCACGGCCTCGTCTCCAGAGGAAACTGCGGCAACTCTTGCGATCTGCTCTTTTCCGGTTACCTTGCTGCTCATCTCAGCAATGGCCTCTACTGCCTTGTCTGTCGCCTTCTTCATACCCTTGCGGAGTACGATCGGGTTCGCGCCTGCTGCCAGGTTCTTCATGCCTTCGTTGACCATAGCCTGTGCAAGTACGGTTGCTGTTGTAGTTCCGTCACCGGCCACATCGTTGGTCTTGGAAGCAACTTCCCGGATGAGCTGAGCGCCCATATTCTCAAATCCGTCTTCCAGTTCGATCTCTTTCGCGATGGTCACGCCGTCGTTTGTGATCAGCGGAGCACCGAAGGACTTATCCAGTACTACGTTCCTTCCCTTTGGTCCCAATGTCACGCTTACGGTATCCGCAAGCTGGTTCACACCTTTTTCCAATGCTGCTCTGGCTTCTGCGCCAAATTTAATTTCCTTTGCCATTTTTCATTCACCTCATAATCATCATCTATCATTTTTATGCTGCATATCTGTTATGAAAAGCCTGTTGATTCCTATGCTTCCACGATTGCCAGAATATCATTCTGCTTCACGATAATAAACTTCTCTCCGTCCAGCTCCACGTCTGTTCCCGCGTACTTGGAGTAGATGACTCTCTCTCCCGCCTTCACCTGCATGGTTACTTCTTTACCGTCTATGACTCCGCCGGGTCCGACTGCGATCACTTCTGCTTCCTGCGGCTTCTCCTTCGCCTGTCCCGGAAGAACGATACCGGACTTTGTTGTTTCTTCTGCTTCTAACTGTTTTAATACAATTTTGTCACCTAATGGTACTAACTTCATTGTAATTCCTCCTTCAAACATTTTCTTTGTTAGCACTCATTTCGTTTGAGTGCTAACCCATGAATATAAAATAGCACTACGCCGACGATTTGTCAACAATGTTTCCAAATTTTTATAATTAGTTTATAAACCTTTTTTCCGACACACTGTAAAATCCGTTTTCGATCCGGAATGTGATCATGTTCACGTCCTCGGACCGGAAGCGTTCCTTTACCACTCCGGTACAGTACAGAAGCTCCTTTTTGGTGGAAATATAGCACTGATACTTGGCGTCCAGGGAGATCACCGTCAGATCTTCCTCCGTCAACTCTAAGTATATGTAATCTTCCTCCATGTCATACCTGTAAACCCTGCACTTATGCGTCGTATCATCCAGCGCCACATCTGCAGATATCGTCTTTGCCATCTGTAAATCTACTGAATTTCCCTCAAACATTCTATCTTCCTCCTATTTTTATATGATGCTGCTTTGCGGTCCTCCGAAAAAAAGGATATCAGAATCCTGACATCCCTTCTTCCTCTCATACTCTTTCTTTTTTGATCTTTTCCAGTTCTGTGAAAACATATTCATTCAGAACCTTTATGTACGTTCCCTTCATTCCCGATGACCGGGATTCGATCACTCCGGCGCTTTCGAACTTTCTCAATGCATTGACGATGACAGAACGGGTGATCCCCACTCTGTCCGCGATCTTGCTCGCCACCAGGATTCCTTCCGTATCCCCCAATTCCTCAAAAATATGAAGGATCGCTTCCAGTTCTGAAAAGGACAGGGTGCCGATGGCGGACTGAACGATATGCTCCTTCCTGGATTCCTCTGCGCTTTCCTCATTCACGGAACGAAGCATCTCGAGTCCAACAACGGCCGTGCCATATTCACTTAAGATAATATCGTCAATCTCATAGAGCGCATCCTGCTTGTATACAAATAATGTGCCCAGCCGCTCTCCCGCAATGTCGATCGGCGTGATGATGGCCTGATAGCCTTTTACAGCCTCCGGAGAAAATCCAAGCGTCTCCAGATTGACATTTTCCTTCGTAGACAAAATACTGAGGAGACGTTCATTGAGCATCTCGTCAATATGTGCTCCCACAGACTCTGCGATCAGTTCTTCAATCCCCTTGACCCTGGCGGATCTGCTGACTCCCAGGATCTTGCCCTTTTTACTGACTACCAGGACATTCGACTCCAGGATATCCGTCATGACTGCACAGATATCATTAAATACCACCTTGCTGGAATTATTATTATGAAGCAGTTTATTGATTTTTCTTGTTTTATCTAATAATTGTACACTCATCAGCTTCCTCCACCTCTTATCAAAGACCGTTTTTCTGCCTTGTACGCCGCGGTGCGCATCCCCTGGAGAGTTTTACAACGGCCAATTGTATACACAACTCATTACATTTACCAGATAAAACCATGTTATCATACAATTTTCAAAATATCAATTGAAATGTGAATATATTTTACAGAAAAACACCAAATAATTATGATACTCACGGCCGATGCACTCTGCCGTGAGTATCCTTTCTAATTCTCCTGTTTTTTATTTCTCACATAACCGCACTTTTCGTCCGCGCAGACCAGCTTATTGCCTTTTTCTACCATATATCCGCCGCATTCTGGGCATTTTTCCGCGGAAGGCTTCTGCCAGGACATGAAGTCGCATTCCGGGTTATCCTCGCAGCCGTAATACTTTCTGCCCTTTTTGGTCTTGCGGATGACGATCTCTTTTCCGCAGACCGGACAGGGAACGCCGATCTTCTCCAGATAAGGCTTGGTATTGCGGCAGTCCGGAAATCCCGGACAGGCAAGGAACCTGCCGTGGGGACCGTACTTGATCACCATATTGCGGCCGCATTCCTCGCAGACCACATCCGTCACTTCATCTTCTATGGTCACGCTCTCCTGTTCCTTCTCCGCCACCTGGACCGCCTCGTCCAGATCCGGATAGAAGTTGCGGATGACCTCCTTCCAGGGCACCCTGCCCTCCTCCACCATATCCAGAAGGCCTTCCATATTGGCCGTAAAATGGACATCCACGATGCTCGGGAAGGACTGCTTCATGATGTTGTTGACCACTTCTCCGATCTCCGTCAGATAGAGGTTCTTTCCTTCCTTGGTGATATACCGCCTTCCCAGGATCGTGCTGATGGTGGGCGCATAGGTACTGGGCCGCCCGATCCCCTGCTCCTCCAGTGCCTTCACCAGCGTTGCCTCGGTATAATGCGCCGGAGGCTGGGTGAAGTGCTGCTTCGTCTCGAAGTCCTGTTTGGTGAGTTCAGAATCCTTCTGCAGGCCGCCTACCAGCACGTTACTTTCTTCCTTTTCCTCGTCCGCTTCCATGTATACGGAACGGAAACCTTCGAACGCCACTCTGGACGCGGAAATGGTAAAGACATACTTTCCTGCTCCGATCCGAACCGAGGTGGTCTCGAACCTTGCCGGCTGCATCCGGCTTGCCGTAAAGCGCTTCCAGATCAGCTGGTACAGCCGGAACTGATCCCGGGAGAGAGAATCCTTCAGGGCTGCCGGAGTCCGGGTGATATCCGACGGGCGGATAGCCTCATGGGCATCCTGGATCTTCTTCTCAGTCTGCTTTGCCGTGCTGCCGGACGCCGCATATTCTTCCCCGTAGGTCCGGGCGATGTACTCTCTTGCCGCCGCGTCCGCCTCATCCGAAATCCGGGTGGAGTCGGTACGCAGATAAGTGATCACACCGACGGTTCCGTTTCCCTTGATATCAATTCCTTCATATAACTGCTGGGCGATCCGCATGGTCTTCTGGGTACCGAAATTCAATGCCTTTGCCGCTTCCTGCTGGAGGGTGCTGGTGGTAAAGGGCAGAGGGCTCTTCCGGATCCGCTCCCCTTTTTTGATATCGATGATATGGTACTGCTCCTGTTCCACTTCCTTCAGGATCTGATCCAATTCTTCTTTGGAGTGGATCTCCATCTTCTGCTTTTCTGTGCCGTAAAACTTGGCCGTCAGCGGCCGTTTTTCTCCTTTGACACGGAGGATTGCATCCAACGACCAGTATTCCTTCGGAATAAACGCGTCGATCTCCGCCTCCCGGTCCGCAATGATCCGCAGCGCCACGGACTGCACCCTTCCGGCGCTTAGGCCCCGCTTCACCTTTGCCCAGAGGAGGGGGCTGATCCGATAGCCCACCATCCGGTCCAGGATCCGGCGCGCCTGCTGGGCGTCCACCAGATCCATGTTGATATCCCTGGGTGCCTTGAGCGCAGACTTCACGGCATTTTTCGTGATCTCATTGAAGGTGATCCGACGCATCTTCTTCTCATCCAGCTTCAGAGCCGCCGACAGATGCCAGGAAATGGCTTCCCCCTCGCGGTCCGGGTCAGTTGCCAGATAGACCTTGTCAGCCTTTTTCACTTCCTTGCGCAGGCTGGCCAAGATATCTCCCTTTCCGCGGATGGTAATGTACTTTGGATCGTAGTCGTGCTCCACGTCAATTCCCATCTGGCTTTTCGGAAGGTCACGGACATGTCCGTTGGAGGCCGCGACCGTATAATTATTTCCTAAAAATTTTTTGATTGTCTTCACCTTGGCAGGCGACTCCACAATCACAAGATAATGTGCCATGTAA
>CAYQBE010000274.1:0-4368 GCA_964415625.1 uncultured Clostridium sp.
CGAAGTCTTCCCGCTGTCCCCCTTCTTGGTATAGATGCTCATAGCCATATCCCCTTATGGTACTTTATAATAATTGCAAGCCGCATCATAGTGCAGCGTATACCGTCGTATCCAACATGACCTGTCAGCCGGACTGCTGGTGACGGTCATAAAGTTTTCATAATTCATCGTCCCCCTTTTGTAATAATATAGTTTCTGATTTGTATATATGCAACCAGTTCAGTAGAGACTAAAACGGCTGCTTATGTATATATTATATATCAAAGTTCCAAAGAAGGCAATGCGGATTGTAGAAAATAAACAAAATTTTAATGAAATTTTAATAAAATGTGAGGAATATATACAGGCATTTCCTTAATGCAAGGGGCGAAGCAGATTCACTTTTTCTTTAATTTTCTTAAGAAATTCTTTTGTTTGTTCTAACAGTCCGCTTTAGATATGTCCGGTAGAATAAGGATAATCAAAGAAAGGGGGCTGGCATTATGACGATCCAGACATTGACACAATTTTTTCTGCAGTACGGCGCGTTTTTTATATTCGTGATCGTGTTCCTGGAGTACCTGAACCTTCCGGGCTTTCCGGCAGGGGTGATCATGCCGCTGGCGGGAATCTGGGCGGCAAGGGGAGAGATCAGCTTTCCGCTTGTACTGCTGATCTCCGTAGGCGCGGGACTGACCGGGAGCTGGGTGCTGTATTTTCTGGGGCGGCTGGGCGGACAGAAGCTGCTGGGATTCTATTTCAAAAAATTTCCAAAGCAGCAGCCCCTGATCGAGGACAAGATAAAAATGCTGCGGGAAAAGGGCGGCGTGGGTGTGTTTGTAAGCAAGTTGCTTCCCATGGCCCGTACACTGATCTCGATTCCGGCAGGAATGGTGCGGATGGACTTCCGTGTGTATACGGTAAGCTCGGCTTTTGGGGTATTCCTCTGGAACCTGGTATTTATCGGGGCGGGGTATTTCTTTGGGGATGCGGCGATCAGCGTATTGTCATGACAATGCGGGATTTGACAATGCGGCGGTTTATTCGTATCATATCTTATGAAACTGTTCAGTTAAAAAATACAGATGACAGCAGAGAGGACGGGCGAGATGGAGATTAATCATGTGTTGGTAGTAGAGGACGATAAGGAGATTCGGGAAGGAGTGCAGATCTATCTGCAGAGCCAGGGATATCAGGTTTTCCAGGCGGCGGACGGTGTGGAAGGGCTGGAGGTCCTGGAAAAAGAAGAGATCCATCTGGCAATCGTAGACATCATGATGCCCCGGATGGACGGGATCCGTATGACGATGAAGCTTCGGGAAAAGTATGATTTTCCGGTGATCATGCTTTCCGCGAAATCAGAAGAAGTGGATAAGGTCATGGGGCTCAATATCGGGGCGGACGACTATGTAACGAAACCATTTACCCCGATGGAGCTGATGGCAAGAGTGAACTCTCAGCTCCGCCGTTACCGGAAATTTCTGGAAAAGCTGGAACCCAAGGAAAATGTACATGTGATCGGCGGTTTGGAGATCAATGAGGATACGGTGGAGGTATCCATGGATGGAAATCCGGTGAAGCTGACGCCGATCGAATATAAGATCCTTTTGCTCCTGACAAAGAATCCAGGGCATGTATTTTCCGCGGAAGAGATCTATGAGCGGGTATGGCAGGAAAAGGCCATCAATACAGATACGATCATGGTACATGTCCGCAATATCCGTGAAAAAATTGAAGTAGACCCGAAAAATCCAAAATATTTGAAGGTGGTGTGGGGCGTTGGCTATAAAATTGAAAAACAGTCCTAGATTTGGGATCCTGTTGGCAGGAATCGTGCTGCTGTTCTCTTCATTTGCCATGATATCCTCCTATCCGGTGCTTGCGGATCTGATGGAGCCGGAGCTGAAAGGCGATTTTGCGGCAGGTATCATGGAAGACTCTATGGATGAACTGCTGCGCGGCGGGTATTACCTGTATAATGAAGTGCATGAGAATCTGGAACTGAATGAAGTGATGCAGCGTTTCGGGAGCGATAATTTTTTCCTGATGCGCAAATATATGGATTATGAAGTGTTTTCCAAGGATGCGGAGACTGCGGACGGGGAAAAAGGCCTGTTGGGCAGAAGCAGTTCCGCTGACACGAAAAAACTTCTGGAGCAGAATACGGATTATGGGCTTCGGATCGTGCTGGAGTATGATTCGAACGGAAACCTCAATACCGTGGAAGTGGATGGAACCTGCGCAAGCGAGGATGAGCGGTACCGTCTGGAGCAGGGAGTATTTAACTGTCTGGATGAGCCCTATGATTATGTGGAAGGGGAGCGGATACAGTATTTTCTGTCGGATCCCTCTTCGGTAAAGATCATTTATGCGTTTACGGAACAGAATCTGCAGAGATTTCTGCAGAATAATTATTTTTCCGGCGGCGTATACAATGCCAATGTGGAGATCCTCTCCAATATGAAACCCTATCTGGTCTTTGAATGGGGCTTGTGCCTTCTGGCTATGGCGGCCGCGCTTCTCATTCCCTGCAATAAGAACTGGGATTTGGCAGGCTTTCCGGTTTTTAAAATGCCGTTTGAAGTGGTATTGATTGCGGGCGCATTTGCCGTTTCCATGGAACAGTCCATTGCGTCCGTTGTGTGGAATACGCTGAACCATCGGCTGGCAGGTTTTATAGGCGATATGGGGATTTCGGATCCGCTGAATTACGGTGTGGAAAAGCTTTTGAATCTGCTGATGTGGTTCTGTATCTTTGGACTGGTCTATTGGGGAACCACCTGCCTGCGGGCCATGATTACGATGAAAGGAAGATACTGGAAGGAGCGTACCCTGACCGCGCGGATCATTTATTGGGCGGAAGGACGCAAGGATGAGCTTGGAGAGCAGGTGCGGCAGGGTGCGGGAGAGGCCACGGGGCTGTTCAGGAGGATGTGGAAGGGGATCCGCGGCCTTCAGAAACGGATTTACGACGGGTTCCTGCATCTGGATATTACGGAGCAGGCGAATCATGTGATTTTTAAGATCGTTCTTGTGAATTTCATTGTTCTTACATTGATCAGCTGCTTCTGGTTTTATGGGATATTTGCGCTTCTGGTGTATTCCGGTATCCTGTTTTTATTCCTGCGCCGATATTTTTTCGATATCCAGTGGAAATACCGGCTGCTGCTGGCCTCCATGAACCTGCTGGCGGAGGGGAACCTGGATGCCCCGATCGAAGGGGATCTGGGAATCTTTAATCCGATGAAGACGGAGATCCAGAAGATCCAGAAAGGATTTAAAAAGGCAGTGGATGAAGAGGTGAAGAGCGAACGGATGAAGACCGAGCTGATCACCAATGTTTCCCATGACCTGAAAACCCCGCTGACCGCGATCATTACCTATGTGGATCTGCTGAAAAAGGAAGAGGATCCCCAGAAGAGGAAGGAATATCTGGCGGTTCTGGAGAAGAAATCCCTTCGGCTGAAAGGGCTGATCGAGGATCTGTTTGAGATCAGCAAAGCCACCAGCCGGAATGTAACGATGAATTTTATGAAGGCGGATGTGATAGAGCTTTTAAAGCAGGTGGGCCTGGAAAATGACAGCAGGATCCGGGAAGCGCATCTGGATATCCGGTGGAATCTTCCGGAGGAAAAGGTTGTGATGCTGCTGGACAGCCAGAAAGCATACCGTATTTTTGAAAATCTGATCGTGAATATCACAAAGTATGCCATGCCCCATACGAGAGTTTATATTGAGGTGAAGGATGAAGGAAACGAGGTTTTGATCTCCATGAAAAATGTGTCCGCGGCGGAGCTGGATTTTGACGCGAATGAGATTACGGATCGTTTTGTCCGCGGGGACGCGTCCAGAAATACGGAAGGCTCCGGTCTGGGGCTGGCAATCGCGAAGAGCTTTACGGAGCTGCATTACGGAACGCTGGTGGTGACAACGGAGGCGGATCTGTTTAAGGTCAATATCCGGCTTCCGAAGCGGACAGAGGAGGCGGCTGTTTATCCTCCTGCGGAAGGCGGCGGGGAAGCGCAGTAGGCGTATGCTGCATCAAAACAGCCAAATTCCGAAGTGAGCATTGGGCAATATTTCTTCGGTTATGATAGGAGTTTTCAACGCGGAATCAACACGTAATCAACAGAAAATGGACAGGAAATCAACAAAATAGACTGAATTATCCCCCGTTTTTTTCTTGACTTTCCCGGCAATTGCGAGCACAATGGAGGAGCAGCAGGAAATGGAATGATACAGAACGGAAGCGGACAGGTCTGCTGTTCTGTATCGTAACCAGAAAATGAAAGAAAGAGGGAAGGAGAGTAAGTTTATGCGTTATGAAATCAAAGGAGAGACACTTCCGGTTGTTCTCTGCTATCTGGACAACGGGGAGAGGATGATCAC
>CAYQBE010000275.1:0-4351 GCA_964415625.1 uncultured Clostridium sp.
CTGCGGATAGCTTCTCCATCTTCAAGATCCCTGTCGAAACCAGTACAAGCCCTTAGATGAATGACATTTCTTCATGTCACATAGCTATTTTAAAAAATTATACTGATTTAGTCAAGTAAAACTGTGAAATTCATAAAACTTTTACAAAACCGCAGTTTCAGTTCCTCTTCGCCCCTCTTTTCAACGAAGAATGCATAAAAATCAAATTTATTCCACCTGTACGGTTGCAATCTGGAATCTCAGATTTATGTAATTTATTGCAATAAAACTGAGATTCTGGATTAGCAGCCTACTCATGAATGAGCAAAAAACGGCTGCGTTAGCAGACGTAAGAGTGCGTTAGCACGGTTTTTGCGAATGGATGAGTCGAAATTTTTCTACAACTCTTAAGCTGGAATACAATTGAAAAAAAGAACGTGCAGGTTTATAATAAATACAATGATTCAAAAGTTTTGTACAAAAATAGATTCAGGAGGTGAGAAACTCTATGCGGAAATTAAAAGTATACTTAGATACGTCTGTTATCAGCCATTTATTGCAGGAGGATGTTCCTGAAAAAATGGCTGATACGAGAAAACTATGGGAAATGTTCAAAAACAAAAAATATGAGGTGTATTTGTCAACAATTGTCCTGAAAGAAATTCAAAAATGTCCGGAACCTAAGAAGACACAGCTCATAGACTACCTGAATGAAATAGAGTTTACAACACTGGATATTACCGAAGATGTTACAGCTGTAGCATATAAAATTATTGAATTGGGAATATTGACACAAAAAAGTTTTGATGATTGTCAGCATATAGGCGCAGCATTGATCCATGAATGTGACTGTATTATCTCCTGGAATTTTAAGCATATTGTAAATGTAAAAACGATCCGGGGCGTAAGGGCAATTACAAATTTGGAAGGATATAAAATGATTGAAATATGGAATCCTTCCGTACTATTGGAAAGCGAGGATTGATTATGATTGCTGAACCTGTTATTAGTCCAGATTTTACAATTGAAGATATTCATAAAATCCGTGAATATCACTATAATCTGACAAAGGATATGACTACACAAGAAAAAATAAATTTTTATAATGAAGGCGGGAGGAGTTTTTTAAGGGAAATAGAGGAACGGAAGCGGCATAATGCATAGAAGGCGAGTTTTTGAGGTTTGTCACTCTTCAGACTTTCGCAGCATCCTCTTTTCTTTCATACTCACGGCCGATGAAATCTGCCGTGAGTATCGCACCAGCAGCCAATTTGCATATTTCTTTATATCCCCAAAGAGCAACCGTACAGTTAGAAATTACTCCACTTCATTCCCCGTGCTCTCCCCTTTGGCAAATGCCGCCGCGTTTTTCAAAGTCGTCTCGCTGATCGCGCTCAGCGCCTCCTCCGTAAAGAATCCCTGATGAGAAGTGATCAGCACGTTCGGAAACGACAGGAGCCTGGACGTGATCGAGCTTTCCAGGATCTCATCGGAACGGTCCTCATACACATTCCGTTTCTCCTCCTCATATACGTCCAGCCCCACCGCAAAAAATTTTCTGGCCCGGATGCCTTCGATCAGGTCCTCGGTCTTCACCAGCCCGCCCCGGGACGTGTTGACCAGCACCACGCCGTCCTTCATTTTCTGGATGGTCTCTCGGCAGATCAGATGGTACGTCTCTTCCGTCAGAGGACAGTGCAGAGAAACCAGGTTGCTCCTGCCGAGCAGCTCGTCCATAGACACATACTCGACAAAATCCAATTCCGGATTTTTGTATTTGTCATAGGCAAGCACCTCCATACCGAATCCATGGCAGATCCTTGCCATCGCCGCCCCGATCTTTCCGGTTCCCACGATTCCCGCGGTCTTCCGGTAAAAGTTAAATCCCAGCATGCCCCCCAGGCTGAAATCATTTTCCCGGACGCGTACATATGCCTTGTGGATCCGCCGGTTTGCCACCAGCGCCAGGGCCATGGCGTGCTCCGCCACCGCCTCCGGGGAATAACCGGGCACCCGCATGACCTTGATCCCGAACGCCTTTGCTTTTCCGATATCCACATGGTTGAAGCCGGCGCTGCGGAGCAGGATCAGGCGCACCTGGCATTCGTGAAGCAATTCTACAGTTTCTGTTCCTACATCACAGTTTACAAAGGCACATACCGCATCATAGCCGCTTGCCAGCCTTGCTGTGGCCGGGGTCAGCTCGGATTTCAGATAATCGATCTCGATATCCGGATAGAGGCACCGCTTTTCTTCAAAAGAATCCCTGTCGTAGCTTTTTGTATCATAGAATAAAATTTTCATTGCTGTTCTACCATCCTTGTCTCATCATGTATTCCCGCGAAGCAGATGAGCAAACGGACCTGTCTGCATATACGTTCGCCGGCTGACGCGGGTTTTCTGAATTTAGTGTGTCCATTTTCCGGCAATTCTTCCCTGAAAGAATATTCTTTTGTGATTTTCCTATACTAATTTTGAGATAGTGTAAACAAAATGACAAGGAGGCAAGCATGATGATCCAAATAACAAGGCAGGGAGGCACTCACATATACCTTGAGCCCCTGCCCTTTTCAATATCTGCGTGGTTGATTTACACAATACGTGCCGCGCCGCTTCTGCGGGCTGCTTCTGCAACCGCCTGTGCCACCGCGTCCCTTACGCGCGGATCAAATGCCGCAGGCAGAATATAATCTGCCGACAGTTCCTCATCGCTCACCAGATCTGCGATTGCATGAGCAGCAGCAATCTTCATTTCATCGTTGATGTCCGTGGCACGGACATCCAAGGCCCCTCGGAACATTCCCGGGAAGCACAATACATTGTTGACCTGATTCGGATAATCTGACCGTCCGGTAGACACTACGGCTGCGCCTGCTGCTTTTGCTTCTTCTGGAAATATCTCTGGAGTCGGATTGGCACAGGCAAAGATGACAGGATTCTCTTCCATGGACCTGACCATATCGGCGGTCAATGTCCCCGGGGCAGATACTCCGATAAATACGTCCGCTTTTCGAATTACATCCGGCAGACTTCCTTTTTCGCAGGCGTGATTGGTAATCTCCGCCATTTCCTTTTTTATCGGATTTAGCCCTTCCCGACCACGGTAGATTGCCCCCTGGCGGTCAGTCATGATCACATTTTTCGCCCCCATGGAAATGAGCAGGCGGATAATGGCGATACCTGCCGCCCCTGCGCCGGAGGTCACAATCTTTACTTCGTCCAGCCTTTTACCAACCAGCTTGAGCGCATTGATGAGTCCCGCCAGCGTAATAACTGCGGTTCCATGCTGGTCGTCATGAAAAATCGGGATATCACAGCATTCCTTGAGGCGTTTCTCGATTTCAAAGCATCTGGGTGCGGAAATGTCTTCCAGATTGATTCCACCAAAGCTTCCAGCCAGAAGACGGATGGTCTCTACAATAGCATCCGTCTCTTTACTGCGGATACATAAGGGAATCGCGTCCACGCCGCCGAATTCCTTGAACAGGACGCATTTTCCTTCCATGACCGGCATCCCCGCCTCCGGACCGATGTCTCCCAGCCCCAGGACTGCGGTGCCGTCCGTAACAACCGCAACTGTATTCCAGCGCCGGGTCAGTTCATAGCTTTTATCGGGATCCTTCTGAATCTCCAGGCATGGCTTTGCAACGCCGGGCGTATACGCCAGGCTTAGCGCCTCTTTGGAATCCACCCTTGCGCGGGAAACGATCTCTATCTTCCCCTTCAGGTCATAGTGCATTTTTAATGATTCCGATGAATAATCCTTGTTCATTTCCTTCCTCCTCATATTTATTTTTGTGGCAGTTCAAAACAGCAGACGGAATCGACGGTCTGCTGTTCTGAATCCTTACTTGTATAAGAAATCAACATTTCATAATTTGCGGAAGAATTCTCCTTATTCTTTTCTACAACTGAGGGATCACTGTCTGCCAGAGTGAGTTACCAATCTTTTCAAACTGTCCTTCCAGGGACATCACAACAACAACGGTTCCCTTTTCCGGATAGGCCAGACAGAACTGTCCGTAATTTCCGTCAGACCGGAATGCCCCCGGCTCCGGGTTCATCACAAACTGGTATCCATATCCGAAGCCGGAATACAGATTCCCGGGAGTTTTGGAAGCAGAGTTATCTACCAGATTGGAGGTCGCTCTTTTCATATAGCTCTCCGGAACCAACTGCAGACTCTTATATTTCCCCATATTCATAATCATATTTCCATAATTTGCCATTTCATCAATCGTAACATAAAGTCCGTTGGCTGCATGGACATGGCCTTTGGGACACAACGTCCAGTCCGGGTTGCCGATTTCAAGCGGCTCAAAGAAACGGTTGCGGAGATATTCCAGCAGATTCACACCGGCCCGTTTCTCTA
>CAYQBE010000276.1:0-4286 GCA_964415625.1 uncultured Clostridium sp.
TGCTGGGGCTTCTGGATGAAAAGGAGCAATCTGTGATCCGGGATTTTGAAGAGGAACATAAGGTATATGTCAGCAGGCCGATGAATCTGGGCGTGATGGTGGGAGTTCTCCATGAATGTTCGGATGAAGAGAGAAAGCTGGTTGAGAAAGTAGAGAATCAGCTTCAGATCCTGGTCTACCATGTGATCAGAACTGTAACCAATGTGGGCATCCTTTACGCAATGCTCTCTGTCTCTTCTTATGAAGAAGAATGGCCAGCGGAGAGGAGGGCGCTGAAAGGCATCGAAGCGGATGGTGCAAATCCTCTGGCCTATGTGTGGAATGCCGGATTGCAGGATGAAGAAGCTCTGGATCTTTCAAAGGGGTTCGGAGAATGGGGCTCCATTCGTGTTGTCGGCGGGGAAGGCGGGCTTTGCCAGATCTTTCCGGATTATGAATAATTCCCATCTGCAGGTTGGGTGATCTTTCGATCATCCAACCGTATTACTACGGGCAAAGTGATAAGCTGCAGCGCATTGTAATAATTGATCCATTTTATCTTCCTTTCGAAATGAAAAAGCCGCTTTGAATGTGCAAAGCGGCTCTGAGCATTTTCTTTCGGTAAAGCAGTACACTGACTATGAAATAACAACGGATTTCCGAAGTGCATTCTCCACAAAGCTGTTCAGAGACATCTGGCGGGAAGTGGCGCAAACGACCAGCTGCTTATGGAGTTCCGGGGAGATTCGGATATTGAAGCTGCCTTTGTAGGCTTTCTCCGGCTCCCTGCCTTCCGCCTCACAGACCGCGAGATAATCGTCAACTGCACTGTGAAAATCAGAAATAAGCTCGTTGGCATTTTTGCCTTCATAGGAAATCAGGGAACGGATCCCCATGACTTTCCCGAAAAAAAGAGCATCTTCTTCCGAAAACTCAATACTTCCAATATAACCTTTATATTCAAATGTATTATTCATATGAGACCCTCCTGTTCCAAAATTTCTAATAATTGTTTTATCTGGTAAGCTTTCAATTTCCATTATACTTGACATAAAGTGAAATAGCAACTGGAAATAGTTGCAGAAGATTTGTGGATTACAATGGTGGAAATGCTTTCAGACATCGGGCCTGGTCTGCTGAAAGAGATACTTGATGAAGAAAAGAAAAAGCTGTTTCAGTATTGCCCGGATATCTACACCAGGCATCAGCTCATTTCATTTGTTTCACTGATAAGAGTTCAATTCTTTTTGTCTACTTTACCACCCCAGCGTTTTATGATAAGATGAAAACACAATCAGAATCATTCGAATCTGGAAGGGAGTGAGTAGCCTATGGGAATATATGTAAATCCAGGAAATACTGCATTTAAGGAAGCAGTGAATTCCATGGTCTATGTAGATAAAAGCAAACTGATCTCATATACAGATCTGGTTTTGAATACAAAACAGAAAAACATATGTGTCAGCAGGCCGCGGCGCTTTGGAAAGTCTATGGTCGCTGACATGCTTTCGGCATATTACAGCAGGGGCTGCGATTCCGCAGGAATATTTGACGGTTTGGAGATCGCAGGTGAAAAAACATTTTCGCGGCATTTGAATCAGCATCAGGTCATTCGGCTGGATATTCAGCAGTTTTTGTATCATGAATCCCATTTGGATATTTTTATTGAGAAAATCCAACAGGCAGTGATCAAAGAGCTTCGTCTGGAATATGGGGAATGCTTTGAAGTAGACGAGTATGGGCTTCCGGGTGTTCTGAGACAAGTCTATTCCCGAACAGGGGAGGGCTTTGTTTTTATCATTGACGAGTGGGACTGTGTATTCCGAGTTGCAAAGGAGCGTAAGGAAATCCAGAAAAATTATCTGGACTTCCTTCGGGGGCTTTTCAAAGGACAGGATTATGTGGAACTGGCTTATATGACCGGAATCCTTCCGATCAAAAAATACGGCGAGCACTCGGCAATCAATATTTTTGACGAATATTCCATGATCGATCCTAAAAATCTCAGCCAATATTTTGGATTTACAGAGGCCGAAGTGATGCAGCAATGCGAGAAACACGGTGTATCCTATTTGGAAATGAAAAACTGGTACGACGGATATCTGCTGGGCGGGGAGCACATTTATAATCCAAAATCGGTGGTGGGCGCACTGATATGGAAGAAGTTTAAAAGCTACTGGATCGGGACGGAGACCTACGAAGCGCTCCGGGTTTACATGGATATGGATTTTGACGGCCTGAAGGAAACGGTTACCCGGATGCTGGGGAACGGACGCTGTAAGATCAGCACAAGGAAATTTCAAAATGATATGACAACATTTGCATCAAGGGATGATGTCCTGACTCTTCTGGTACATCTGGGATATTTGGCCTTTGACGAATCGGCTGAGGAGGTATTTATTCCAAATCAGGAAATTGAGCAGGAATTTTTAAATGCAGTAGACGGGAGCAATTTTGTTTTTTACAATCCCTCCGTTGTCTTTTCACATCATGACTGCTATAATAAAGAACACGACATTGATTTGGAACAGTAGAAAGGCGGATAAAAAATGAACGTAAGAGAGATGCGCAACGAAGTATTGGGCCTGCGCGTAGTGAAGGCGCTGGAATCCCGCAACATGGAAGCTTATTATGTAAAGACAAAGGAAGAGGCCCTGGCCAAAGCCCTGGAGCTCATCCCGGAGGGCAGCTCGGTCAGCTGGGGCGGAAGCATGTCCGCACAGGAGATCGGCCTTTTAGACGCGGTTCGCGCAGGGAATTATGAGGTCCTGGACCGGGGGACGAAGGAGACCCGCGCGGAGCAGGAGGAGGTCATGCACCAGGCACTGAACTGCGATGTGTTCTTGGGCAGCACCAATGCGCTCAGCGAGGACGGGATCCTGGTCAACATCGATGGAAATGCGAACCGTGTGGCGGCCTACGCTTACGGTCCGAAAACGGTTCTGCTGATCGTAGGCATGAATAAGGTGGTCAAGACCGAGGCCGATGCCATGAGCCGCGCAAAAAATGAGGCCGCGCCCATCAACGCGCAGCGGTTCGGTATCCAGACCCCATGCGTAAAGAACGGAACCTGCGCAGACTGCAAGTCTCCGGAATGCATTTGCTGTCAGATCCTGATCACCAGATTTTCCAGGGTTCCGAAGAGGACGAAGGTGATCCTTGTAGATGAAAATCTTGGATTTTAGGAGCCGCGCATCATGTTATGCTGCGCGGCAGAGCTATCGGGCGCGTAGTATAACATGTGCGGATTGCGCAGGGAATCTGCGAAGGTATCGTGCAGATACAACAGGATCAACAAATACTGAGAAAGGCAGGCTGTGCAGGCAGAACGATGGAGAACAAGAATCTGAAAGGAAAAAAGGCGTCTGCATCCAGAGGAGGGGCCGGTAAAAAAACGGCGAAGAAGGCCGGCGGTAAAAAGACCGCCGGAAAGAAAGCATCAAAAAAGGCTGCCAGGAAGGCGGAAAAGAAAGAGGGAAAAAAGGGCGGGCTGTTCACGAACCTGATCATGCTCATTGCATTCGGCATCCTGGCCGTTTCCATTTACCAGATCGTGATGATGATCCTTCCATATTACCAGGGCGGACAGGAATATGATAAGGTCAAGGAAATGGCAGTGACCGAGCCTGAACCAGAAGAAGAGGGAGAAGAGGAAAAACCCGGTGACGGCTTTCAGGTGGACTTTGACGCGCTGCTGGCGGAGAATCCGGACACGGTTGCCTGGATCCGTCTGGAGGAACCGGCCGTCATCAGCTATCCGGTTGTCAAGAGCCGGGACAATGAAGAATATCTGACAAAGACATTTTCCGCAAATGACAATAAGCTGGGAGCGATCTTCCTGGATAAACGGAACCATTCCTCATTTACCGACAAAAATTCCTTCATCTACGGTCACAACCTGAAGGTGGGCGGCGAGATGTTTTCCCAGCTCAGCGCCTATGCGGATGAGGAGTTCTGCAAGCAGCATCCATATTTTTATATCTATACGCCTGACGGGACGACCAAGGTCTACCAGGTGTTTTCGGCAGGCGTGGTAAAGGCTGTTGCGGAGAATTATAATCTGGACTACGATACGGATGATGATTTCCTGAATTACCTGGAGCTGTGTAAAAATTCATCCAATTATCAGGTGGAGGTGGATTTAAACTCGGGTTCCCGGATCGTGAGCCTTTCCACCTGTACCAATGTGCTGGAGGATGAGCGGTTCCTGGTTCAGGGCGTGCTGATCGAGGAATACTGAATCGTCTAGTGCTATCGTATGAAAAAACGATACGGGAATTGCCCGCATTAAAAATCTGCTTCGCAGA
>CAYQBE010000277.1:0-4264 GCA_964415625.1 uncultured Clostridium sp.
TACAGCCGTAAGCGCCCACTTCAATATAGTCTCGGCTCTTCTTTTTGTACTTGGGTTCATGTTCTCCCCTCCCTTATTCAAATCTCTTAATTGCTCTCATCTGAAGCATACTTAAAACCGCCATCACAAGGAACAGACACACTGCAATTGCCGATGCATATCCCAAATTCAAATTTGTAAACGCTTCTTGCATAATCCTGTAGGCAACAAGTGATGTAGAGTCACCCGGTCCGCCTGATGTCATCGCATAAACCACATCAAAGCTGGTCAGACGCCACATCGTAAAGAATATTGACAAACTCAGTACCGTTTTCATAATATTCGGCAATGTAATAGAGAAGAATGCCCGTATCGTTCCCGCCCCGTCAATCTTTGCCGCCTCATAAATGTCAGCAGAAATAAATTGAAGCGCCGCTAAAACTAATATGGCAAAAAATGGCAGATCTTTCCATAAATCTACTGCAATTACCGCTGCTCTTGCCGATCCGCCTTGAACCAGCCAGTCAAAATGAAAGTCCGGATTAAACCTACGAACCAGATCATTAATCAAACCATAGCTGTCATTGAATGCCCATCTTGCGGCAAGACCTGCAACTACCATAGGCATCGCCCAGGGAATCAACACTATTGTCCTCAAAAACTTTTTCCCCTTGAACTTCATATTCAACATCATCGCAAGGCCAATTCCTAAAATCAAATGCAGCGCCATCGAAACTGCCGTAAATATAATCGTAAACTGTATTGATGTTACTAATTTATCATCTTGGAAGATTCTGATGTAATTATCCAATCCTATAAACTGAAAATCCCCACCTTTTAGCAGGCTCATATCATATGTGCTGTTTATAAATGTCACAATAATTGGATAAAGAGTTGTAAATCCCCGAACAAGCAATACCGGAATCACAAGAAGCCACGCCACCCACAAATTTCTCCGTTTTTTTTCCATCTCACCTTTGCTCCTTTGTCCTCATACAAATATATTACTGCTATTTATTAATATAAGTATCTACGGATGCCTGAGCTTTTTCACAAAACTCGTCCAGAGATAATTCATCCGAAACGTACTGCTGGAATAACGAACCCATATCACTAATGAACTCCATTGCTTGAGGTGCCATAGGACGGGCAAGCAAAGTTGTATCATTAACATATCCTTTAATCTCATCCAATCCCGCAAGATCCATGGCCTCCAACTTTTCACTGTTCAACACATCGGCTCTTGCTGGCAGTCTAGAACTCATTTCCGTGTAATCAAGTTCCCCCTGTTCGCTTGCTGCATACTCAAGGAACTTCTGGGCTGCTTCTTTATTTTTAGATGCGGCATTCAATACATAGCCCCATGTTGACATATATGCGGTCTTATTCTCAAATGTTGGCATAGGAGCTAGATGCTGCTTATCCTCTCCATATTTTCCTGAATTCACAAAAGTCTGAATCGCACCTACATACATGAAGATGGAAGCATAATCTCCGTCAAAGAATTTCTGCATCATCGGATCATACTGATCCGCAAGTTGCGCCAGCGGTGTTTCTCCATTTTTTGCCATATCATACATGAACTTTACGGCTTCCTGCGTCTTCGGATTCGTCCAGTCATAATAATCCCCACCGAAAAGATTTACAAATGTGCCAATAGAGTTGAATACATATGTTTTCTCCCAAGCATCACCATAACCATATTTTCCATCTCCTGAATTAGCTTTCACATATTGTTCAAAATCTTCTTTCGTTTTAATCTCCTCAAGTTCTGCATTCTCCATCTTCTCTTCATCTACCCAGAACGCAAGAATGTCCATAAAGCAAGGAACCGAATATACATTTTCTCCAACCATAGTCATTCCCTTCATATACTCCTGCGGGAACTGCTGCATGAGTTCTTCCGTCATGACCGTATCCTGGAGCGGTTCCAGATAACCAGTGTTTTTAAATGCACTCATCATCTCATCATTAATCGTGATAATATCCACACTATCATCACCTGATGAAAGTATTGTTGTAATCTTTGCCTGCCTGTCATCTGTGTTCGTCGGACATGCAACAGTGTCAATTTCCAATCCGGTTGCCTCTTCTGCTTTCTTGATGTACTCTTCAAATGCTTCTCCATAAGTCGTATCCTGTGACATAATCGTAATCTTATTGGAATCCTCATTCTGTTCTACATCTGAACCTGCATTCCCGGCTGTTGGCTTTACACATCCCGTTACCAATCCCGCTGTCATGGCTGTCGCAAGCATCAAACTTACTACTTTTTTACTCTTCATTGTTATTTCCTCCTCTTAATTTTTCTACACCAATCATACTAATTTTTCCTAATCTATAAAATATGATTTTTTTCGAGCTTTTTATAATATATTTTGTTCTCTTGTATCATCTACTTTCTTTAGTTATAATAGATTCTAAATAAATACGCTATGCTTGAAAGAGGTGTGAGGCTAAAATGTTGCATAATATAAAAAAGAGTTTTCGCTTAAAGTTAATATTATGTTTTCTTCTCTGCGCAGTCATTCCCATCCTGTACCTTGGGATTTCATCTTATATAACATCCCTTAACATTGCACGGCGCAAGATTCTCGAAAGCACAGACTTGTCAAGTCGACAGGCTGCCAAAAGCATTGATGAAAGAATGATTCAAGTCGAGAATTTGGCAGACTCTGTCCATTTTTCACTTTATACACTTTATCATACCCCACAGGAGCCTCTATCTGTATATATGGATGCATTTTCCTCTACAAAAAATACGATTACTTCACTTATGAATGCTTTTGATATTTATCATATCAGTATCTTTCTTGATGATAACTCTATCGGGGGCAATGAAGGAGTCAATTTTTTCCCTATTAACAAGCTGGTCGATTATGATATAAACAAAAACGAGCTTCGCAACCTCGGAGTCTCACCCAAATGGACGTTCCGCAAGAACCTCCCTTTTCCTTACGTTGTTTCCAAAGGTAAGGATCAGGGTGGTTTTCTGACCTGTTATCGTTCCTTTTCCATAACAGGCAAACTCCTGGATTCTCCCACCATGGAATATGCTTTTGGAATTCATCTGACCTCCTTTGAGCTGTCCGATTATCTTTCTGCACTCTATGCCAGTAACACTGTAAAAGCATATCTGGTTGACAAAAACGGTGTAGTCATCGCAGATATGGATTATGAACAAATCGGAAACACTCTGCCCAAAGAACAGATACAGGCTTATCTGTCTCATACCAAAGAGAAAGCCTTTCATTGGAATGGTGATGAGATCCTAATCCACCCCATACATTCCGGCGAATGGTATCTGATTACGGAAATTCCAGACAGCTATATCCGGCAGAACACAGACCGTCTTGTACAGACCACGCTGTTCTCCCTTATTATTATCGTATTCCTTACAGTGTCTGCAATCCTATATATCTCCAAAGGACTTACCAGGAAGATTGACCTTTTGTCCTCCGCTATGGAACAGACACAATGGAACCATAAAGAGACCGATGTCTCTGCCATGGCTTCTTTGCTCCCAAAATATCCTGAGACAAGTGATGAAATTGACCGACTCTCTATCAGCTGCAACCATATGCTTAAAGCGTTGGATAATAGTTTTCACGAAGTCCTGGAACTGTCTGTCAAAGAGGAACGCCTGAACTACCAGTTATTACAATCGCAGATTAACCCACACTTTCTATACAATATCCTGGCTTCCATTCAAACACTCCTATCACTGGGGGAATTAAAAAAAGCTGATCAGATGCTTTCCGATCTCTCACATTTTTACCGGGGTCTGCTTCATAAGCCAGATGAAATGATTACTATTAGGGAAGAACTGGATATTGCTGAACTATATCTTAGGATGGAGGCACTGTGCAAGAATTATGTATTTGACTGGTCTATCCAGCTAGATGAAGGAATCGAGAACTTTCTTATTTGCAAATTCACACTGCAGCCGGTTCTTGAGAATTCCATCCGCCATGGACTAAAAAAAGGCGGTCAGACTATGCATATCAATATTGATATCTCCTATGATGAAGATATGGTTCGGATTCTCATTGAAGATAACGGAATCGGGATTGCGCCAGATAAACTTCTGGAGATTCAGAAAGACTTAGCCGAAAAATCCGTCCGCTATGATAGGCACTTTGGTATCAGCAACATTAATGTTCGCATTAATTCTTCGCTACAGGAGCATGGAACCATCACTATTGACAGCACACCAGACCTTGGAACTGCCATCTATATCCTTATTCCTCAGATATTAAGCGAGGAATAGATTAGAAGATGAAAG
>CAYQBE010000278.1:0-4084 GCA_964415625.1 uncultured Clostridium sp.
AGCGGTAATTATCGTGGGTTATACTATAGCTTCCGGTAAAAACGGCAGAAAATAAAGGGAGAAAAAATGCATGAATTAGGGATCGTCTTTTACATTGTAAAAACCGTAGAGAAGATCGCGGCTGAGAACCAGGCAGACAGGGTGGGGAAGGTGGTGCTCCAGATCGGAGAGGTGTCCACCATCATCCCCTCCTACCTGGAGGACTGCTGGAAATGGAAATGCTCCAAGAGCCCTGTGATGGCAGGCTGCGAGCTGGTGATCGAGACGATCCCGGCCATTACCTTCTGCGAGGACTGCCGGGAGACCTACGCCACGGTGGAGCATGGGAAGACCTGCCCTTACTGCGGCAGCGGGAACACCTATCTGATACAGGGGAACGAGCATCAGATCAAGGAGATCGAAGTGGCAGATGATTCATAAAATGCTTCAATCGCCCGCGCAAAGAACTCCGAAGCGCCTTCCCCGTATTCTTCATCCACCGCGCCGCGGACCTGCTTGCTGCGGTAGGTCTGCGCAAGCTGCATCATACAGATCTTTTCATCTTTCATCTGCGTAAGCTGCTTCATCACGAAGCCGTATTCCCCTATGATCTCCCGGATTTCAAGGGAATGGATCTCGCAGTCCCGTTTTGCGATCAGCTTCCGGCGGATGGCCCGCTCCCGTTCGGCATAGCTTTCCGCCACCTCCTTACTGAGCGGGTGGTTCACCACGTCCAGAAAGGCGTCCCTGCCGCCGTACCATTCTACCACTTTCGCATATTGCTTCTGCATTTTCTCCGAGGAAACGGCCTCCATATAGTGCGTTTTCCATTGCTCCTCACTTCCAAATTCACGGATTGCGGCCTCTCGCATTTCCGGGGGTATGTGCTCAAACGTGGTCTGAAACATTTCCTCAATCTCTGCTTTGTTAAATACTGTAAAATCCATTTGATTCTCTCCTTTCAGTATGGCGTCAATATAGTCGATCAGGCGCTCCATGCGTTCCTTTTTCCTGACCAGCATCTTTCTCTGCATCCGCAGAAGTTCATTTCTGTCAAGAGCGGGATTGTCCATCATGGCTCTGATCTCCTTCAGCGGAATATCAAATTCACGGAAAAACAAGATCTGCTGCAGCCGTTCCAAAGCCTGATCGTCATAGAGCCGGTATCCTGCCTCGCTTTTTTCCGTCGGCGTGAACAGCCCGATCTCGTCATAGTAGTGCAGTGTACGCGCGCTGATGCCTGTCTGTTTTGATAGTTCCTTTACTGTCATCATATTATGTGCCCTCCATGTTCCGGATATGTTCTGATACAGGAAATTCTTCTGCAGCAGGTTTCCTGTATGAATTAATTATAAGCTATTACGTTCCGTGAAGGTCAATAGTTTTTGGGCGATTTCCATGTTCTCTGAGGCAAAAAAGTCGGAATCGACCTGTTTTTCCGCGTAAAAGGATATGGCAAATATAGAAATAAGCTGTTAATATGTCATTATATGGTGAACAGGTTCTGGGAAAGGAGCAGCAGTTTATCCAAGCCTGCAAAAAAGAAAGAGAGGAATGCGGTATGTATGTAAAAGGAGTGAATCTGGGAAACTGGCTGGTATTGGAAAAGTGGATGAGCCCGGCGCTGTTTGAGGGGACGGCGGCGGAGGATGAGTACAATCTCCCGCGCCAATTGCCCCGGGAGGTCTATGAGGCAAGGATTCAGATCCATCGTTCGGAGTATATCACGGAACGGGATTTTGTGTCTATCAAAGCCATGGGGATGGAGGCCGTGCGCATCCCGGTCCCGTATTTCATTTTCGGGGACAGAGAACCATTTATCGGCTGTATCCGGGAGTTGGATCAGGCATTTAATTGGGCGGAAAGGTACGGGCTGGAGATCCTGATCGACCTGCACACCGCGCCCCTGGGGCAGAACGGATTTGACAACGGGGGGATCTGCGGCGTATGCAGATGGTCCCAGGAGCCGGAGGAGGTGGAGTTTGTCCTCTCTGTCCTGGAAAGGCTGGCGAAGCGTTACGGAACCAGAAAAGGGCTCTGGGGCATCGAGGTGCTGAATGAACCGATCACGGAAAACGCCTGGAAGCTGATGGATGTGCCCAGCCGTTACCCGGCGGCAAATCCGGAGATGGCAAAAGGATCCGGCCCCAACAGCCTGGATTTTTTGAAGGAGTTTTACCACAGGGCTTATGACCGGCTCCGGCAATATTTACCAGAGGAAAAATATGTTGTGATCCACGACGGATTTGAGCTTCTGGCATGGAAGGATTTTATGCGGGAGGAAAAGTACGTCAATGTGGTATTGGACACCCATCAGTATCTGATGATGGCGGAAGCGGCAGGATGCACTCAGGAGCTGGAAGCATACAAGGCGTATATTGAGGAGCATTTCAAAAAGGACATCCGGGAAATGCAGCAGTACTTTCCGGTGATCTGCGGGGAGTGGTGCCTGTTCAACTCTCTGGCCTGCGGCTGCGATACGAAAGGCGGACAGAGCGTGTTAAACGGCGTGGAAGGAAGCAGTGAGGAGAGGGTAGACGCAGAAGAGAAGAAACGGATCTACCGCGCTGTGGCCGAGGCGCAGCTGGACGCATGGAAAGAGGGCAGCGGGTATTTTTACTGGAGCTATAAGCTGTTGACGGATACGGTCAATGACAGGGGCTGGATCGGCTGGGACAGCTGGGATCTGGGGAGATGCGTGGATTTTGGGTGGTTTGAAGAAAAGTAGGCAATCAATCAGGAGGGAAATCATATGCGTCATGAGATCGTATCGGTGAATCCGGATATTGAAGCGAGATTTTATCTTTCCGTAGATATGGGGAGCTATGTGCCGCCCCACTGGCACGACAGCCTGGAGCTGGTCTATATGATCGAGGGAAGCATGGCGGTGACCTTCGAGAACCGCCGGGAGGTGCTCCGTGAAGGAGAATTTAATATTGTCAATTCCAGGGTGATCCATTCCGTACTGAGTGAAAAAAATAAGGCGCTGGTGCTGCAGATCCCCAAGGAGATTTTGAGAAAATTCATTCCGGATATCGAATTATATACTTTTTTCGTGGACAAGAATCCGGCGGGCGAGGTGGAACGGACCAGGCTGGAGAAGGTGAAGAAGATCTTTATGGATATGCACGCAGTCTATGATATCCGGCCGGAGGGGTATCTCCTTCGGTTTAACAGTCTGTTGTATGAGCTGTTATTTACCCTGGTCCATTCCTATTCCCATAAGCTGGTGCAGAAGGAATTTGACAGAAATGAAGGACAGCTGGAAAAGGTCAACCCGATCATGACCTATTTAAAGGAGCATTACCGGGAAAAATGTATCGTCTCGGAACTGGCGGAGCATTTCGGGTATCACGAGGATTATCTGGCCAGGATTTTCAAAAAACAGCTGGGAATGACGATCATGGAATATGTCTATGCGATCCGCATTTCCAAGGTGTATATTGATCTGGTGAATACGGAGCGGACGGTGAATGAGATCTTCGAGGATCATGGCTGTACCAACTATAAGGTCGCCATGCGGCATTTTAAAGAGACTTACGGCTGTACGCCCCGGGAGAAACGGGAGGCGGTGAGAAGGATGAGCTGGAAGGAGATGCAGATGCTGCCCTCGCCCTTCTACGAGCCCTTTGGAGAGTAAGGAGCTGTAGGAAAGGGCGCTGTCCGGAACAGGACAGGGTGTAAACCGTGGGAGTAATCCACGGGCGGGCATGTGTGTGAAAGCCACACGCAAAAAGAAAAGTCGGAATCGACCTGCATTTTCTTCGTAAATGTATCTAACAAAACTAAGGAAATCTTGTTAGGATATCTATATAAAATAAAGTTGAGTGATACATAAGGAGGAAATGAAGAATGGATCAAAAAAACAAACTGACTTTTGCAAAGCTGGCAGAACGTTTTTCCTACGGCTGCGGAGACTTTGGGTGCAACATCATTTACACGGCCATGTCCGCGTTTCTGATGTTTTACTATTCCGATTACGCGGGCGTCAATACCCTTGCGGTGGGGACGATCATGCTGGTGTCCCGGGTATTTGACGGTATCAGCGACATTATCATGGGGATCATTGTGGACCGTACAAAATCCCGTTTCGGAAAAGCGCGTC
>CAYQBE010000279.1:0-3968 GCA_964415625.1 uncultured Clostridium sp.
CCTGCTGGATGTGATATCCGATATAGCCCTGGCTCATGGCGCCGCATACGTCAAAGGGCATTGCCGGAGTCACGTCCTTCGCGGTCTCCGATGCAAGCAGGATCCGTCCCACCTGAGGTCCGTTTCCATGTACGATAGCCACCTCATATCCCTGGGAGCAGATATCCGCGATCCGCTCACAGGTATTCTTTACGACTTCAAGCTGTCCCTCTGCTGTCGGCGCGCTGTTCTTTGATTGAAGGGCATTTCCGCCCAATGCGATTACAATCTTGGACATTTTTTTACCTCCGATCAGTGGATGCCTCTCTCAGCCATGAACTTCTCAAGCTGCTCTTTTGCCGCCGCGATCTGAAGCTCTGACGGAGCTGCTTCTCTCTGATACTGTGTCAGGTATACCAGAAGGCCTCTCATTGCGGTCAGGCGGTTTCCAGCCTCGTCCCAGCACAGGGAAGAATCAGAATCCGCAACCTCATCTGTCACGTCCTCGCCTCTGGTTGCCGGCAGGCAGTGCATGAACTTGCATCCGATATTTCCAAGGCTCATCAGGTCCCTGTTTACCTGGTAGTCGCCGAATACGCGTACACGCTCTTCTTTGGGCATCTCATTTTCATACAGGCCGTACCATACGTCTGTGTAAATGAAGTCCGCGCCCTTGACATCTTCTCTGTTGTCAGAGGTCAGGAAGGTTGCTCCGCTTTCCTTGCAGTTCTCTTCGATCTTTGCCAGGCAGGCCGCGCTGGGGCTGTCCTGAAGCTGATGTCCCTTCGGTCCGTAATGTACGAACTTCATGCCAAGCTTTGTGGTGATCATTGCCAGGGATGCGCAGACCTGTGTTGCGTCGCCTACGAATACCACCTTGCAGTCTTCCAGCTTCTTTCCTCTCGGAAGGTTCTCAACAATCGTACAGAGGTCGCCGATCTCCTGGGTCGGATGATTGTAATCAGACATTCCGTTCAGAACCGGGATGGAGCAGGCACTCGCCAGGTCAACTACTGTCTTGTGCTCGATCACACGTGCCATGACGACATCGATCAGCTGGGACAGAACCTTTCCTGTATCACCAATGGTCTCATGTCCGCCTAACTGGATCATGCCAGGTCCAAGGTACTGTGCGTGTCCGCCCAGCTGTTCCATAGCAGTCTCAAAGGATACACGGGTTCTTGTGGAGGACTGCTGGAAGATCATTCCCAGAGTCTTGCCCTTCATGAGCGGCGGATTGTAGCCTGCCTTGATGCTCTTCTTGATCTCCAGGGAAAGGTGGATGATGTCAAGCAGTTCTTCCTTTGTGAAATCCATTGTGTCGATGAAGTGTCTTACGCCATTTGCATACATAGTTGTAATCTCCTTTTTCTTTTATATATTTTTTTATTTGGTTAACAAAGTTATTCTTACTTCGCCTTCGGCTGCTGCTGTGTGATGCAGTGGATATTTCCGCCGCCGTAAGCAACCTCTGTCGTCTGTACGCCCACGATCTTGCGGTCCGGATAGATCTCCTGCATCTGTTTTACTGCAAGCTCATCATTCTCATCGCCGTACTGCGGCAGGATGATCGCGCCGTTTACGATCAGGTAGTTCAGATAAGAAGCGATGGAAACCTCGCCTTCCTCACGCGGGATCGCGCCTTCTGAATAATCGATCGTGTCCGCGTCCTTTAAGTAGCAGGGCTCTTTTGTCATGCACAGCTTATGTACTTTCAGCTTGCGGCCCTTAGCGTCTGTCTGCTCACACAGGAACTTGTACGCATCCTGCGCCTGCTGATAGAACGGATGGTTCTCATCATCGGTATAGATACAAACCACTTCACCCGGAGCAACGAAGCAAGCCACGTCGTCAATGTGTCCATTGGTCTCATAGGGATCGATCCCGTCTTTTACCCAGATCACTTTATCCGCATTCAGGTAATCTTTCAGAATCTGCTCTAATTCCTCCTTGCTCTTATCCGGGTTTCTGCTCTCATGAAGCAGGCACATCTCGGTCGTGAGAACCGTTCCCTCCCCATCTGTATGGATGGAACCGCCTTCCAGGACGATCCCTGGCCTGTAGCTGTCAGCCCCGGCGATCTCACACATCTTGCGTGCGATCATCGCGTCCTGATCCCATGGGAAGTAAAGTCCGTCGATCAATCCGCCGTAAGCGTTGAAATCCCAGTCAACAGCCCGTAAGCCGCCCTTGTCATTGATCAGGAAGGTGGCGCCGGTATCACGGATCCAGGAATCATCGTTGGTCATCTCGATGATGCTGATGTTATCGGTTCCTCCCAGACGTGCGATCGCATTCTCGTACTGCGCAGGCGGTACACACATCTTCACCGGTTCAAATTCCGCGATCGCTTTTGCAACATCACAGTAAGCTACCTGTGCAGGCTTCGCGCCCAGTCTCCAGTTGTCGTTTCTCCAGGGCCACAACATCCATATGCACTCCTGCTCTTCAAACTCTCCCGGCATACGATAGCCGTCCTGCTTCGGGGTTGTTCCTTCAATTCTTTTTGCCATTTTTGTGTCATCCTTTCTTTTATATTGGTATATTTTCAAGTCCACTACAGGACTTATTTGCGATATTTTCCTTCTGCCCGGCCGCCTTACGCTTCCGGACATCCGCAATCTTTGTTTTCCCGCGCCGCGCGGCACATGACACGGCGCAGGACCAGTTAAAATGATAGTTTTCAGCTATGAAGCACTTCACTGCCAGATTCCGGCCGTTTCTGTGCGGATTTTTTCTTTATTCCTTACCGCCTTTCATCCTGATGATGATCTCACCAAGTACAATGAAGATGATCGCACCGATCGTGATCGGAAGTGTAGCTGCGAGCGTATCCGGATCAAAGGACAGCGGCACTGCCGTAAAGATGATCGAGACAATGATCAGGATCATCGGAATATATGCCATCAGTGTCAGCATGATCCCGCTTCCGGGAACCTTAAACGGCCTCTCCGTATTTGGATCTTCCTTGCGTAGCTTCAAAAATCCCGGGAATACCGGAATGTAGGACATCAGGAACATTACCAGGTTCAATGCAAAAAAGCTCCAGAACAGATCTTGATTCGGGATAAACGGCGCCGCAATGACTACGATAGAAGCCACCACTGCTGTCATCATGATTCCGCCTACCGGCATGTTGTTCTTCGGATCTCTCTTTGCAAATATCGCCGGCATGTCTCCATTTTCCGCCGCTGCAGCCGCCCCTTCGTGAACGCCTGTTGACCAGGAGATCATATTTCCAAACAGGGTCAGCCCAAACAGGACTGCCACTGCGGAGATGAAGATTCCGCCTTCCTTGCCTGTCAGCAGCATAAACGCATCGATCAGGCCGCTGTCGGTGCTGACCTCCGCCGTGGGGATCGCCGCCCCGATACCAAATGCGGAGAACATATAGATCGCCGCGATCGCGATACCGCCGATCACGATTGCCTGCGGAATCTGCTTCTTCGGGTCTTCCATATCATCTGACATGGTACAGATCACTTCAAATCCAAGCATGTTGAAGATGATAACGGAAATGAAGGATAAGCTGTCCAGGTCGAAAGAAGGCAGAAGGTTGGAAAATGTGATCGGATTTGCCATACCGTTCTTCGCAATTCCCATCACTCCGAAGATGCCAACGCCGATGGCCAGGATCACCTTGATCGCCGCGGAACCGTTCAGGATCCACACCGCGTCCGCGGTAGGTGTCCGTGCGATCAGTGCTACGATCCAGACAAATGCCAGTTCTATAATAATGGCTGCAATGGTATTTAACTCCTTCCCTGTGATCACTGTGTACAGATCCGGGAACATGACTGCCAGAGATGCAGTCCACAGTGGAAAGTTGATCCAATAGTACCAGGATACTCTTGCGCCCATTCTGTGTCCGTATGCTGCAGATACCCAGTCATAAAGCCCGCCTCCATTATCATAGGTCGTTCCCATCTCCGAAGAGATCAATCCATAGGGAAGCAAGAACAATATGATCATGAAGATCCACCAGAAGT
>CAYQBE010000280.1:0-3964 GCA_964415625.1 uncultured Clostridium sp.
ACTGCAAGCAGTTCAATTACCGGTATGCCATGAAGGAGGAGAAGGACATCCGGATCGAGGAGATGGATGAGCTGTATGAAGACCTGGATGCGGTGCATCTGAAATTTGAGATCCGCAATGTGGCCGACGGGGATTATCTGATGCGGGTGTTCTATGTGAACAAGGACAACGGGAGCGTGCAGAATACGTGGAAGGATATGGAGTATATCCGGAATCTGTCGAAGGGAGAGATCGACTATCTGCGGCGGGCCGCCATGCCGAAGGTGGAGCTGCGCAGGCTCCGGGTGGAGGACGGCGTGCTCCGGGTGGAGACGAAGCTTATGGCGCATGAGATCAAGGCACTGGATATCCGGTATCAGTATTAAAGATAGGGGGGATAAGATTGTGATTTGCAGGGCTACATGAAGGAAATCCGGAAGGAAGTAAGGGGGTATTAGTTTTGGGGGAGCCACTCTGTGACTCCCTTTTACTGTTCATCTTTAAAATGGAGTGACTTCTTCTTCGCTGCGAAGTGTTGTATTCGCTCCGAGTAACTGCATTTTAACATTCCATTCAATATCTATCTGGCGGGAATGATCTCCAGCCAGTAGCCATCGGGGTCTTCGATGAAGTAAACTCCCATATCCGGATTTTCAAAGCAGACACAGCCCATCTCCCGGTGCTTCGCGAGGGCAGCGTCAAAATCATCTACCGTAAATGCCAGGTGGATCTCGTTGTCGCCCAGCTCATAGGGACGGTTCATGTCCCGCAGCCAGGTCAGCTCCAGCAGATGCGGGGTGGTCTGGTCGCCCAAAAAGGCGAGGGTGAAGCTGCCGTCATCGGCATCCTTTGTGCGTTCCACAGTCAGGCCAAGGGCTTCCTTATAAAAGTCCAGGGATTTCTGCAGGTCGTATACGTTCAGATTGTTGTGGGCAAAAGTAAATTTCATGATGATGTCCTCCTTTTTTTATCAGCGCAATTCATTATAACAGAGGATGAGGAAATTTTCTACGGGGAGATGGAAAAAAATAGAGACTGCGTAATTGCGGAATGAAAAGGTTTTTGGTACAATAGGTATTGCGCTAGAGCGCTGCGCAATTCATCAATTTTCTAGCGGAAATAGGTGACAAAATATAGTTAGAATAGAATATGATTTTCTTGAAAAGAGGGAAGATGCATGGCGAAGAAGCGGTTTAATATTACGGGGGCGTGTGTTCCGGAGCGGCATTATATGGTGGACTTAAGCGGCAGGCTGCGGGAGATTCGGGAACTGGTCGATGACGGCGCATATTTTGTGATCAGCCGGGCAAGGCAATATGGAAAAACCACAATATTATTTGCGCTGGCAAAGGCACTGGCAGACGACTATGTTGTTGTGCGGCTGGATTTTCAGGTGTTGGGCAGCGCGTCTTATAAGGATGAAAATACATTTTCGCTGGCATTTGCCTCCTGTTTTACAAAAGCTGTGGAGCGTTATGATGAAGATATGGCAAAAGAACATCCTGTTCTCGGCCAGCTTCGTGACGCGGAGGAAAAGGAAGGCGCTGGTTTTGATCTGCGCAGGCTCTTTTGTCTGCTGCAGGAATTTTGCCGGACTGCTTCCAAACCGGTGGTATTGATGGTGGATGAGATAGACAGCGCGCAGAATAACCAGGTTTTTCTGGATTTTCTTGCGCAGCTGCGGAATTATTATCTGGAAAAGGAGGCTTTTGGAGCGCCGACGTTCCAGTCCGTCATTTTGGCAGGGGTGTATGATGTAAAGAACCTGAAAAGAAAGATCCGGCAGGAAGAAGAGCATAAGCTGAATAGTCCTTGGAACATCGCGGCGAAGTTTAAGGTGAATATGAGTTTTTCACAAGGAGATATTGCAGGAATGCTGGAAATGTATGAAAAAGATCATCATACCGGCATGAATGTGGATGAAATGGCAGGATATATTTATCATGATACATCCGGGTATCCGTTTCTGGTGTCGGAGCTTTGTAAATTGATCGATGAGGAGGTCTGCGGGACGGAAGGGTTCACAGATCAAGGGGCGGCCTGGACAAAAGAAGGATTTCTTGAAGCAGAGCGTATGATATTGGCGGAAAAGAATACACTGTTTGATTCTATCATGGGAAAGCTTAGAGACTATCCAGAGCTGGATTCTATGCTGAAAAAGCTTCTTTTTACAGGAGCGGATATTTCATATAACGCGGATGAACCGGCATTTGACATGGCGACGATGTTCGGGTTCATTAAGAATAGAAATGGACAGGCGGCAGTCGCGAACCGTATCTTTGAGACGAGGCTGTATAATTATTACCTGTCGGCAGCAGACATGCAGGATACGGATATTTATAAGGCATCCCAGAGGGATCGCAGCCAGTTCCTGATAGACGGGCATCTGAATATGCGGCGGGTTCTGGAAAGAATTTCCTGCTCTATCTGAGGCCCATCATTAACGGCACGGGGAATTATTATGTGGAGGCACAGATAAGTACATCGTTGCATTAATAATCGAGTAATAATCGCTCGCTGTCCATGCCATTACTGCGTTGTCGTCAGTCAACGATGCCACCGCATCGCCTCCTTCCTCCGCCTTGTACTGACATGAACATCGAACGCTTATTACTTCGAAATTAATGCAACGATGTACTAGGGATCTGGGCAGGACGGATGTGATCGTGGATTATCACGGGGAGCAATATGTGATCGAGATGAAAATTTATCACGGAAATGAATATCATAAGCGCGGGGAGAAACAGCTGATAGAGTATCTGGATGCATATCACAAAAATAAGGGGTATATGCTCAGCTTCAATTTTAATAAACAGAAAAAGATCGGTGTGCATGAGGTCGTGATCGGTGAAAAGCTGCTGATAGAAGCAGTTGTATAAATGCGGTAATGGGAATTTTAGATAAGTGGTATAGGGTGTAAGGAGTATATGAAGCAGGCTCTGTCAGAGAAATTGGATCTGATGGGGTCTGTTTTTTTCTGCAACTTTTTAGAGCTGCCTGATGGAAAGAGGCGGCAATCCGCAGAGAAACATGATGCTTCGAGACGGCGATTTTTGACAAAATCGTGTAATATGTATTGGTAAGGAACTGTCAAGAAATAATTTTTAATATTGCTTGACAGTTCCTAAACAGCTTCTTATTGCCTACTATTATGAATGGGTTGCTTAAGCATAAAAGTAAAAGGAGGCAGGTACAGATGAAAAAATATGGTTACATACGTGTGTCAACGAAGGAACAGAACCCGGAACGTCAGATGATCGCGCTGCAGGAGTATGATATCCCGAAGGAGAACATCTACCTGGATCAGATGTCGGGGAAGGACTTTTTGCGGCCGCAGTATCAGCGGCTTATGAAGGCGCTGAGAAAGGGCGACCTGCTGGTCGTCAAGAGTATCGACAGGCTGGGGCGCAACTATGGGGAGATCCTGGAGCAGTGGAGAAACATTACCAAGGAGACAGGGGCGGATATCCGGGTGATCGATATGCCCCTGCTGAATACGGATTCGGTTCATGGGGATCTGACGGGGGTATTTATTTCAGACCTGGTGCTGCAGATCCTGGCCTATGTGGCGGAGACGGAGCGGGCCTTTATCCGGCAGCGGCAGGCGGAGGGGATCGCGGCGGCGAAGGCAAAGGGGATCCGGTTTGGATGCCAGAAGATCGAAACGCCCCATAATTTTCGGGAATATTTTGAAATGTGGGAGCAGGGGGAGATTTCCTTGCGGAATGCGGCAAACGCCCTGAATATGAGCCATTCGACCTTTTATCGGAGGTGCAGGGAACAGATGGAGAGGGAGAAGGAAATGGGGGAAGGAACAAGAAAATTGTAACAAATAGTAGACTTCCTGAAACAGTTGGTTTATAATGTTAACATACATAAAAAAGGTTATAAACTGGATGATAGATATGCTTTTTAGAAGTGTTTCTTATTGTCTACTTTGCGAAACGGTTGATGAAAAAGTTAAGCATGGGAAAATATTTCATTT
>CAYQBE010000281.1:0-3888 GCA_964415625.1 uncultured Clostridium sp.
GGCTGAATACTTTTGCTGAAAAAAATAATATCAATTTCTCTAAACTTTTACAAGAAACATTATTCTCAATGGCACAGGCAAAATAAATACGGGGAGCTGTCCACAGGGCAGCTTCTTTTTGAACTTTCCATCGTACCATTCCCAGAAGGCGATGGTCATGGCTGTTCAGGTACACTTCAATTAAATCGTCGATCTCGGCCTCGTCGTCAACGATCAATATTTTGTCAGACATGGGAAAACCTTCCTTTCTATACTTTTTTGATTAAGAAGATTTTAAGGATTCCCTAACGGTGATACAGGTTACGCCCAGCTAACCATCGTGGTGATTATAAAATTTTCTGGACATACGATGTATTGATGAAATAGCATTTTTGCTGTAAGATGTAAATACGAAAGGGGCTGATAGTATGGCAACAACGAGTATAACAATCCGGATGGATGAAAAATTAAAAAAGCAGGCAGAAACTCTCTTTGAGGATATGGGATTAAATATGACAACTGCATTTACGATTTTTACAAAAGCGGTCGTCCGGCAGAACAAAATTCCCTTTGAAATATGTGCCGACCCGTTTTATAGTGAAGAAAATCAAAGACATTTGAATAAGGCAATTGCAGATCTGGAAGCCGGTAAGGGGCAGATTCATGAACTGATCGAGGTTGAAGATGAATAAAGTCTGGCAGGAAGAGGCGTGGGAGGACTATATTTACTGGCAAAATCAGGACCGCAAAACATGAAAACGCATCAACCTGCTCATACAGGATATATGAATACAAAAACGCGGCGTTTATGTAAGTGATAATAAACGCCGCGCATTTTTATTTGTTGATGGTCAGGTCGCTTGTAATAATACCAAAGGATTCCAGCTTAGCCTTTACGGCACGGATCTGGTTATCAATCTCCTTTTTTGTATCATCTGCTATATCAATTCGCTGGAGATTGATGTAAACGTCGATCAAATTGTTTATCATTTCTTTTTCAGCCATACGGTCACCTCTGCATTCGTTTACTATAAAACTTAAAATCATCTGCTGGTTTTATTATATCAACAAGTGATTTCAGTGTAAAGACTCTATTTTTCATGATCAATAAGTAATATTCTTCGCGCGGATGATATTGTACTTGATGATCGAGGTATTGATATATTCATTGGCGTACAGGATCGGGCTGTCGCTGGTATCGAAGTTGACGCCCTTTAAGTACAGCAGCGGCATGTCCGGCAGATTCCGAAGCTCCGCGTACCCGGACAGACCTTCTATCGCAGAGGACATGATCGTATCGATCTCCACCTTGTCCCATTCGCATTTTTTCCCGGATACATGATAAATGTATTTGAATACGGAATCCTCGTACCTGCTGAACTCCTGGAAGGACGCCTCGTCCCCCACCTGGGAGGCGCTGAAATAGTCCCGGCAGAATACGCAGAACTGCCCGTCCGCCAGAAATATTTTCTCGGCAATCACAAGCTCCTCGTCTTCTTTCATATGAAGGAGCCCGCAGATCGCTTCATCCCGGGGGATTTTTTTGATGTCTCCCAGCCTGACCGACGGCTCGTAACCGCTGTTTTTGATCATCTGCGAAAATTCCATGCAAGGGTTGAAGTGAACCTTGATGTTCAGGGAATCCACATTGACAAAGGTGCCTCGTCCCTGCCTGCGGAAAATGAGCCCCTCTGCCGCCAGGTCATTGAGCGCCTGGCGGATCGTAATGCGGCTGACGCCGATGATCTCGGCAAGGCGTTCCTCTCGGGGAAGCTTGTTGTCTTTCTGCAGATCCATGGTGCCGATATATTTCTGAATCTCAAACCTGGCCCGGTCGGACAGGGAAAACGCGTTTAGCTTAAAGTTGGACATACAGATCTCCTTTTCATAACGTACATTTGACTCCAAGCATAAACGATAAGCGGGAATCTGTCAATACAGGTGTGAAGCTGTATGTAAAAAATGCGCACCCGGATGAGTGCGCACTTTTGTATACCATCGTATGCAGAAAGGCTGCCAGTGGCAGGCTTTCTGTATGTTATGGCTGCCATGATGAAAACGCATATGTCATGACAAACAGGCTGACGATCAGCAATACATTTCCTGTCATGATCAGCGCAGGCACAGTGCAGAGACAGGCCATAAAGGAGCCGATTCCCATAACGATCATTCCAATCAGAGCTGCCAGTTTATATTTTCCCATAATAATCCTTCCTTCCTATTCAGCGACTTGTTTCTTCGTTACTTTCATCAGGATCGGATAGAGCACGCCGCCGATGATCAGGCCTTTCAGCGCGGGCAGTCCGAACGGGATCAGGTAGACTCCGGCAAGCGCGATCGCCCAGGTCAGCCATGAAACCGCGTTAAACTGCGCGAATTTTACACTGCCCAGATCCTTGTACTCTCCCCTGTGGATGATGAAGTAGTCCGCCAGGATGATGCCCGGAAGCGGAGGTACGATGGTGCCCAGCAGGTCCAGGAAGGAGAACAGAAATCCGACCTGGTAGGGCCTGCACAGTGTGGCAAGCGCGGAGATGGCAAGCAGCACCACAATGATTTTTTGTCTATCCATGTGAAATGCATTGGACAGGTTCAGGGATGTGGAATACAGGTTCGATGCATTTGTGGTAAAAATGTTGGTCGTCATCAGGATCAGGCAGGGAACCAGAAGCCCCATGGACAGCAGTACATTTGTCAGGTCACTGTCGCCCACCGCAACGGAGGTGATGGTTCCGCAGAGGATCATGAAAATATTTCCGCCCAGCAGTCCGGTCAGGGTGGCCGCGATGGCTTCCTTTGTGGATTTTGCGTAACGCATGATGTCCGCGATGCAGGTGGAGGTGGACAGGATCCAGGTTCCGATCACGACGGTGATCCCGCTGGATAATGTAATGTGCCCCTCCGGCGTATAATTCCAAAGCCCGTCCAGCCCGATCATGCCCACGGCACGGATGGAGGTGGCCAGCGACAGAAAGATGATCGCAGGGATCGCGATATATCCCAGGATGCTGATGGCCTTGATCCCCTTCATCGCGAAGATCCCCATCACCACCGCGCTGACTGCCATGCAGATCAGCTCCGCAATGTCGCCGAAGCCGAATGCCTGTGCGATAAAATGTCCGTAGGTAGCGGCCTGAATGGTGTACCAGCCGATATTTACGATGGGCACGAACATGGACGCGATCCGGGAGCCCTTTTCCCCGAAGCTGTAGCGCGTCATCAGCGCAAAGGTCAGTCCGGTCTTGCTTGCAATGATGCTGACCAGGATCGCAATGGCGCTTAAGAAAACATTTCCCAGGAGGACCGCAGCCAGGATCATTTTAAAATCCAGTCCGGCGGAAAGTCCGCCCCCGGCCATCATGCTGGTGATGACAAATACGAAGCCGGTCCAGACGATGGTCAGGCTGAAATAACTTTTCCGTTCGCTTTCCGGTACGGCGGAGAGCGAAAATTCGGTATCTTGTTGTTGTACTTGATTTTTTTCCATTTGTATCTCCTTCACTTATTCCAGAATCCTTTGTGTACTTCTGCGGCCAGCGGAGCGATCTCCGGGAACGGTCCAACCACCTGGATATCCTTCTGTCCTTTTGCAAAGACCTCTCTGCAGGGAAGGTCGAAGGTGGGGTTCTGTTCATCGGAGCCGGTCAGGGAAAGCAGCTCCCGCTCGGTCATGGCATAGACGACCCGTCCGATATTGCCCCAGTAGATGGCTCCGGAGCACATGGCGCAGGGCTCCGCGGTGGAGTACAGCGTGCAGTTCCATAAGAAATCCTTCTCATACAGGACAGACGCCCGCTCTACCAGCTGGGTCTCCGCGTGTCCGGTACATTTCTTAGAGGAGATCTCCACATTCTCCTGCTCCAGCAGGATGTTGCCCTCCGCGTCCACCAGGATCGCGCCGAAGGGGGT
>CAYQBE010000282.1:0-3810 GCA_964415625.1 uncultured Clostridium sp.
TCACTGTTTTTCCTGTCAAAAATCCCATGTCTTTGACCTCCTTTATACTGATTCTTTTAATCCATGCGTCTGCCGCATAACCCTTCAGACGTGAATGAATTGCATTTTTCTATGCCTGTCTTTTCAGGTAGTAGAATCCAAACGGCGGGATGTGCACGCCTGCCGGCTGGATTGCCTCGCCTGAGATCAGGTCCACATAATGTCCGTCAATCTCATTGATCCATGCGATCTTGTCATACTCACTGAAATTAAACAGCCCGAACAGCTTTTCTCCCTCAAAATATCTTCCGATACACAGGACTCCCTGCTCCCAGGTCTCCACCGTCCATACATTGGCATTGGTCACGAATACCTTCTCGGATTTCCGGATCTCTTCCAGCTGGTTCAGCCTCTGGAATATCTTTCCTTCCACAGTCTCGGGATCCGTGATATTCTTTGCAAGATCCCATCTCATGGCTCCCCTGTGGATATACCGGGAGTCCTCTGCCTTGTCCGGATCCTCCTTATAGGAATAGTCATTGACTTGTCCCACTTCATCTCCGCTGTACAATACCGGAATGCCGGACTGCATGAACATATATGCATGCAGCATCACATCCATCTGGATTGCCTTTTCCATCGCCTGTGCGTCCTCTTCAAATCCAGCCTTTTCGATTCCGCACATGGACGCGGTCGTTCCGCAGAAACGGGCATCCCCGAGAACCAGGTCTTCATTGTAGAGTACACCCCGGCTGGTACTGTTGCCGGTGTACCCCCGGAAATAGTCGTTCAGATACTGCTTATGGGAGCGTTCATGGATTCCTTCCTGCTCCAGGGTCGGGTAGTCCAGCCCCCATCCGATATCATCATGGCAGCGCAGATAATTCAGGAATACATACTCCTTCGGCAGGTTATTCACAATGTCAAGCTGCCGCTTCAAGAGCCGTACATCCCTCGTTGCCACCGTATGCCATGTGGTTGCCATTGTAGTCACATTGTAGAGCATATGGCATTCCGGCTTCTCCACGGTTCCGAAATAAGGCACCACCTTCTCCGGTTCCATGACCACTTCGCCCAGAAGAAGGATACCCGGACACACGATTTCGCCGATCATACGCATCATACGCACGATGGTATGTACCCTCGGCAGGTTCCTGCAGTCAGTATTCAGTTCCTTCCATATATAAGGAACCGCATCGATCCGGATGACATCAATCCCCTTGTTTGCCAAAAACAGGAAATTGTACATCATCTCATTGAATACCCTTGGGTTTTTATAATTCAAATCCCACTGATAGGGATAAAATGTCGTCATTACATAGTGCTTGATATCATCCAGCCAGGTAAAATTGCCGGGAGCTGTCGTCGGAAATACCTGGGGTACGGTGCGCTCATACTGCTGCGGGATGGAGTCATTGTCATAGAAGAAGTATCTGCTCATATACTCTCCGTCTCCTTGGCGCGCACGCTTCGCCCATTCGTGGTCTTCCGAGGTATGGTTCATGACAAAGTCCATACACACATTCATGTTCTTTTTGCGGCATGCAGCGGTAAGGCTTTCCAGATCCTCCATAGTTCCCAGCTTTTCCTGTACCTTCCGAAAATCCGAAACCGCATATCCGCCGTCCGAGCGACCCTTCGGGGTCTCCAAAAATGGCATCAGATGGATGTAGTTCACATTGCTTTTCTCCAGGTAGTCCAGCCTGGATTCCACTCCCTTGATATCTCCCGCAAAATTATCTATATAAAGCATCATTCCAAGCATATCATTCTGCTTGTACCAGTCCGGGTTCTCCTCCCGTCTCAGATCCGATGCTTTCAGATCCTGATTCCGTTCCTCATAGAACCTGTGGAGGTTATCGCACAGCTCCGCAAACATGGAGTCATTGCCGTACACTTCCGTATACAGCCATTTCAACTCGTCAAAGTGGCGGTTGAACCTTCTTCTGTACACTTCCTCCTGCCGGCTTTTCTCTTCCTCCGTAGGCTCTGGTTCCGCTGCCTTTTCCTCCGCAGGCTCCGTTTCAGCCTTCTCTTCCTCTGCTGGCGCTGCTTCCTTCTCAGGCTCTTCCTGTTTTTCTTCTATCTTCTCAGCTTCTCCGGATACTTTATTCTCTTCTGCCTTCCTGGCTTCTTTTACTTCTGTCTCCGGCTCCGCTGTCTCGGTTGTTTTCTGCTCATCGGCAGAAGGACTCAGCCCGGCCTCTTCCTGTCCGGTCATTCCCTCTGTCTCCAACGTTACTGTCTCTTCCGCAGCATGTTCCACCTGGTTCCTGATCTTGTTTTTCTTGGCCCTGGTCGCTTTTTTTCTGCTCATTTTTCATCCTCCTGTTCCGTATCACATTGTGTTGCGGTGCACCTGACGGATGCAACTGACTCCACGTAAAATGATAGCATACCAGACTTTAGAAAACAACCGCTTTCAGACCGTTATGTTGCACAAATTTTTTCCCGCATTTTTGTATGTTTATTTGTCCCGTTTTCTGCCGAAAATATCCTTACAGATTCCGCACCTTGAACTCCCTCTGCGCCTCTCTCTTCTGATCCTTCCTGGCAATATCATCCCGCTTATCATACAGCTTCTTTCCTTTGGCCAGACCGATCTCCAGCTTCACCAGACTGCCGCTGAAATACACTCTCAGCGGAACGACCGTATTCCCCTTCTCCTTCATCTTCCCGAAGATCTTGTCGATCTCCTTTTTGTGAAGCAGGAGCTTCCGCACCCGAAGAGGATCCTTGTTGAAAATATTCCCCTTTTCATAAGGGGAAATATGCATACCATAGATAAAGACCTCTCCGTCCTCAATGCGGATAAACGCCTCCTTGATGCTGCACTGCCCCATCCGCAGAGACTTTACCTCTGTTCCGTGGAGCACAAGGCCCGCCTCATATTTTTCCAGGATAAAATAATCATGGTATGCCTTTTTATTATTTGCGATCAATTTTCCCTCTGCCTTGCCCATAATCTATACCTTTCTGTTTTAAATCCGGTGCTGACGATACTGAGCGGCAGGTTTATCTGTCGCCCGGTACAAATCCGAACTGTATCGTCCTCTGCACCTTGTCCGTATCCAGGACACGGATCCGCACGGTCTGTCCCAGCTTATACACATTATGGGTACGCTCTCCGACCAGTTCATGGCGGTCTTCCCAATACTCATAATGGTCATCCGTCATATTGATTACATGAACCAGCCCCTCGATCGTATTCGGAAGCTCCACATAGGCTCCCCATTTTGTGATCCCGGAGATGACGCCTTCAAACTCTTCTCCGATCCGTTCCTGCATATATTCTACCTTCTTCAGCTTCACGGTCTCCCGCTCCGCTTCCTCCGCGCGCCGTTCCATGACGCTGGACTGCATCGCCACCTCAGGCAGGATCTTTTCATAATGCGCCATCCGTTCCTCCGTCATGCGTCCCCGGATGTTTTCCTTAATGATCCGGTGGATCTGCAGATCCGGATATCTGCGGATGGGCGATGTAAAATGCGTATAATACTTTGCCGCCAGTCCAAAATGACCCGTATTCTCCCAGGTATATTTTGCCTGCTTCATAGACCGAAGGGCCAGGCGGCTGATCAGCGCTTCTTCCGGTGTTCCTTCTACCTTGCCCAAGAGCTTTTGCACCTCCTTGGGGCGTACCTCATTGCCCACATGGATATGATAGCCGAAGTTATTGATCAATGTACTCAGCTTCCGGATCTTCTCTTCATCCGGAGTCTCGTGGGTCCGGTACAGGAACGGGAGTTCCCGCCAATAGTATTCCTCGGCCACGGTTTCATTTGCCAGAAGCATAAAATCCTCGATCAGCTTGGTCGCCACATTCCGGTC
>CAYQBE010000283.1:0-3762 GCA_964415625.1 uncultured Clostridium sp.
ACCGGAGTCAATGTCCTGACCGCAATGGATACGGCACGGGCATTGATCACCAGCCTGGAGAATACGGATATCAAGAAGCTGACGTTGGTTGATATCGCTGAGATAAAATAAGGAACTGTATGGAAATGTGCCGCTTTGCAGCCGCGGCCAGCCGGATACTCACGGCAGATTTCAGGCTGTAAGGAACTGTGCATAAAGGCAAGTTATTTTTGCACAGTTCCTAAGTATCACAAAAAGACAGATCATGCGGGAAAACAAGGTTCCCGCCGATCTGTCTTTTTATACCATCGTATGCAGAAAGGCTGCCAGTAGCAGGCTTTCTGTATGGTATCACTCTACTTGTTATGATTCGCAGACACTTCACTGCCCATTCATCTTCGCCAGCTTTGCGCTCTGATCCGCCGCGATCAGGCTGTCGATGATCTCGTCCAGATCCCCGCCCAGAATGGTATCCAGCTTGTGCAGCGTCAGCTTGATCCGGTGGTCTGTCACCCGGCCCTGGGGGAAATTATAGGTGCGGATCTTTTCAGAACGGTCTCCGGTCCCCACCTGGCTCTTCCTGGCCTCCGCCTCCGCGTCATGCTGCTTCGCCAGCTCCATCTCGTAGAGTCTGGCCCGGAGCACCTTCAATGCCTTGTCCTTATTCTTAAGCTGGGATTTCTCGTCCTGGCAGGAGATCACGATCCCCGTAGGAATGTGGGTCAGCCGCACGGCGGAATCCGTTGTATTGACACACTGCCCGCCGTTTCCGGACGCGCGGAACACGTCGAATTTGCAGTCATTCATATCCAGCTCCACATCCACCTCTTCCGCCTCCGGCATGATGGCAACCGTGATCGTGGAGGTGTGGATCCTTCCTCCGCTCTCCGTCTCCGGAACACGCTGCACACGGTGGACGCCGCTTTCATATTTTAACCGGGAAAATGCCCCCTGTCCGGTCAGCATAAAGACACATTCCTTGAAACCGCCGATCCCGTTTTCATTCAAAGAGATCATCTCCGGACGCCAACGCCGGGACTCTGCATAGTGCACATACATGCGGTAGATCTCCGCCGCGAACAAAGCTGCTTCGTCTCCGCCGGCTCCTGCCCGGATCTCCACGATCACGTTTTTATCATCATTGGGGTCCTTTGGCAGAAGCAGGATCTTCATTTCCCGTTCCAACTCCTCGATCCGTGCCTTGGCTTCGTTCAGTTCTTCCTTTGCCAGCTCCCGCATCTCTTCATCCGATTCTTCCTCCAGCATCGCCAGGCTGTCCTCCACATTCTGCCTGCACTGCTTATATTCCTTATACGCTGCCACGATAGGAGCCAGATCGCTCTGCTCCTTCATCAGCTTTCGGAAACGCTCCGTATCATTGGCCACGTCCGGCTCCTGCAGCTCTCCCATGACCTCCTCATAACGAATCAGTAAATCCTCTAACCTGTCAAACATATCTCATCTATCCTCTCTCTGCCCTGCGGCGCATGTAACTCCAAATCTCCACTATCCATCATACACACCGGATACCACCCGGTCAAGTCCTGCCAGGTCTTTTTTTACGGAAATCCTCTGAAATCCGGCCTCCCGCATCAGTCCTGTGACTTCCCGCGCCTGGTCACAGCCGATCTCCAACAGCAGAGATCCTCCCGGCAGCAGATGCGCTCTGCCATCCCGAATGATCCTCCGGTAAAAATCCAGCCCGTCCGCTCCGCCGTCCAGAGCCATGAGCGGATCGTGCGCCCTCACCTCTTCCTGGAGCGTTTCAATCTCACCCGTTCGGATATAAGGCGGATTGGACACGATCATCGAAAACCTGCCGTCTATCCTTTCAAACAGGTCGCTCCGGCAAAAGGCTGCTTCCACTCCCAGAATTTCCGCATTTTTCCCGGCAGTCTCCAGAGCCTGCTCCGACAGATCCGCGCCGGTCCCGTATATCACGTTCACGTCTTTCCCGGCGGAGAAATCCGCAGCAGCTTCCCCGGCCTCATCTTCGCAGGCCAGATCCAAAGGCCGCGGAACATCTGCCTGCTCTTCCGGTCTTTTCCCTGACCTTTCGATTGGCTTTCGGACTTCATATCCGCATTCCTGAGCCATCAGCTTCAGAATGCTCAGCAGAATACAGCCCGAACCGGTACACATGTCAAGAAGCGTGATCGTCCCCCGACTCCTCTTCAAAACCGCAAGCGCTTCCTCCACGAGAATTTCCGTATCCTGCCGCGGGATCAGCACATGCTCATTGACCAGAAAGGGCAATCCCATGAACTCCTGTACCCAGGTCAGATGCTGCAGCGGGATCCGCTGCCCTCTCTTTTCGATCAGATCAAAGTATCTGACCTCCTGTTTTGCTTCCATCTCTCTGCCGCCATCCGAAAAATAAAGTGCCCGGCTGATGCCTGTCACATGCTCCAGCAGATACCAGGCATCCAGCTCCGCTTCGGGAACCCCCTTCTGCCGCAGGATTTCCGTTCCCCTGATGCATGCTTCCCGAATGGTCCTCATATTCCCTGCGCCTGCTTTTCTGTCATAGGGCTGCCGGCACCAAAATTCTCCGCCTGATATTCCTTCCAGTCAAATACGGCCTCCACCGCCTGGATCGCCACCTCGATCATACTGTCATCGGGCTCCTTGGTGGTCATGTTCTGTACCCACAGACCTGGCTGGCTCAACAGGTTCACCACCGGATTGTCGGTGTTCCCCGCCAGACGGATGATCTCGTAGGAGACCCCTGCGATCAGGGGCATCAGCGCGATACGCAGTACCACACGCATGACCTGAGATTCCGCCGTAATAAAGAAGCAGAATATAATACTGACGATCATGACAAAGAACAGGAAGCTTGTACCGCACCGCTTATGCTGCCTGGAGCTGATCCGGACATTTTCCACATTCAGATCCAGACCATGCTCGATACAGTTGATGCACTTATGCTCTGCGCCGTGATACATAAAGGTCCTCTGGATGTCCTTCATACGGGATACCAGGGTAATATAGCCCAGGAAGATCATCACCCGAATCAGGCCCTCCAGTACGGTCAATACCCCTCTGGACGTGATCACCTTTTTTAGCAGCCCGCTCAGGAAATACGGCAGGACCATAAAGATCCCGATAGCAAGAACGATGGACAGAACCAGGACAAGAGACATGACCAGGGATTCCTTTTTCTCTTCCTTTGCCGCTTCGTCCGCTGTCAGCTCCCGCGCTTCCCCTTCTTCATCCTCGATAAATTCCGCCGAAAACATCAGCGCCTTCATTCCTAGTACCAGAGAATCTATAAAATTAAATATCCCCCGGATAAATGGGATCTTGCGTACCGCCCTTGGCACAAAGCTTTTATGCTCCTGCACGCGGACCTCGATTCCCTGATCCGGCCTGCGGACGCCTACCGCATAACGGTCGCCGTTCTTCATCATAATGCCTTCAAGCACGGCCTGTCCGCCTATATTTGAAGATTTCATACTTATCAGCTCCTATAGTTCTGAATAAGAAGAGGCTGAGATATATTTACCCCAGCCTTCTGCTTTGTTCCATTTATTTGATACCATATTTCTTATTGAACTTATCAACACGTCCACGAGCCTGTGCCGCCTTCTGCTGGCCTGTGTAGAACGGATGGCATTTGGAACAGATTTCCACATGGATGCTCTTGTTGGTGGAGCCTGTTACGAATGTGTTCCCACAGTTGCAAGTCACGGTTGCCTGATGGTACTCCGGATGGATTCCTTCTCTCATGTCTTTCACCTCTCTATTTTCAAAATATTCATTATACTCTCCAAAACAACG
>CAYQBE010000284.1:0-3756 GCA_964415625.1 uncultured Clostridium sp.
GTCTACTTTGCGAAACGGTTGATGAAAAAGTTAAGCATGGGAAAATATTTCATTTTGATATATTGATTTACGAAGGCATCTTTTCGGTTTCATAAACTTAAATGTACCAGAAACAGATGCCTTTTTCTGTATGGAAATGGCAGATGTTCAAAACAGTATGCCATAGACTTTCCGTTATTCTAAATAGTGTTGGGAAATGGCTGTTCAGAGGAGGGTGCTGTGAAAAAGGAAAGAATGATACGGGCAGATGGGTATTCTGGAAGGCGGACAGCGGCGGATCTGCGAAGACTGGAAATGGAAGAGCCGGAACCCAGACTTACTCCGGAGAGGGCGGAAGAGATTCTAAGGAATGTCTTTCATGCGGCCGGAATCGCCCCTCCGGATCATTGCGCGGAAATCATCAGGAGAGGCAGAAGGGAATAGGGATCGGAAGGGTTCATGGGTATTCGGCTGATGGATCGGAACGTTATGGAAGTGTATACCAGCAGAAGGGGGTGATAGGTATGCGCATTGGAAAACGCGCAGAGCCGTATTCAACAGGCAGATCCACCTGCTGTCACATGCCATCAATGGCAGTGGGGGTGACCGTTTAGACAGGATGGCCTGTATGGATAGGTTGCAACTGTGGGATAGATTATATTGCGAGCCAGATCAATCTGTCACGCAATATAACATGATGCGCACAGCCGCATAAGGAAATCTGCCGCTTTTGTGGCTACGGCTGGCGCGATATTCACTGCAGATTTCATCGGCTGTGAATCTATTTAGCAAACCGCCGGAAACGGCGGGACGCAAAGCTATAGGGACTAAGGTGCGTGAAGCACTATGTCAGCCTGGCCGCTAATTCAATTAGCAAACCGTTGGAAACGGCGGGACGCAAAGCCATGGGGACTAAGGCGCGGGAAGCGTGATGTCAGCCCGGCTGCTAATTCAATTAGCAAACCGTTGGAAACGGCGGGACGCAAAGCTATGGGGGCTAAGGTGCTTTCGGTACTATGCCAGCCCGGCCGCCGGAGACTTTGCATCCGTGTGTTATTTTGCAAAGAGAGGAGCAAGAAGCAAAGACATGAGGAAAAAGAAGAAAGTTAACAACAAAAAGGCAAAGACACTTTTAAAAGGTGTTGTTGCAACTGGCGTTGCGATCAGTGGTGTAGATATGCTGTCTAATGCCAATGTTGTATATGCTGCTGAACTCAATGAGACCGGACAACCTACGGACGGTGAGTATATTTTGCCAGAAGAGAATACATTGGCAGAACAGGCAGCGGCGGCATTGAATACAGAACAGGGCAGTGATACTACAGAGAATGTAGGAACAGTTAATCCGCCAACGGATACGAACGTCTCATCGCCAGCAGACGAGCTGTCACAAGTGACTGATGAAAACTCAACAGAAAGCCGAAATGGTTCTGACTCTATGCAGGATACTTCTGAGGAAGTCTCAGAAGCTTCATCGTCTGATGAAACGAGTACTGAAAGTTCGGAGGAAAATTCTGCTTCAGATACATTGGCTTCAGCGTTTGATGATAGCACGACAGAGAATACAGAAAATCAAAATCCATCAGAAGACCAGAGTGAGACAGATTCAGTATCTGAGGACTCAATGCCATCGTCAGAAGAGATTACAGATGATTTGAATCTTGGATTAGAGGATGATTCGGAGCTTTCGGATAGCGATGTGGATGATGATTTGAGTACAGATTTGGAAACCAGTGAGATTGTATCAACATTTAGTTTGGCCAGATTGCAGGCTTTATATGAAAAGATGAATGCAGGAGAGACATTGACCGTAGAAGAAAAAACGGAACTGCAATCATTGCTTGATGCATCCGCTTCAGCCAGCGTTGCGTTAAGTCAGACTCTGAACAGTGTATCCGGTGCGTCAGCGTCGGCCAGTTTGTCATTAACGATAGAGGAGTCAGGAATCGCATCAACATCAGAGTCTGTCAGCGTCAGTGCATCGGAGTTTGATGTCAGTACATCAGAGAGTGCTTCTGCTGTAGTGGAATCAATGTCTTTACATATGTCAGAGGCTGAGAGTGCGTATAATAGTGCAAGTGAGGCATTTCAGAAAGATTATAATGAAACTCTTGAAAATCTCATGAAAGAGATTGAAGAGCAGCAAAAGAAAGTTGAAGCTATTCGTCAGGCTGTACAGCAAACTTCTCATAAAGATGTGTGGAAATATCATGAAGACAATCTAGGCGAACAATATGACTATTATAGTGCTGCTTCCAAATTGGCAGAGTTGATGATAAAATATCAGGTCTATCAAGAAGCTGGACATACGAATGTGACGTTTACCGGTTGGGTTGATCAACAGGGGGCGGATGGAAAGTATGTAAAAGCAGAATATATTGATAAAGATGGAAAGGCACAGACAAAATATTTTGATTATGTTACGGCAGATAAAAGTGACAATCCTATTAAAAGAGGTGAGTCTGATAAGTATCAGATAGGAACAGGATCATGGACAGGACTGCCGATATATCACATAACCGAAAAACGTAATAATGCAGATATAATAGACCATATTATAATTGTGTCTTGGGATTCTCGGGTTCAAGTTAACGAAAAAGATTCCTATAAAGGTGGCAAACGTTATTTTTCAGAGAAGACATTTATTGATGCGAACGATGATTATCAGCAAAAACGTCAAGATTTGAGTGATGCGGAAAATAATAAGGAAAAAGCTGAAGAAGAATCTGCTATAACAAGCAATTCACTCAAAGAAGAGAGTGAAGCACATTCAGATTCTGTAAGTACAAGCGAAGCGGCTAGTGAAACAGCGTCCAATGCCAGAAGTGATTCGTTGTCAACAAGTATGAAGATGTCGGAAAAGGCTAGTACAGAATTGTCAGAGAGTACTAGCACATCGTTGTCAACGTATGAAAGTGTATCAGCAAGGTTGTCAGATAGTATGAGTACAAGTAGCAGTGACAGTTTGAGCACATCCACAAGTGATAGCTTAAGTATGAGTGGAAGCGATAGTCTAAGTACGTCTACGAGTGACAGTTTAAGTACGAGCGGAAGTGACAGTCTGAGTACGTCCACGAGTGATAGCTTAAGTACGAGCGGAAGTGAGAGCCTGAGTACATCTACGAGCGATAGTTTAAGTACAAGTGGAAGTGACAGTCTGAGCACATCAACGAGCGACAGCTTAAGTACAAGCACAAGTGACAGTTTGAGTACATCCATGAGTGATAGCTTAAGCACGAGCGGAAGCGACAGCCTGAGCACATCCACAAGCGATAGTTTAAGTACAAGTGGAAGTGACAGCTTGAGCACATCAACGAGTGATAGCTTAAGTACGAGCACAAGTGACAGCCTGAGTACGTCCACAAGCGATAGTTTAAGTACAAGTGGAAGTGACAGTCTGAGCACATCAACGAGCGACAGTTTAAGTACGAGTGGAAGTGACAGCCTGAGTACGAGCGGAAGTGACAGTTTGAGTACGTCCACGAGTGACAGCTTAAGCACGAGCGGAAGCGACAGCCTGAGCACATCCACAAGCGATAGTTTAAGTACAAGTGGAAGTGACAGCTTGAGCACATCAACGAGTGATAGCTTAAGTACGAGCACAAGTGACAGCCTGAGTACGTCCACAAGCGATAGTTTAAGTACAAGTGGAAGTGACAGTCTGAGCACATCAACGAGCGACAGTTTAAGTACGAGCACAAGTGACAGCCTGAGTACGTCAGCGAGCGACAGTTTAAGTACAAGTGGAAGTGACAGTCTGAGCACATCAACGAGCGA
>CAYQBE010000285.1:0-3746 GCA_964415625.1 uncultured Clostridium sp.
GGACAGATTAAGGGTTTTGACTCAAGGAATCTATTAGATGGTTGCAAAACAACGGGGATTGCGATCGAATATTGAAGTGCATGTAATCTAAATAATGCTTGCATTGTAACGACAAAAGCGTTACAATTAAAAAACTAGGAGGTGTTATGATGGAAAAAACAGCAACGTTAAATTTGAGAGTGAATCCGACGGTAAAGGAGCGGGCAGAGGAAGTGCTCTCAAAGTTAGGAGTTCCGATGTCTACAGCGATTGATATATATCTGAATCAAATTTCACTGACAGGCGGAATTCCATTTTCGGTTTCTTTGCCTAAAGCCCCGCTTTCCATTCATGCGGATGCAATGACAAACGAGGAAATCCGGCAGAAACTAGAAAAAGGGTACGATGATATAGCAACAGGCAGAGTACAGAATGCAGCAGAGGCATTTGCAAAATTCAGGGAGAATCATTGAGATGAAACAGTATACAGTTGAGATTACAAATGAGGCATTGGCAGATATGGAGCAGATTTACAATCATATTGCCTATGCTCTGCAGACTCCGGAAAATGCAATGGATCAATACAATCGGATTGCAGATGCAATTTTGACATTGGATACGTTAGCAGAGCGTATCCATATTATGGAATCCGTACAGGAGAGAAAAAGAGAAATAAGACGATTGTTGGTAGATAATTATTCTGTTTTTTATGTGATTCAAGAAGATAAAGTGATTGTTACGAATGTTCTGTATAGTGCATCGGATATTGAAAGGCGATTAAGGGACAGCTGATCGGGACGCTCAGCAAAACGCAATTTTGCGAAAAGCTGGATGATCATAATGGAAAGCCTTTTGATATGATATATTGAAGCAGGAGACAGTCGGAAAATGCTCTTTGTCCGCAATACATTGTTGTGAGAACTGGTGAATCACAGCAACATATTGCTGGCTAACAGTCATTTTCCGACAGCCTCCTGCTTTCTATATTTGGACGTATCATTCCTGTTTAAATCCACTGCTTTTATGAATACCATCGTATGCAGAAAGGCTGCCAGTGGCAGGCTTTCTGTATGGAAGAATCTGCTGTTCAGACCTTTTACAGCAGATTTTCAAAGGTATCATAAAACGTGGGGAAGGACACATCGACACAATGGCTGTCCAGGATTTTGGTATGCCCCTCGGCAGCAAGAGCCGCAATACTGAATGCCATGGCGATCCGATGGTCCAGAAGCGTGTGGATGGTCGCCCCGTGCAGGGAACTGCCTCCCTGGATCACCATGCCGTCGGCGGTGGGGATGGCGTCACAGCCCATGGCCTTCAGATTGTCGGTGACGGTTTCGATGCGGTCGGATTCTTTGACCTTCAGCTCTGCCGCATCCCGGATAAAGGTGGTTCCCTCTGCCAGCGCTGCCATGACTGCAATGACCGGGATCTCATCGATCAGGGTGGGAATGATCTCTCCCTTGATCGTAATTCCGTGGAGACGGCTGGTGCGCACCAGGATATCGGCAACCGGTTCGCCGCCTTCCTTCCGCTGATTCAGAAGCGTGATGTCGCCTCCCATATCCTCGCAGACCGTCAGGATCCCGGCGCGGGTGGGATTGATCCCGACATTTTTGATCAGGATCTCGGAATCCGGAACCAGCAGTCCGGCGGCAATGAAATAGGCTGCCGAAGAGATATCTCCGGGCACGGTGATCTTCTGCCCGTACAGCTCTTCACAGGGCCGGATCACGGCGGTGGCTTTCGGGGTGCCGTCCAGAGCGTGGACTGAGCGCAGATCGGCGCCGAATTCCCGCAGCATCAGCTCCGTATGGTTCCGGGACAGGCTGGGTTCGGTCACGGAAGTCTCTCCGTCCGCATAGAGCCCGGCAAGCAGGATGCAGGATTTGACCTGGGCGGAGGCCACCGGGGAATCATAGTGGATCCCGTGAAGCCGAGCCGGAGTAATGTACAGCGGCGCGCAGTCATTTCTCAGGATGCTGGAAATGTCTGCTCCCATCTGCCGCAGAGGCTCGATGATCCGCTTCATGGGACGGGAATTTAAGGATTCATCCCCGGACAGCTTGGAGTCAAAGGGCTGTCCGGCCAGAATCCCGGAGATCAGCCTTGTGGTGGTGCCGCTGTTTCCCACATCCAGAAGATTGTCCGGCGCGGTTAAGCCGTGGAGCCCTTTTCCGTGTATCAGGACGGAATCCCCTTTTTTCTCAATCTCAATTCCCAGTCTGCGGAAGCAGTCCATGGTGGACAGGCAGTCCGCCCCCTGGAGAACATTGTGTACCTCGGTGGTGCCCTTCGCGATGGAGCCGAACATGATGCTGCGGTGGGAGATGGATTTGTCGCCAGGTACGGTGACCTCTCCTTTTAACCCCGTGATGTTTGTTAATTCCATAATGTATTGATCCTTTCCTGTTGGTCTCTTAGGTATACTGAGCGCCGGACAAATCTGCCGCACAGTATAACATATTATACTTCATACACGATATACCGGTGCTTTTTTAACAATTCCGTGGCCTTGGCCGAGGCGTCCTCATCGTAAAATTCAATCCGCAGCACCCCTTCTTCAAATTCCCGGTTATGGATGATGCCGATATTCTTGATGTTGACCAGATTGCTGGCCAGGATGGTCGCGATGGTAGCAATCCCTCCGGCCTCATCAATGATGTCGCAGTATACGGCAAACTGCTTCTTGATCGGCCCGGAAGAGCCTTCGGGCATAGAATTGCGGTAATCCCGGGAAGACTCGAAGATGGAATAGAGGGTCTGTTCCGCTCCCTGATCCACCGCCTGCTTCGCGTCTGTCAGAGTTTGGATAAATTCCCCCAATATTTGGGAAATATTTTCCCGGTTTTTGAGGCAGATCTGCTGCCACATGACAGGAGAAGAGGAGGCAATGCGGGTAATATCCTTGAAGCCGCCTGCTGCCAGCATCTTCATCAGTTCCTCCCGGGTATCATGCTCCTTTACAAAATTGACCAGGCTTGCCGCCAGGATATGGGGCAGATGGCTGATGGCGCCGGTCACATAATCGTGCTGCCGATAGTCCAGAATGATGGGCAGCGCTTTCAGAGATTCCACGAAGGCGCGGTAAGACTGCACCTGCTCTTCGGAAACCTTTGCGGACGGCGTCAGGATATAGTAGGCATTTTCAATCAGATGCGGCTTTGCATTGACAAATCCGCTTTTTTCCGACCCGGCCATGGGATGTCCGCCGATGAAATGCTCCTCCAGCCCCAGGGAAATGACCTTCTCATGGATGGAGGTCTTGACGCTTCCCACGTCCGTCAGGATGCAGTCCGGGCTGAGGAAATTTTTTATCTGGCTCAGGTAAGCCGTGTTGCAGGAAACCGGGGCGCACAGGAAGATATAGCTGCAGTCCCGGAAATTGTCGTCAATGGAAGAGCAGGCGGTGTGGATGATCCCCTCCTGTACGGCCAGGGCCAGGGTTTCTTTATTTTTATCAAATGCAAGGATCTCACAGTCGGGATGATACTGGCGGATCGCCTTGGCGATGGAGCCGCCGATCAGGCCCAGACCGATGAAACCTGTTTTCTTTACGGGCATGGTGGGTATCCTCTCTTTATCAAATTTAGGTGGCAATAAAAACCAAAGCTATTTTAGCATTTTGGAAGCGGAAAATAAAGGGAAAATAAAAAAAGATGTAGAAATTCTGTGAAAAATTTATAAAAGAGTTGTAATAAGGGCAGAAGTTTAGTACAATATTTACAGAGTGTGTACGGCTGTGGTAAGAAAAAGATAAAATGAAT
>CAYQBE010000286.1:0-3726 GCA_964415625.1 uncultured Clostridium sp.
AGCAATTTCAATCCACACTCCCACGCAGGGAGTGACGTTTTTAGATACAACATTTAAAATTTTTATTGACATTTCAATCCACACTCCCACGCAGGGAGTGACGTATACATAAGGTAAAGAAAAAAAAACAAGCGTAATTTCAATCCACACTCCCACGCAGGGAGTGACCAGAAAAGAGTTGATGAAAACGAAGAAAGCAGAGTGATTTCAATCCACACTCCCACGCAGGGAGTGACGCGTTGTCCCGGTTTCCTACAATCGAGCAGAATTATTTCAATCCACACTCCCACGCAGGGAGTGACTGCAAATATACACAAAAATAACAATTTCTCTTGCTCATATTTGTCAAAACTTTACAATTTTATAACTTTCTTCATAAAATCCATTTCTTAATATCCCAAATTTCTATCATACTTTCTTCTTTTTCCAGTGCGAACCTCCCGCCTATCTATGTACACTAATAGTTCGCACTACAAAATAAGCACTCCTTCCTGATTAACACTGCCTTTTATTCCATAGTGTTCAATTTTATTCTTATAATTGTTTCCTAAATAGTAAAATCTCAAACTATCTTTCTCCAAATCCACAATCTCCAGTAATTGTGCTTTCAGTAATTTACATTGACCCGGGTCTAAAATACATTCAAACACTGAATTCTGCACCCGCTGCCCATGATTTACACATTGTTTTGCTACTTTGCGCAAACGTGCCCTTCCTTTCGCGCTTTCCGTATTTACATCATATGTAATTAGTACAAGCATAATCCCTCATTTCCACAAAAACGGTGGATAACCGTCTATGTCGCCCCGCAGGTATCTTGCAAGCAACAGTGCCTGCACATGCGGAACCAGACCCCAACATATTTTTTCCTGCAGATAAGGATGGGTAATCTGCTCCCGCTTATGCTCCTGCCAGGCAGTAATAAACTTCTTTCTTCCATCGTCTGTAAACTCTACCGCACCGCTTCCTGATGTCCGGAAGTGTTCTTTCCGAATCTGCCGGTTATTAATAAGCGTTAATACAAACCGATCCACCAACACCGCACGCATTTCTTCCATCAGGTCCAATGCCAGTGATTTTCTTCCTGGCCGGTCTCTATGCAAAAAGCCCACATAAGAATCCAACCCGACTCCTTCTAATGCCCCTGCGCAGTCATTTGCAAGCAGTGTATAACCAAAAGACAACATTGCGTTGACGTTATCTAATGGTGGGCGTTTATTTCTTCCGCGAAAATAAAATTCTTCTTTTTGATTCAATATGAGTTCGTCAAACACATCAAAATAAACTGAAGCGCATTCTCCCTCCATCCCACGGAGTGAATCCAGGTCTTCCGCCCGTTTTATTTTCGTCATTTCATTTGTTAAATACTGAGCCGCTTTCCTGCATCGTTCTTCATCTACTCTGAGCACATGATCCCGCAGAGTCCGATCTATACTCCATCTGCAATTGAATACTTTTCCCAGAATCAGATTTCTGGCAATCAGACAACTATCTGTTTTATGGTCAGATACCCGATATTGTTGTTTTCTCAATAACACATTTCCCTGATTCTCACCGACAACTCTACACAAAAATTTTCCAAAAGGACTGAAAAACGCAAGATGGATTCCTCTTTTCGCACATGCTCCCATGAAAGCCGGGGTTGCTCCATTGTAAGTAAAACATACAATGCTCTCCAATGTGTGCAGTGGAAACTGCCCGACCTTTTGCTTGTTTATCTCAACACATACCGTTTCGCCGTCCAATGACAAAAAGGCATTTTCAGTTGTAATAAACAGTGTATTCAACAGTTTTCGCATCTTATTCCCTCAATAAACTTTTCTCAATATAATCTTCTATTGTTTTTACTCTTCCCAACTTCGGTATGCAGATTTCTTTCAACGAACATGCATTACATCCCTTCTGCGTTTTTACCTTTGGCGTATATCCTTTGTTCCACAGATCATGCATTTCTTTTACCATATCATAGACCCGCTCCCTGAGCTGCTCCGTAAATTCCACATTTTGTCTCCGACGGCTTTCTCCATAAAACAAACTGCCTGACGGTATATGGCATAAAAGCATTTCTTCAAGACAGATTGCCTGACCGCATAACTGCAGTTCATCGGCATCGTTTGTTTTTGGCTTTCCTTTCTTATACTCTACCGGGTATGGCTTCCAGAGCCCCTCATAAGAAGATAATGAAATTCCATTGTCCGACTTATGGAACTCTACTACATCACATATTCCCGACATTCCCAGCTTGGCCGATTTGATATGGAGCCCTCTTGTTATAAGCAGATCTCCTCTTTTTTCAATACGGTCATTATCATGTGCCACCGCATGAAATAGATTTCCATCCACTGTCCGTTCATTCTCTGCCCATTGCTGTTCAATATGAATCAAAGCCCACTGTCTTCTGCAATATGCAAAATGCTGCAGTCCGGATAACATTAAATACTCGTCTTCCTTATACATTTTCTTTACATACCCTCAATAATCTCTGGTTCTAATTCCGGAAGATTTTCTAATTGAATGTCATAATCTTCTACCGAAGAAGGAATCAAGACATCTTCCTTCAAGGTGATTTTCAAAGAATCATGCACCTTTGCCGCAGAATATTGTCCGATCTTATTATTATGTTTCCACCAGTATACAGAAACCACTTCCATACTTCCATCCGGCCTTGCCGAAGATGCATCATTGATGAAGAGTGTACAAAGCGCCTCTTTCAGCATATTTGCATCCTCTTCAGAGAATCCCGTTTTCTCCGCCAGCTGAACATTGACCGAGCCTTTTATCCGATATAGCCCAAATTCCACAAAATGCTTCGTCCCCATCGTATCTGAACTTTTTCCTTCCGCTGGTTCGCTATTGACACTTTTTGTAATCTGCATACTGTTAATATCTATCGGAGAACAGCTGACTGCCTGATGGATAGATACTGGTCCCCTGACTCCCACGGAAACACTATCCTTTTTATCCTTGCTCTTAAACGCAAACACCTGCCCAAACATACGCACGTCGATCCATTTTTCGCAGGCTTTCTTCGCATATTCATCATTTGATTTATATTCTGTAATATTTCCGGAGGCTCTTTCGCTCAATGAAGTATATTCGTCATCGCTACGTTCAGCTGACTGTACAAAAACAGATTCTCCCATGTCCTGGAGACGGTTTCTAATCTTTCTTTTGATACAGACATCCGAAATTTCCCCCTGTCCGGTATAAGTTGTTCTGGGACGGTTTCCATTTAACGGGTCTCCATTTGGATTTGCATTGACTACTTTTACTAACACCGTAAAATCGATCTTATTCTGTAAACTGCTCATTCTTCTGTACCTCCATTTTCTTCTTTTTTCTTATTCAGTTCTGCTCTTTGTAAATAATACCCCAATAAATAATCTTCTTTTAGTCCCTGATTCAGCATTCCCGCGTCTTCTTCTCTAAATGAGCTGACAATTCCGCTGATCAACCCTCTATAATATTCTCTTGATCCAGGTCGTAATTTCTGAAAATATGGATTTAACAATCCCTCCAATATTTTCCATGTCTGCATCGGATGATTCACATAAGCTGACTGCAAACGGATTGCATTGGGATCACGGGTCTCTCCTCTGTCATATGTTCTTCTCTCTACCATTTCACATACCGCCAGCAGCCTTCCAAACAAATAGCTTCGATCCTTGTTTTCTAAACACAATCATTCGGTTTTCTGTACATATGAATTATACGTAATTATGTAGA
>CAYQBE010000287.1:0-3719 GCA_964415625.1 uncultured Clostridium sp.
GGTATTTCTTTGGTATCTTCCCGAAAACCGTAAAATTTGTGTCTGTGATCCGTTCCTTGTCGGCCTCGTCCTGCTGGTCTAAAAAATGTTCGTTAGGAAAAAAACGAATTTCTTCCTCCCCTGTGTATTTTTCGCAGAAGATTTCATTGATTACAGGGATTATCAGCTTACGGCAGTCATTCAGGATTGTCCGGAATGCCCCGTCATATATATTGGCCATATTTTAATTCCTTCCTTTTATGCCTTTATCATATCATTTTTTTCCCTCAAATTCAACAGTATCGTGAAATACCGGTCTATTCGTGTTGCAAAAAAGTATTTAGACTGTGAATAGTAATCCCTGGCAAAAGAAACAAAATATGACCTCATGAAAAAATTGCGGTTTTTCCAAAAGAATGCTAAACTAAATACAGAAAGCACGAAAGCACTTGATATTTTTGCCGGTGATATGAGATACTATATAGTAGATTAGCGTATTTTTTTGATTCGATTTATGATGGAGGATGGCAGATGCGGTATCTTTCCGTTGCGGAAATAGCGAAAAAATGGGGTGTGTCAGAGCGCAGCGTCAGAAATTACTGCGCCCAGGGCCGTGTAATTGGTGCGTTCATTTCTGGAAAAACCTGGAACATTCCTGAAAATGCAGAGAAACCGGAGCGTACCAACAGGAGAAAAGAAGAACCCATTACTCTGCTGGATATTTTGAAAGAACAGAAAGCAAGCAAATACTCCGGTGGTATTTATCATAAGACACAGATTGATCTGACATACAATTCCAACCATATCGAGGGCAGCCGTTTAACCCATGATCAGACCAGATATATTTTTGAGACCAACACTATTGGTGTAGAAAATGAAGTTCTCAATGTAGATGATGTGATTGAAACAGCAAATCATTTCCGTTGTATTGATATGATTATTGATAATGCGAAAGCGGTGCTGACAGAAAAGCTTATCAAAGAGCTTCATCTGATCCTGAAGAATGGTACCAGCGATTCCAGAAAAGATGGTTTCGCTGTTGGTGATTACAAGAAACTGCCGAATGAGGTTGGCGGCATGAAAACTGCCCTTCCGGAAGAAGCTGCCGATCAGATGAAAGCGCTGCTGACGGAATACAATGCCAGGGCAGAAAAAACTTTTGAGGATATTCTGGATTTTCATGTGAAGTTTGAACGGATTCACCCATTCCAGGATGGCAACGGTCGTGTGGGCAGACTGATCATGTTTAAAGAGTGCCTGAAATATAATATCGTTCCATTCATCATAGAAGATAATCTAAAAATGTTTTATTACCGAGGATTGAAAGAATGGAACAATGAGAAAGGCTATCTGACAGATACCTGCCTGACAGCACAGGATAAATATAAAACGTATTTGGATTATTTTAGAATTGCATATGAAAGCTAGAGGGGGAAGAAGATGATGAACCTTGGTACATTAAAAGAAATAAAAGATTTGAGAGAAGTATGGCCGCATGAGGCTCATGACTTTACTCCTTGGTTGGCAAAAAATATCTCTATTCTTGGTGATGAAATAGGTATTGATATTTCTATAGAAGAAAGAGAATCAGCTTGAAGAAACTGACCATGACCATTTAGGTAAACTAATTACATATGCATCGGGGAAGTCTGCCGATTTGGTTATTTGGCTTGTAAGAAAAGCAAGACCAGAGCATCGTGCTGCAATTGAGTGGCTTAACAATCATACGGATGAAGGTGTAGGATTTATTCTCTGTGAGATTAAGGTGTTTAGAATTGGTAACTCTGAACCGGCACCAAAGTTTGAGATTATCGAACAACCTAACAATTGGGTTAAGGAAATGAAAAAGCCTTCTGGATCCATTGAGAGAACTGTACTTCCAAAGATAAAAGATATGCTTGAGTGGGGCGTGGTTAAAGCCGGAGATATTTTGATTGCAAAAGGCTCTGACGAGGAGGCTGTCCTCCTTCAAAATGGACATGTTTGTACCAATGATCAGGAAATGTCTATGCAGGACTGGTTAAGAAGAGTAACGGGGTGGAAGTCTGTAGAAACATATAAATTTGCTATTCACAAAGAATCAGGCAAAGCATTATCCCAAATTCGTAAAGAGTATATGGATGAAAATGAATAAGTTGATAGGAATTACCGCTTTTCACACACCGGGGGATATTGCAGAGGGCTTGTTTTTTTATCTCATCTTTGGATTGCGGGTTTTGAGAGTTCAAAGCATGATGATTGGAAATTAAAAAATGTACACGCCCATAACGATTGTCGTATCCCGTAATGAACAGGAATGATAATCGTTATGAGGGGACATTTTGTATGTGGCATGGGAACGATAAAAGGAAGCGTTGCGCTCAGCCCTTGTGTTTTCTGTACTTCTGATTCCTGCTATTTGGCTTATCGGGAATCGTGCGTTCAATCAGCTTTTGCTCCAAGGCTGGATTCAGATAGTTTTTACGGAAGGTCGGTTTGTGCGAAAGTCCGAGTCTCTCCATAAGGTCTGCTGCTGAGAGCGTATCATTGTCAAGAACAGAAAGAAGTCGCCCGATGGGTGTTTTATCTTGGTCGGTCACTTGATCGCTATCTTGGTCGGTGTTTCGGCCAACAACAGTAACCTCTGTCAGACTGTCTCTTATGATTTCGAGCATCAATTCCACAAATCCTGCACTGTCAGCTTGCTTGTCGGCAGCACCGAGGGCATCGTAGTATTCCTTCTGCCGCGACTGTATCAACTCTTCAATCGGCAGCCAGAAGAACAATTCCTTCCACTTTCCAAGCAGGAGACTGTGCCACATCCGTCCCATGCGGCCGTTGCCGTCCGCGAAGGGATGGATGAATTCAAACTCGTAATGAAAGATAGCACTCTTAATCAGAGGATGAATCTCTGATGTCTGATACCATGCAAACAGGTTATGGATATGCTTCGGCACGAATTCTGCCGGAGGAGCCATATGGATCAACACCTCTCCGTCAAAGACGCCTACGCCGCCGGAGCGGAACTTCCCGTTCTCCGGCACAAGACCGTTCATCATCATCTTGTGCGCTTTGAGGAGATCATCCACTGACGCAGGATTTAACCGTAGCATCAACTCGTAGGCTTCATAGGCGTTCTGAACCTCTTTAATTTCATTGGGATTTCCGAGAACGCGCTTGCCGTCCAGAATTGCTGTCACCTGTTCCAGCGACAGAGAGTTATGCTCAATCGCAAGAGAAGAGTGGATAGTCCGGATGCGGTTTTCACGCCGCAGGTGCGGGCTGATGGTTCCTTCCTGCAACACGGTAATCCGACCGACCTGTTCGCTAATCTCCGCAATTAGAGATATCATTTTATCCGTCATGTGAAATGGCGGTTTGTAGTTGCCCATTGGCGGTCACCTCCAGTTATTGCCGTACTATTATTATAACGGATTTTGAAACATATATCAATGCCCTTGGAGAAGCCTGATCTGAAACCCTTTGTTACAGTTCACGGCCTAACCGGCCGCGAACTGTAACGCATCCAGCCCATTGAAAAGTCGCCTGACGGCGAGGGGCTGGATGCCTGAAACCGCAGCTTTATTGGCCGGATGCCTTGCAGCGGGGTGCAAGGCACCGTGAACAGTAACAACCCTTTTTCAACAGCGCATTCCCTCAGCCGTTCGTGTTTCTACATCTCCAGAATCCGGAACACCGGATGCTGGCCGAAAAGCGCCTGGTTATCTTCCTACTCCAGGAGCCCATAAGCCAGTTCGCAG
>CAYQBE010000288.1:0-3716 GCA_964415625.1 uncultured Clostridium sp.
GGCTATCTGTTCTTTGTGGGCGACCGCAAAAAAACAGACCTTCCCTATGACGAAGAGCCGGACGCGGACTGCGAATGGTACCGGATCCGCCACGAGGAAGCTCTGACCGCGGACAAGATCGTGGCATTTGCAAAGGCAACGAAGGAAAAATACGGTTTCCAGGATTTCAAGCTGAAAGGCGGAGTCCTTGCCGGAAATGAAGAGATGGACGTGATCCGCGCCATGAAAAAGGAATTTCCGGACGCAAGGATCGACCTGGATCCCAACGGCGGCTGGCTTTTGGAGGAAGCCGTGGAATATGTGAAGGGCATGAAGGGCATCCTGACCTACTGCGAAGACCCCTGCGGAGCGGAGGGCGTATACTCCGGACGTGAGGTGATGAGTGAATTCCGCAGAAGGACCGGTTTCCCGACGGCCACCAACATGATCGCCACGGACTGGCGGCAGGTGGGACATTCCCTGGAATCCCAGGCGGTGGATATCATCCTTGCAGATCCCCATTTCTGGACCATGAGCGGCTCCGTGAGGGTAGCCCAGATGTGCCATGATTTCGGCTATACCTGGGGATCCCACTCCAACAACCACTTTGACATTTCCCTGGCCATGTTCACCCAGGTCGGAGCGGCCGTGCCAGGTGAGTACAATGCCCTGGATACCCACTGGATCTGGCAGGAGGGCCTGGAGCGCCTGACAAAAGAACCGCTGCAGATCATCGACGGCTGCGTGGCAGTTCCGAAGAAGCCGGGGCTGGGAATTGAAGCGGACATGGAGCAGATCAAGAAGGCCCATCAGCTTTACCTGGACAACTGCCTGGGCGGAAGAGACGACGCGGTAGGGATGCAGTACCTGATCCCGGGCTGGAAATTTAATCCGAAGAAGCCCTGCCTCGTGAGATAAAAAAAATCCATTGGAAAAATGGACGGTATCGTGTATAGTTGTTATTAAGAACATTCGCTGCGGTTTATGTTTTCCGTGCGGCAGGCTCACAGCCGCGGGCGAACAGGAAAAACAGATTGAAAAACAGGAGATCAGACCATGACCAAAATTGCGATTTTGCTGCCATATGAGGATATGGCGGAGACGGCACGGAAGGTGATCCAGAAATATCATTATGAAATCGACTACGTAAAGGTCATTGAAAGCGAAAATGCCGTAAACGAAGCCAGGATCGCCGCGGAGCAGGGGGCGGATATCATCATTGCCCGGGGCTATCAGGCGCAGCTCATCAAGGAATACACCAACATCCCGGTGGTGGAAATGCGTTTCCACGCCCAGGAGATCGGCCTGCTCCTGCAGCGCGCAAAAAGGCTCTCCCACAAGGAGCGCCCGGTCATCGGTCTGATCGCGTTTGAAAATATGCTCTGCGACCTGTCCCACATGGAGGAATTGTTTGACGTCCGGCTGCGGACCGCCTATGTGGAACGGATCGAGGAGGTGCCGGATCTCCTTCACGGCATGAAGAAGGACGGCGTGGACTGCGTGATCGGCGGAGACACGGTGAACCGGGAGGCGGAAAAGATCGGCTGCCTGTCCATCAAGTTCAAGGCCACTGGGGAATCCATCGGGGACGCCATGGAACGTGCGAAAAATATGGCCTACGCGGTGGAGAACGAAAAGCGGAACGCAGCCCAGTTTGAAACGGTGCTGGACACCTCCTTTAACGGGATCATCAAGATCAATTCCGCAGGCAGGATCATCGCCATCAACCGGCTGATCGAAAACCTGCTCGGCAAAAATATGGAAGACGTAAAAGGGGAACTGCTCTATGACATGTTTCCCCAGATCGACAGATGGATCGTGGACGACATTCTGACCGGAGCCAGGGAAAACTGTTCCTCTTCCATAGAGGTGAGGGGCCGGAACTGGATGTTTCTGGCGGCGCCGATCCAGTTTGACAGCCAGATCACAGGGGCGATCCTGTCCCTCCATGCCATCACCGAGATCGTGCGCAGGGACCGGAAGCAGGCCAATGACATGCTGCTCCACGGATTTACGGCGGAGACGCATTTTTCCAATATCCATACGGAAAATGAAACCATGCGGAGGGTGCTGGAGACGGCCAGGGAATATTCGCTGTCGGACAGCCCGGTGCTGATCTACGGGGAGACGGGGACGGAGTATTACCAGATCTCCGAGGCGATCCACAATAATAGCATCCGCAGGGGAGGCCCGTTTGTGAGCGTGAACATCAGCGGCCTGGAGGAAGAGAAGCAGATGGAGCTCCTTTTCGGCAGCAGGAACGGCACACTGGGAACCCATCCCCGGGAAAAAGGGGCGGTGATCCGGGCTAACCACGGCACGCTTCTGATCAAGGATATCGAGAAGCTGACGGTTCAGGCCCAGTATCAGCTGCTCCGGGTCATTTTGGACGGGGCGGTGAACCGCACCGACGCGCTGCCCATGGAAAATATTGATGTGCGGATCATTGCGGCGGCCCAGAAAAATCTGCGGCACGGCGTGAACAAGGGGCAGTTCCAGGAAAGCCTGTATTATGTGCTCCACGGGCTGACCCTGGAGATCCCGCCGCTGAACAGACGGAGCGAGGATCTGAAGTATTATATCGACAGATATTTCAAAGAATTTTGCAGGAAATACAACAAGTACCTGGTCATCACCGAGGGCGGGTACGCGCAGCTTGCGCAGTTCTCCTGGCAGGGGAACAAGCTGCAGCTCAAAGCATTTCTGGAACGGCTGGTGCTGACGGCGAAAAAGCGGAGTATCGCCGAGGGCACGATCCGAAAGCTGTTCGGGGAGCTGTACCCCTATGTGGGGGAAGTGGGCGGAGAGGAAAAACTGGTGGTGTACAAGACGGAAGAGGCGGTGAAGATCAGCGAGCTTTTGAAAAAGCACCGGGGGAACCGGAAGCTGGCGGCGGAGGAGCTTGGGATCAGCACAACCACACTGTGGAGGAAAATGAATAAGTATGGGATCGAGTCCAAATTTGGAATGGATTAAGAAGGAACTGGCGAAGAAGAGGAAAATGCTGCTCTTGGCAGTCAAGATTGCGGTGGGCAGCAGCGCGGCGATCTATATCGCCCAGCTGCTTGGGCTGGAGTACGCCATTTCCGCGGGAACCATCACACTGCTGACGCTTCTGACCACCAAGTGGGAGACCGTCAGGCTGTCGGCATTCCGCCTGGTCACCTTTGCCGTGACGATCCTGCTGGCCTGGGCTGCCTTTACGCATATCAGGAGCATGTGGATCGGATACGGGGTCTTTATTTTCTGTGTCGTCCTGTTCGCGGAGGTCATGGGCTGGCGGGCTACCATATCGGTCAATTCCGTGATCGGCGCCCATCTGCTGACCGGACATGTTTTCACTATCGAGGTGATAAAAAATGAATTCCTGCTGGTGCTGATCGGAGTGGTGATCGCATTGATCCTGAACCTGTTCCAGAATAACGGCAGGAATGAGCGGGACATCATAGAAAATATGCGCTATACGGAGGAACGGCTGCAACAGATTTTGCGGCGGTTCGCGGGGTATTTATCCCAGGAGGAGGTTTTGGACAGTGCGGCTCCCTCCGGCAATCTGTGGGACGATATCATCCGGCTGGAAAAGGAATTGCAGGATTTTATCCTGGAAGCATACGAATATCAGGAAAATACATTTCACTCCCATCCGGTTTATTACATCGATTACTTTGAAATGCGCTCCGACCAGTGCCATGTGCTCCACAACCTGCACTATGAGGTGAAAAAGATCCGTTACATAC
>CAYQBE010000289.1:0-3659 GCA_964415625.1 uncultured Clostridium sp.
CATGGAAAATTCGTCAAACATATTCAGGGCGCTGTGGGTTCCGTATTTTTTGATCGGAAGGATGCCGGTCATATAGCACAGCGCGATATATCCCTTGTCCTTGAGCATGTCCCGCAGGAAATCCAGGTAAAGCTTCTGGGCTTCCTCCTCCGTCCTGTACTCCCGGAAAATACAGTCCCACTCGTCGATAATAATAACAAACGGGATTTTTGTCTGGTTAAATATATCCTGCATTGTCCTGGTTAGATTCGTTTCATCAAAATATCTCAGATCTGTGTAACCGTCAAGCAGATCCCATAGCAATGTTTTTTTCAAGAGCTGCAGCATTTCAGGCATACTGCTGCTTTGGCTCAGGAACTCCTGCATATTTAAAAACAACACATTATATCGGTTCATGTTTTCTGTATAATGCACGTCCCCCGCGATCTCAAGGCCTGCGAACAGCTCCGCTGAATCGCATCCCCGGCTGTAATATGCCACCAGCATATCCGCGGTTACAGACTTTCCGAATCTGCGCGGCCTGCTCATACTGATGTATTTTTGCAGGGAATTCATCACCCTGCTGCAGTATCGAATCAGGCCGGATTTGTCTATATATATTTCCGAATTGATGCATTGCGCAAACTTTTCATTTCCCGGATTCAAATAACTTCCCATGGGGCTCCCTCCTTCTGTCCCTTCCGCACGGTATGATACTGTAACTATAGCAGAGAATCTGTTCGCGGACAAGCGGATTTTTATTTTAAAAACAGCCAGAGCCAGCAACCGAATGCAGCAAATACGGCAGCCGAACCTTTTATACGTACAATTGATATTTTCTGCCGATACCGTCAATTTTATTTGCTGCCATCGGACGAAAGCCGATACATGTCAGTGTTCTGCCGATACCGTCGGAGCCAATCTCTTCCGGTTTCAGTTCCGTATGGCAGTGATCCCAGATCAGGAAGAAATCTATCCCCTCTTCCATACCCGAATCTTCTGCCATTCGCTTTGCCTTTAAAAGCTGTGCTTTATTCCCCGCTTCTAAAATACACTTTGTAAACTCATCATTGATCCAGTTTTCATAAATTTCTCTTCCGAAGGAAAGTACCGCAGTATAACATTCCATCTGGTATTTTGCTTCCCCACGGATCTGCGTTGCCAAAAATGCCATCGAAGCATGGCTGCACTGCGCCGCCAGTTTTCCCGGGGATAATTGCAGATCTTTTCGTACAATGATGATCTGCTTATATTTCAGATTGTTTTTAGCCTGTCCACCCTGAAAGGGAATCCCCTTGGGACGGATATCCTCCGGGTAAAGCATTTTATAAAAAGAATTAAAATCTGCAATGCATAGACATTGATCCGGTATCGGCCTCTCTTCCGCTTCCGTGATCAATTGTATTTCTTTTCCCGATCTGTTAAAAATATACAGGTAATCTGTCGTATTCTTTCTGATATCGATTCCTGACGCATCCAGCTTCCGCTCTGATTCAACAAGGATTTCTCCATAATACTCGGCATATCCGAAATATTCCGAATCAAACCAGGCGACAAATTTTCTGTACTCATCTTCCGTATTGATTCCTCCATCATAGTATTCCTGAATAACCCGCCCGCCGTTGCCGCTTTCCATGTTGGTGTACATGTCTCCGTTAAATTCCAGACTTTCATATAAAATCTCATTCCTGTCGATAAATAAAATTTTTCCCCTTGTCATCTCGGTTTGCTCCTTTCCCTGAATTTTGTAAAAAAATGCTCCTGTTCAAGCATCTGCACATTATGGCAGACGCCTAAATAGGAGCATAAAACAAATTTTTCGTATTGTCATTGAAGCTGTTGTATAATAAGGTAGGTGAAGTATCCTAAAGCTCGTGGTTCACAGTTCATAAAACCTCCCACAATGCAAAACTGCGGATGGATACCCACCCACAGTTCTGAAATCAATTGTTTTATTTGGACAATCTAACCGCTGCACAGATATAATTATCTGTGTAATCAGTATATGCGATTTTTTTGAAAAAATAAATAATTTTTTATTTTTCTGCCCAGGTTTTTTCATGCAGCAGTCTTTCAATTTGTCGATCGAGTGTGCATATTTCCCAACAGGGAGAAGTGATTCACCTGTCGTCAGCAAAACCGATTCCTCCGGGGGTTGATCTGGCAGGGGAGGGCGGCGATGTCGTGGTACTCGGCATGATGTTTCTCGATACATGCCCGCACCTGGTCGATGTCCTCCGGCTGGATCAGCAGGGACATGCCGCAGCCGAGTTCTCCCTGGATGGAGCGGGGCGCAGGCGAAATGCGGGAAGAAATGTGTTCTTCCCGCAAAAGTTCCTGAAGCAGCATCCCCTGTGTATAATTTTCAAACAGGATATAATAATTGATTCTGGTTTCTTCTTCCATCTTATCCCAGCATCTCCACAAATGCCTGAATCCTGGTGCGGAGCTGTTCCGCGTCCGCGTCCGTATAGTCTGTCTCGATTCCCAGAACCGGAATGCCTGCGTCCTTCAATGCCTTTTCCACCGTGTAGCCTTCCGTGTCATAAAGACAGCAGAACTTCAGATTCACGTCGATAACACCGTCCACATCGTATTCCTTTGCCAGGCGCAGGATGTCGTCCACCCGGCCGGTATTCGGCGTGAAGCATGCGCAGTTGACTCCCATATACCGCTCGGCGATGGCCGCGTACTGCTCTTCCAGAGTCGTCTTTGTCTCATCGACCAGATTTTCAAAATAACGTGTGCCGGTGCAGGTCTCCTCGCATACCACCGCGGCGCCGCTGGTCTCGATGATGTGGTGCAGCTTCCAGTTCGGGATCGCCATCGGGGTTCCGGAGATCATGATCCGCTTGGTGCCTGCCGGGAATACGGATACGCCGTCGGCAATCCGCTGCTCCAGCTCGTCCGCCAGCTTATTGGTCATCTGTGCGCAACGGACAGGATCGTCGAAGAACGCGATCTGCATCACCAGCAGGGCGTCTCTTCCGCTGATCGGGATGTTCTTTGCTTTTCTCGCCTCGTACAGGCGGGCCAGTGCTTTTCTCTTTTCATTGATGATGTGGATGGCCTCGCCTAACTTCTCCGGTGTGATCTCATTTCCGGTAAATTCCTCTACTATATGGGCAAATTCTTTGATCTCGCCTTCCCACTTTTTCACATCCTGGGGACGCTTCATCTGGGGCATGTCCATGATGTGCATGGGAACGTCCTGACCCAGAATTTCCCAGGCTTTTTTCTTGCCGTCGCAGGTGGTCTCGCCTACATACATGTCCGCGATCCGGAAAAACGGGCAGGTCCGTTCCAGACGTGCCCCCACGGATGCCTTGATCAGCGGACAGACGCTTTTCGGCAGAACCTTCTCCCCGCCCGGAACCCAGAACTGGGAGCCGCCGCACAGCCCGGTCACGATACCGTCCGCCGCGATCACCACCTCATCCGGCACATAGACGCAGAACGTACCGAATACCTTCTGCCCCTTTTTCTGCGCCTCGATCAGCTCCGCCGGGCGGATGCCGTGGATGTCCGCCACCACCATATCCCAGAAGCCCATGCCCTCCGGACGGTTCTCCTGTGAAAGGTATACGTCGCCGAATGCCGTGGGGAGCACCGCACAGAGCGCGTCGTGCGCCTCCAGATCCATCCCTAAGTCTTTCCACATTTCTGCATAATTTGCCATT
>CAYQBE010000290.1:0-3619 GCA_964415625.1 uncultured Clostridium sp.
TAATTCCTCATGCGGCTGTGTACATCATATTATACTGTGCGACAGATTTATCTGGCGCTCAGTATACTAATGATACCGCGATCCCGCCTCATACACGGCCTCGCAGGTGAGCTGGACTCCGAGCTTTTTAAAGATTTTGATATCCACGTCGGACAGCATAACAGATGTATGGGCCTGACAGCCTTTCAGCGCGGGCAGCTGCTCCAGGGCCAGACGGGCGTCCTGGCTGGCGGCTGCGCTTGCGGAGAGGGCGATCAGGACTTCGTCCGTATGGAGGCGCGGATTCTTGCTCTTCAGATAATCCACCTTCAGCTTCTGGATCGGCTCGATGGACTCCGGAGAAAGGATGTCCAGATCGTGAGGCTGCCCTGCCAGCTCCTTAATGGCATTCAGGAGCAAGGCTGCGGACGCGCCCAGAAGACTGCTGGTCTTTCCGGTGATCATCCGTCCGTCCGGCAGTTCCAGCGCGGCCGCGGGAGCGCCGGTCTGTTCCGCGCGCACCAGTGCGGCAGCGACCACCTTCCGGTCCGCGGTGGTGATGCCGGCCTGATTCATCAGAAGCTCCAGCTTCTGCGTCTCCTCCTCCCTGCAGTTCCCCTTTAACAGGGAATTCAGGGACGAATAATAACGCCGGAGGATCTCCTGGCAGGAGGCATCCCGGCAGACCTGGTCGTCGGAGATACAGTTTCCAGCCATGTTGACACCCATATCAGTAGGGGATTTGTAAGGGCTTTTTCCGTAAATTTTTTCGAAAATGGTATTGAGTACCGGGAAAATCTCCACATCCCGGTTGTAGTTTACCGTCGTCTCCCCATAAGCCTCCAGATGGAACGGATCGATCATGTTGACATCGTTCAGGTCCGCGGTGGCCGCCTCATAGGCAAGATTCACCGGATGCTTCAGCGGGATGTTCCAGATGGGAAATGTTTCAAATTTGGCATAGCCTGCATGAATCCCGCGTTTGTGTTCATGATATAGCTGTGAAAGACAGGTGGCCATCTTTCCGCTTCCCGGTCCGGGGGCTGTAACGATGACGAGAGGACGGGTGGTCTGGATATATTCATTTTTCCCGAAGCCGTCTTCGCTGACGATCAGCGGAATGTTGGAAGGATATCCCGGGATATGGTAGTGGAGGTAGACACGGATGCCCAGATTCTCCAGCCGTCTCCGGAAGAGAAGCGCGCTGTCCTGCCCGGAGTACTGTGTGATGGCTACGCTGCCCACATAGAGGCCGTGTTCATGAAAGGAGTCGATCAGACGCAGAACGTCGGAGTCATAAGTGATGCCCAAATCTCCGCGTATTTTATTTTTTTCAATGTCTTTTGCGCTGATGACGATGATCAGCTCCGCCTGGCTGCTGAGCTGTTTGAGCATATGCAGCTTGGAATCCGGCGCAAATCCCGGAAGCACGCGGGAAGCGTGGTAATCATCAAACAGCTTTCCGCCGAATTCCAGGTACAGCTTGTGGTCGAACTGCTCGATGCGCTGCCGGATATGTTCCGACTGTGTGCGCAGGTACTTTTCGTTATCAAATCCTGTTTTCATTATATTTTCCTCAATCCTTTTTACAGTTACAAAATTGCAATACATTTCTTAGTATACAACAAAAACCTGTGTTTTTACAATATTTTCATAATCTTTTAGTTGATTTATACCGAACCTGTACTTATAATATAGAAGTGGCAGTGGATTTTATGGTTGCTGAGTTACATGTCACACCTTGACCAGGTGTGCCCTGTAACTCAGGCCACCATTTAAAATTGCCTTCGGCAATGGGTGGCCTGAATAGCAGCTTTTATGTGCATCCTCCGACCAATCAGCGTGGTGATTGGTCGGGGCGTGACATATAACGTTGCTGTTCACATGGTGCCGTTACTGTGAACACCCGGTCAGGGAGCGAACAGTAATAATTTAGGAGGAGCAGGATGGATAACAAGAACAATAAGAATAATCCCAGAAACAATCGGCAGGGATGGGGCGTGATTCTTTTCACGACATTGCTGACCCTTTTTGTTGTAATGGGACTTTATTCACTGATGCAGGACAGAGATCCGGAAGAGATCAGTTATGATAAATTTTTAAGGCTGGTAGATGAAGGGAAGGTAGACAAGGTTACGCTGGAATCCTCCCGCATCTACATTACGTTAAAGGAAGGCGTGGAAAAGGAAGAAGAGAAGAAAGAAGGGGAAGACGCGGAGGATCAGGTAGAAGACCAGTTCCAGGATATGCGGGACAATCTTCTGAACCAGATGGAGGAAGCCACCGGACAGCGGGACGATCAGGAACGGGCACCGGACTATTTTACCGGGGCCGTACAGGATGATAAGCTGTCAGACAGGCTGTATGAGGCTGGTGTAGAGTACGGACAGACGATCCCGGATACGGCGTCGGTGATGATGATGGAGATCTTTATCACCGTGATACTGCCGCTTCTGCTGCTGGGAGTCTTATTCAGTTTTGTGATGCGCAACATGACCAAGGGCGGCGGCATGATGGGGATCGGCAAGAGCAACGCCAAGGTCTATGTGGAGAAGGAGACCGGAGTCACATTCCAGGACGTGGCAGGCCAGGACGAGGCCAAGGAGTCCCTGCAGGAGGTCGTGGATTTTCTCCATAACCCGGGAAAATATACGGGCATCGGAGCGAAGCTGCCCAAGGGCGCCCTGCTGGTGGGGCCTCCGGGGACCGGTAAGACCTTGCTTGCAAAGGCAGTGGCAGGAGAAGCCAAGGTGCCGTTTTTCTCCCTGTCCGGTTCCGCGTTTGTGGAGATGTATGTGGGCGTGGGCGCGTCCCGTGTCCGGGATCTGTTCAAGCAGGCCCAGCAGATGGCGCCGTGCATCGTCTTTATCGATGAGGTGGATGCCATCGGGAAGAGCCGTGACACCGCCATGGGAGGCGGCAATGACGAGCGGGAGCAGACATTGAACCAGCTCCTCGCGGAGATGGACGGATTTGATACGAACAAGGGACTGCTGCTCCTAGCGGCGACGAACCGTCCGGAGATCCTGGATCCGGCACTTCTGAGGCCGGGGCGCTTTGACCGGAGGATCATCGTGGATAAGCCGGACTTAAAGGGCCGTGTAGATACATTGAAGGTACATTCCAAGGATGTGAAGATGGATGAGACGGTGGATCTGGAGGCCATCGCGCTGGCAACCTCCGGTGCCGTGGGCTCCGATCTTGCAAATATGATCAACGAGGCGGCCATCAATGCCGTGAAGAACGGCAGGCAGGTGGTCAGCCAGAAGGATTTGTTTGATGCCGTGGAAGTGGTGCTGGTCGGAAAAGAGAAGAAGGACCGCATCATGAGCGAGGAGGAGCGCCGGATCGTGTCTTACCATGAGGTAGGCCATGCGCTGGTCAGCGCCCTGCAGAAAGATGCGGAGCCGGTGCAGAAGATCACCATCGTGCCCAGGACCATGGGGGCTTTGGGTTACGTGATGCAGACGCCGGAGGAAGAGAAGTTCCTGAATACCAAGAAGGAACTGGAGGCTATGCTGGTGGGGCTGCTGGCAGGCCGCGCGGCGGAGGAGATCGTGTTTGAGACGATCACTACCGGGGCATCCAATGATATTGAGAAGGCAACGAAGATTGCCCGGGAGATGATCACCCAGTACGG
>CAYQBE010000291.1:0-3604 GCA_964415625.1 uncultured Clostridium sp.
TTTTACAGCAAGGTATTCTTGCTCTGGGATTTACAAAGGAATATCAGTATATTATCACCGGTTTGATCGTTATTGCGGCGGTTTATGCCGATGTTTCCGCAAGACGCAGAAAGAATTAGTGATAGTATCAAAGAAAGGAGAGGTGAGAAAATGGGCGAAATTATTTTGACAATGAAGGGTATTGACAAGTCTTTCCCTGGTGTTCATGCACTGGATCATGTTGATTTAGAGGTGAGAAAGGGAGAAGTCCTCGCGCTCATGGGTGAAAATGGCGCGGGAAAGTCCACTCTGATGAAGGTATTGACGGGAATCTATAAAAAGGATTCCGGTACGATCACATATGAAGGAAAAGAAGTCGAATTTAAAAATACAAGAGAAGCGCAGGACGCGGGTATCGTAATCGTGCATCAGGAATTGAACATGCTCGGCCATCTGACCGTTGCGCAGAACCTGTTCATCGGCAGAGAGTTCAAAAAGGGCATCCGGATTGATGACAAAAAGATGAATGAAGAAGCGGCGAAGCTTTTTGAAAGACTGAACGTGCATATCGATCCGACAGAGACCATGTCCAACCTGACGGTAGGAAAACAGCAGATGTGCGAGATCGCCAAGGCCGTTTCCTTTGACGCCAAGGTCATCATCTTTGACGAGCCGTCCGCAGCCCTCACGGAGTCTGAGATCGAAGAGATGTTCAAGATCATCCGTGACCTGAAGAAAAAAGACATTGCCATGGTCTATATCTCCCACCGTATGGATGAGATCAAGGTGATCACAGACCGTGTAACAGTTATGCGTGACGGTACCTATGTAGGAACCTTGATCACAGAAAAGTGTACGAAGGAAGATATCATCAACATGATGGTAGGCCGTGTCATTTATGAGGATCCGAAGACCGAAAGCGCGGTTCCGAAGGATGCGCCGGTCGTATTAAAGGTAGAACACCTGAATGCAGGCAGGATGGTACAGGACGTCAGCTTTGAACTGCGCAAGGGTGAGATCCTTGGATTTTCAGGCTTGATGGGCGCGGGACGTACCGAGACGGCGAGAGCCCTGTTCGGAGCGGATCCGAAGGAAAGCGGAGATATCTATATCAACGGGCAGAAGGTCACCATCAACAATCCGCAGGACGCGGTTAACTGCGGGATTGGATATCTGTCCGAGGACAGAAAGCGGTATGGTATCGTTGTGCAGAAAACCATTGCGGAAAATACAACAATGGCTTCCATGAAGGATTTCATGAATGGGATCTTTATTGATAAGAAGAAAGAGACCGATGTTGCCAACCAGTATGTAGAAGCGCTTGCAACCAAGACCCCGGGTGTGGACGAACTGGTGGTAAACCTCTCCGGCGGTAACCAGCAGAAGGTCGTTATCGCAAAATGGCTGGCACGAAACAGTGATATCCTCATTTTCGATGAACCTACGAGAGGAATCGACGTCGGAGCGAAGAACGAGATCTACAAGCTGATGAATAAGCTGGTAGCAGAAGGCAAATCCATTATCATGATCTCTTCGGAAATGACAGAGATCCTGCGTATGAGCGACCGGATCGTGGTAATGTGCGAAGGAAAGAAAACAGGTGAGCTGGACATTTCCGAAGCGAAACAGGAAACAATTATGAATCTTGCAACAAGAGAGATTGAATAGAGGAGGGCGGGAGAATGGCAAACAAGAAAGCTTTTGGTAAATTAAAGGGGCGAGAGGCCATGGTATTGGCAATCATCGTTGCGATGATCGTCCTGTTCAGTATTCTCAGCCCTACGTTCAGGACTTATCCGACCCTGGTGAGTGTTTTGGATAATACCTACTATATCACGCTGATGGCATTGGGAGTTACCTTCCCGCTGATCACAGGCGGTGTAGACCTTTCCATAGGTACCGGACTTGTTTCCTATGCATTGATCGGAGGATTTCTGATCGTGCAGAAGGGGATGCCTGTTGGGGTTGGCATTCTCGTATGTATTGGAGTCGGATTGCTGATCGGATTATTTAATGGTGTGCTGGTTGCAATAATGGATCTGCCGCCGTTTCTGGCAACACTTTGTACCTGTATGATCACGCGTGGTCTCGGACCTGCTCTCTGCGGCGGCTTCGGAGTTTCCTGGCCGTCAGCGATCTCTGCGGAAGGCGGATTTAGAAAGATCTTTAAGTTTATCACCGCAGAGGGAACGGTCATTCCGATCGGAATCGTGTTTATGATCATTCTGGTAGCGATCATGTCCTTTATACTGGATCATACAAGAGTCGGACGTTATACGATCGCCATCGGAAGTAATAAAGAGGCAACGAGACTTGCAGGTGTAAACATCAAGTTCTATCATGTACTGGCATACGTGATCTCCGGATTATTTGCAGGCATGGCAGGGATTGCATACGCTGCGACTTATGCAACGATCTATCCGGGCGCCGGCGCCGGCTTTGAGCTGGATGCTATTGGCGGAGCGATCGTAGGTGGTGTATCTGCATCCGGCGGTGTCGGGACGATCCTGGGTTCGTTCCTCGGAGTGATCGTCATCTGCCTGATGAAGGTCGGACTTCCGTTTATCGGCCTGCAGGCGAACTGGCAGCAGATATTTACCGGTATCGTGCTGATTGCGGCAGTATTGGTAGATGTATTGAAGAAGAAAAAAGACTGAGAAACAATCAAAACTATAGTTTTGCGGTAATCGAAAAAGAGTCTGTTTTAAAACAGGAAGAATATGTTGTTCGAGAAAGAACTTCATATATAAAAAAATCTCATTAAAAGGAGGAAAAAAAATGAAAAAGAAGGTTTTAGCTATTTTACTCAGCGCAGCAATGGTGATCTCCATGGCGGCATGCGGCAGCGGCGGAAATGACAGTGGTGACAGCGGAAACGCAGACAGCGGCGCTGCTACGGAAGATACCGGGGATGCCGGTGACGCGGACGCAGGAAGCTCCGAAGGCGGAAGCAAAGGATATTCCTTCCAGATGATCGTTAAGAGTTTCCAGTCTACATATTGGCAGGCAGCCATCCAGGGCGTTGAGCAGGCTAAAGCAGAACTGGGCGTGGAAGTAGAAGCAAACGGACCGGCGAATGAGTCCGATATCGCTGACCAGGTTCAGATGCTGGACAGTGCAATTGAGAAGAAACCCGACGGAATCGCTTTGGCAGCATGTGATACAAAGTCTGTAGTGGATTCACTTGCAAAGGCTCTGGAAGCCGGCATCCCGGTTGTATGTTTCGATACCGGCGTTGATGAGGCTCCGGAAGGTTCTGTATATGCAACGGTAGCAACCGACAACGTAGCAGCTGGCGCTGTAGCAGCAGAGAATATCTTCCCGGTGATCGAGGAAAAGATCAAGGCTGCAACAACCGACGCGCAGGTTCGTATCGGTGAAGTGAACCAGGATGCAACCGCACTGAATATCCAGCAGCGTGGACAGGGATTCATCGACAAGATGATCGAGCTTTGCAATGGCGTTGACAAGAAGGTTGCAGTAGTTGGCAACGAATTCTATGTAAACGGAACAGAAGGCAAGGTTGATGAGAAAGAAGCAGAAGTGATCATCGAAGTCGGCGTTCCGGCTCAGACAACAGTAGACCTGGCTTCCACAGAGGCTCAGAAGATCATGTCCAAGGACG
>CAYQBE010000292.1:0-3553 GCA_964415625.1 uncultured Clostridium sp.
GCCCCAGGAGCTCCAGTGCTTTTTCTTTATCATTCAGCTTGATCTCGATGCCGTTTGCCCCTTCCTTGATGCCGGCTATTGCCCGGCGCTGTTCCTCGGATAATGAGTCTGTGGATTTTATCAGCACCATGGAAGAAGCACCGTTGCTTTTTACCTCCACGTAATCCGTCACCCGGGCGAAGGCGATCGCGGCCAGCTCCTGGATGACCTGGTCCTGGGTGACCTCTGTCCGCTGCTGACGTTCCTGCATGCGCTGCTGGATGTAAGATGCAACCTTAGTATTTCTTAGCAATTTGCTGCCGTTTACGGCGGCGGTGTTTTCGTTTTTGACTCTTGGATAAGCAACAAGGTAAGCCCTTGTGGCGTTTAAGTCTATGAGGTATTCATCGGCGAATATTTTCTGTTTTTCTGTCATTGAGGGCTCACCTCGCTTTCTAAACAAAAACCGCTGCAAGGTAGGAGTTCACCGGATGAAAAGTCCAGCTATGAGTACCCTTGCTGCGGTCAGGCAATAATCAAACATCTCTTATGGTACCACTTATATAGAATGTGCACCCTGCTTATTTTTCAAACTGGATCAGCCATAACGCTTGATCCAGGGCTTAATTGTATTTAGACTGACATCGTATTTTTCCGCCAGCTCCTTCGGCATGATGCCGGACACGTAATCATTCTTAATCTGATCTTTTACATCGCCCACGTCACCACCTCTCAGTTCCGTGAATTTTCTAGCAACAAAAAGCGCCCTGCATCTTTGTGCAGAACGCCTTTCATAACATGAGGGTTCGGTTTGATCGGCCAGCTCCGGAAGTTCCCTCTTCCCTTGCTTTTCGATGCTACCATAATATCACAGATGTTACTGAACTTCTATGAACTCTTTTATTTCTTTCGGAAGAGCCAAATGCGCCAATGCTTTTCCGTGTATTTTATGTATCCATCGCTCGGAATACCGCATCTTCTCCGCGATCTCCCACCAGTCAAGCCCCTTTATATAGCGATAGAACAGAACATCCTTCTCGTTTTCGCTGGACAGCCCCTTGATCCTGGCAGCTATATCCTGGTATGTCCGGATCCGGTGATATCGTTCCTGTATCAGATCCCGTTCCATGGCATCCAGATCCGCGGCATATCCTGACAGATCTTCCTGGCCGGAACCATGGGGCATGCCGTCATTGTTCAATGATATGGACGCCCTCATGGAACGTATCTCCCGGATTTCTTCATTGATGCGGTGAATCCTGCGGACATGCCGGAGATAGCTTTTCAGGTATTCTTTCTTTTTCTCGTTCTCTTCTTTCACTACCACTGTCCTTGCTTTATCTTTGTCCAATGCAACCACTCCCCTTTTTATTCATATCACGGCTCCGTACTTCCAGGACTCAACTACCTTGTAGATATTTTGACATAGGTTATTCTGGGCGGGGCCTTAAAATCCTCCATGTGCTCCAGCATACACTCTTTACACCCAGGCTTACGGAGGCCTACACATCCGGGACGGATTATTGTTTTATCACTAATCGGACAATGATTAACACTCCCAACAACATAGGCCGCCAGTTTGTCTATAGTCTCCCCGTATTCTGTCAGCTTCTCCTCCATTTGCAGCAACAATTCTGCCGTTCCTTCGATTTCCCGGCCGAGAGGCGTCTGTTTATATGACTTCGCATATATTCTTGCTTTATCACTTAATTTATCCATAGTTCTTGCAAATCAACCTCCAGATGTCAGTTTAACAACTCAGGATTATCATAAATATTTCCGATAACCTCAATCTCGTGAGTGTAATAGCTACCGAAGTCAACTGTAATCCCATCTCCATCAAGGGAAAATCTTGATTCTTCATTATCCCATTTAACAACAAAATATCCATCTTCTTCATCGATAGAACTACTGCGTATTATACAGATATCTCCCTCAAAAATCTTTTTGTCGTTTTCATCATTCATGCCTATGTACTGGCATACTGCCTTTGAATCCACTTCATTGGCAAACGCTACCACACGTTTTGAATCATCATCATAACTGATCCCTATGTTATGCGGCGTTATACAAGTAAAATTGCTTCCCGTCCACAAATACCCTTCAACCCATACCCCATTGTCAAGACGTTTACCACGGAATAATATTTCTCTTGTTCTCATTCTTCTGAATCCTCCTCTTCACATTCCACAACGCCAAAATGGAAACCGCATTTTTCACATACCGCTGTACCATCCCAGAAAAAAGGTGCAAATCTCTTCCCCACACTTTGGGCAGTAAACTATATTTTCTACATCTGATATTCCACTTATAAAGCCATACATCTATTCACTGCTCCTTCCTACTTTGAATTTTTTATAATATTCGATATTTTCCCAATCAGAGTTTTTTTGCAGCATTCGCATTTAAACTCCTGTGTCATTTCATACTCATAATCTTCTTTTTCCGCTTTCCTTTTAACAAATGATTTGCATACACCACCGTCTGGAACATAGACCGGGTATGCACTTCCATAATTTTTTCGGAGATCTTTGAAACAGAAACCATACACAAATACGCCTTCTCCTGCTTCTTCCTCGTCTCCATCCAAAGCATTGATAAGCGTATCTTCGTCTGTATCAAAATACCAATGCACATTCTCGCATTCTCCTTGGATATCCCACAGTTCCTCCCTGATACTATCCAGATTCAGATTCTTAACTATTGGCTTTTTATACCTGAGCTGGCTTGCTTTTGTCCTCTTTGTTTCCTCTGCATCTATCATATTTCTTTCCTACTTTTCCATTCTTATTTATGTTTTCTGTAATATCTGGCAGACTTGCCACCCCTGAAATGCACCAGTACAGAATCAGGGTACTGATTCTTTCTATCATCCATCAGGTAATCGGCATCATTCACTGTTTCGGGAATCAAATGTGATTTCTCACATTCTGCCGCTAATTCCTTTTTCATATAAAATTTTCCACACACATCACAATAATATCTCGTTTCTGCTCTTGGCATAATATCCCCTATCCTTTCTCGTTTTACGCAGCATGCCCTTTATTGCACTAAACATACAGAACAGGAACATTTCATAGCTTTCTGCACATCCTTTTCGCTGACCCTGTGAAATTCCAATGCAATATACCCGTGCCTCTCCAAATGTGCAATGCAGCGCTTAACACTGCTCTCCTTCACCTCTTCCAGCGGGCACCATTCCGGCCTGCATTTATTTTCCCGGTATTCTTTGACATGTCTTCCCGTTGCCATGCAATCATCACCCAGACTCCTGATCATACAATCCCTGCAATCTGCCGGCGTGTCGATGATCAATACTGATTTACTCATTGCCTTCATCCTTCCTGAACAGCTGTTCCACACATTCCCTGATATTGTCCAATGTCCTCTTTCCGACTCCTCTTGCAGCCGCAACCGCCGCCATAACCTCTTCCAGGTCTGCTCCCGGCACGCTCTCCCTGCAGAACCCGGCAAACTGCTGGCGGTCATTTCTTGACATTCTTGTATACTTCCCTGGTGATCTCCGGCATAACGCCCTTTTTATTCCTGTTCATGGTCTTTCCTCCGTTTCGTT
>CAYQBE010000293.1:0-3525 GCA_964415625.1 uncultured Clostridium sp.
TGGTACTTTGCGGCAATCCCGTTAAAATCTGCTTTTTTCATCGTTACAAACCATTTTTCCATGATAACATCCTTTTCTTTCTTTGTATTTAGAGGGACGGCGGAGCTGCTTTCCATATTCTATCCCTTATGAAACAGCCGAATGGCCATAATGGGATGCCCTTGGGTATAGCTATAGAAAAGCTGCCTCCCTCCTGTTCAAGATCGGAAGGAGACAGCCTGTCCCTTTTTATGTCAGTACATCTGCCTCTGTTCATAAGCTTCACAGATACACCCGCACTCATACACCTGCTGATGCGGAATTTATTTCGCTGCTTCCGCCTTTTTCCCCTCACGGCTCTTCATGATATACCACAGCGCACCTGTGATACATACGGAAGAATAGGCGCCGCATACGATACCTACCATCAGCGGCAGGGCAAATTCCCTGATGGAGCTGACACCCATGATAAACAGCACCAGCACCATAACAAAGGTGGTCAGGGAGGTGTAGATACTTCTCGTCAGCGTCCGGGTGATACACCGGTTCACCAATTGATCCAGACCCTCATTTTTCTTCTTCGTGCGCAGTTCTTCACGGATCCGGTCGAAGATGACAATGGTCGCATTGATGGAATATCCGACAATGGTCAGCATACAAGCGATAAAGGTATTTCCCACGGAAACCCTGGCTACCACGTAGAATGCCAGCACCACCAGCACGTCGTGGAGAAGCGCAGCCACCGCACTGGTAGCAAAACGGATATCCTTAAACCGGAACCAGATGTACAGCAGCATACAGATCGTAGCCACGATCACCGCCACAATGGCATCCTGCCGCATCTCGGAGCTGACGGTGGCACTGATATTTTCCGTCGCGATCTGGGATTCATCCGCATGGAACGTACTGGTCATTGCGTCATTAAATGCCTCACGCTTGTCCAGATCCAGTGTCTGGGTCTTGAAGATCACCTGATTGGTGCCTTCCACCTTCTGTACCTGTACGTTATTATCTCCGGTCACGTCTTCGATCACAGGAACAATCTCCTGGTCGATCTCCTCTAATGTATATTCCTTATCAAAGGTCACGCTTGTAGAGGTACCGCCCTTAAATTCCAGGCTGTAATTCATCACGCCGTTTCCCTGCGCGCCATTGATTCCCATAAATACGAATCCAATTACGATCAGCAGGACGGAAATCCCGAAGAATAGCTTTCTCTTTCCCAGGAAATTGACCGTCGTCTGTTCCGCCTTCTTCGCATGTCCGTAGAACTTCTTGTCACGGATTCCCACTGCATAGAAGGAATAAATGATGATCCTGGTGATCACCAGTGCCGTGAACATGGATACCACGATACCCATTGCCAGTGTCTGCGCAAAGCCTTTTACCGTACCGCTTCCCAGCCACTGCAGGACAAAGGCTGCGATCAGGGTGGTGATATTGCCGTCCAGGATGGCGGACATGGCCTTCTGGAATCCGGCATTTAAGGAGAGCTTCACACTCTTTCCTTCCGCCAGCTCCTCCCGGACTCTGGCGAAGATGATAACATTGGCATCCACTGCCATACCGATACCCAGGATGATACCTGCGATCCCCGGCAGAGTCAGAGTGATATCAAATGCATTTAACAGGACAAGGATCAGTCCCGTATAGATCAGCAGCGCAAGGCTGGACGCAAATCCGGGAAGCAGATATGCCACGCACATGAAGATAAATACAATGGCAAGTCCGATGGCCCCGGCTTTCAGACTGGTGCTGATGGCTTCCTCACCGAGCTGTGCGCCTACCACATTTGAACGCAGTTCTTCCAGTTCCAGGCTCAGTCCGCCGATCCGGATCGTAGAAGAAATTCTCTTCGCCTCCTCAATGCTCATGCTTCCTTCGATGATCGCCTGTCCATTCTTGATCTCTGCATTGACATTGGGTACGCTGATGAATTCACCGTCATAATAGATTCCGATGCTCTCCTCTGCTTCAAATGCCCTTTTGGTAGCCTCCGCAAACTTCTCAGTCCCTTCCGGAGTCATTTCCAGAGAAACCACATTCTGGTTTGCATTGGTCAGCTCATTTGTGTGCACCTCTGCCGAAGCACTTTTTACATCCGTACCGGTAAGTACGATAGAGCCTTCCTCTTTCTGCATTTCTTCAATGGTCTTATTTAAAACATACTTGCCGTCCTTATAGGTATAGTTTTCCTTTCCCTCGCTGTCTGTCTCCGCGATAAAATACAGGGAACCCGGCTGGCCCAGTTCATCCAGGATCTCGTTGGCATTGGTCACGCCGGGGATCTCGATGCTGATCCTATCATCCCCCTCCTGGTATACGGTTGCCTCTGTACTATACTGCTCCACACGGCGCTGCAGCTTATAGATGGTGTCTGCCATATCCTCCGCCGAGGGTATGCCGCCCTTTACCTGGTAGGTGATGCTGACACCGCCTTCCAGATCCAGGCCCAGCTTGATATTCCTCGCCGCACCCGAACCGCCTTTTCCGAACCCGACCGCGGTCGTAAATCCCAGCAGACCGATCAGGACTACAATCAGGATCAGGCTGATAATGCCTTTACTTTTTTTCATGACTTTTTTTCCTTTCTATATTACTACTTTCTCTTATGCATCCTCTGCGTGATCTGCCAGCGCGGCCTTGATCATAATGGCGCATTCCACTCTCTTGCGTTCCATCTCGCAGCTCACGTCATAGGTGTCGTGGATGGTATGATGGAATTTGTAAGAATTTGCCATACAGCCGCCGCTGCAGTAAAAACGCGCAAAGCATTTTCTACATTTTTCCTTGGAATACACACTGCAGCTGCGAAATTCCCCGGCAATCTCCGGCCGGGTAATGCCGTCCGCAACATTTCCCATCAGGAACTGCTCATCCCCCACAAACTGGTGGCAGGGATACAGATCCCCCCAGGGCGTTACCGCCAGATATTCCGTGCCGGAACCGCATCCGGACAGCCTTTTTGCCACGCAGGGGCCGCCCTCCAGATCGATCATAAAGTGGAAGAACTGGAATCCCTTCCCTTTTCGCTCATACTCAATGATCTGATCCGCCAAAATGTCATATTCCTCGAAGATCCTGGGCAGGTCGCTCTCCTGAATGGCGTATGGGTCGGTATCCTCACCCACCACAGGTTCAATGGAAATCTGCCGGAAGCCCAGATCCACATAATGCATCACATCTTTGGAAAAGTCCAGGTTCTCTCTGGTAAATGTACCGCGGATGTAGTATTTTTCCTGATTCCGGCTCTCGGCCAGCCTCTGGAACTTGGGAACGATCAGGTCATAGCTTCCGCTGCCATTGGGGAAGGGCCGCATCCGGTCATTGACCTCCTTCCGCCCGTCCAGGCTCAGCACCACATTATCCATCTCCCGGTTGACAAACTCCTGTACCTCGTCATTAAGCAGTACCCCATTGGTGGTCAGCGTAAAACGGAAATGCTTGTCGTACTGCTGCTCTAATTCTCTCCCGTAGGCCACCAGCTCCTTCACCGTCTTCCAGTTCATGAGCGGCTCCCCGCCGAAGAAATCCACCTCCAGGTTG
>CAYQBE010000294.1:0-3521 GCA_964415625.1 uncultured Clostridium sp.
GAATGAACGCAAGAAAGAAACATAACAGAGTATTAAAGCTGGCAAAGGGATACAGAGGAGCACGTTCCAAGCAGTACAGAGTGGCTAAGCAGTCCGTTATGAGGGCTCTGGCATCCTCTTATGCAGGAAGAAAGCAGCGCAAGCGCCAGATGAGACAGCTTTGGATCGCACGTATCAACGCGGCGGCAAGAATGAATGGCCTGTCCTACAGCAAGTTTATGCATGGCCTGAAGCTGGCGGATGTGGATATGAACAGGAAGATGCTTGCAGAGCTGGCAGTCAGCGACAAGGCAGGATTCGCGACACTGGCAGAGCTGGCGAAGGAAAAAATCGCATAACGATGAAAGAGATAAAAGCGGAGTGGTGTATTCCGCTTTTATTTTTTAAAATATATTTGCAATATTCTAAGAACAGGTCACAATAAAAAAAGGAAAACCTCCAATTTCTAAAGGCTTTCCTGTCTTTTAAAGGGATGCGGAAGATGGGACTTGAACCCACACAGTAATTTTAAAAACCTTGTAAACACTATATTTCTAACACATATTGTACCAAAAGTGACCAAAAAGTGACCAACAAAAAATACGGAGAAAGGAGAAACTTGCACGTATGACAATTGAATATTTGGACATCAAAATAAGCCCCATAGCCAGTCGTTATATGATTGATTATGGGGCTTATTTTGATGCCTAAATTTACAGATGTAAAATTCCTTGCATAATGTAGGAAAATGTCTGTATGAGCCGTACAGAGCGTTACAGACCTATACGATGGGCATGGAGAATGAAACTACGATTTTAAAGTATCCATATGGATGCTCTTGTAGAAGTAATTCAAAGATATAAAAAATAAAAACAGGAGGTCAGCATAATGGCAGACAACAAAGAAAACAAAGCAACAAAGGGAACAACAAATAAGGCAGTAAGAAAGAACATTCCATTCTTCAACGAAAAGAAATGGATCATGGCTTATTGGTTCAAGAAAAGCCATAAAGCGCAATTTACAATAAAATATTTGAGGGAACAGTGGATTAAATGGTGGGGAAATGATTCTGAACGTATTTCGAATGAAATGCTTCAAGAGATAGTTGTATGGCTTAAAGAAGCTGTTAGTCCGATGACTATGGATGAAGTAAAAAAGAAGAGGCGTGAAGCCGCAAATAAAAGCCCTGTCCTGCCATTTCTCAAGAGACTTGCTGAGAGGAAAGGGTATTACATAAAAAAGTGCAGTACAAGGAACCATCCGTTAAAAGTCAGCGGATACGCAATTTTTAAAAATAGGAATGACAAAGTACCTGTATACGGCAAGAAATTTGATCTGACGGTAAAACAGACAAAAAAGATTTTAGAAGCTAAGGAGGATAAGAAAAATGATTCTAAAAACAGAACTGATTGACAGAGTATGGAAAAAGGTAAACATAGGGAAACAGGGACGTAAAGAGAGACTCAGAAGAGTGGATATTGAGAAGATTATCAATACCATGCTTGATGAAATGGCTCAATGTATGATAGATGGAGAAGATATCAGAATTGATGGATTCGGAAAATTTCTATCCAGAATACGGAAAGGAAGAGTCGCTTTTGACTCAATCAATAGACAGAAAATACGGCTTCCAGAGAGAAGGGTTATCAAGTTCAATATATCAAAAAGCATTGATAAATTTATCAGAGGGGAGAAAAATTTTGAAAAAATCGAGGAATAATTGTATGAATCAGGATAGAATGTGGGGCGTTGTAATAAGGTACGATAAAGAACGAGGTTTTGGATTTATAAAGTCAAGGGTTGATGGACAGTCATATTTTGTTCATGTATCTCAGATCCAGGACGGAATTTTAGAACATGGATATTTAGTTGAGTTTGGAGTAGGGATCAATAAGAAGACGGGCAAGGAACAGGCAGAAAATGTGATTGTGGTTGAAGCGCCGACACATAGGAGTAGGAAGGGCAAGTGAGAATCTTGCTTATTCAATGATTTAGGAAAAAAATATACAATTGAATAGAAAAATATGTCAGGGAATCCGGTTCCGGGTTCCCTTTTTCGCATTCGGATATTAAACGAATGCTGTCTATTATCATATCGAAAGGAATTTAGAATTGAAAAATGGAGAAAGAAATAAATACAGAAAATTCTGATACAAAGATACAATTCATTTTAGATGAAAACGGTGAATTGCAGGAAATACCGAAAGACAAATGCAAACCAATGGAGCATCCAATTAAATATAAACTGAAAAATGCTTTTGAAGTGTTTGTGCGTGTAGAAGATGCAGAGAATTACTGGATCAGTAATTACGGAAGATGTGTCAACAATCTAAATCGTAAGGATAAAAATACTTTTTATGAACATAAAGAGGGGAAGTGCCATTATACAGTTTTTGAAATTGAAAGAGAAATTATAAGCTGGCCGATTAAACCAAAATATAAAACGAAAAGCCAAGATAAAAAGAAAGAAAAAACAGAACAAGTGTTTAGAATAGGCACGCCAATAGAAGAGTGCAACCAGATTTTAGAAGAAAAGAAAAAGCAAAATGAAGAGCGTATCTATTCTATACGGGAAACAAAGTGGAGAAGAGAAACAACACCGGAGGATTTAGTTGCTGATGCATTTCTTGCTAAATATAAGGGTAGATTTAAGATATGGCACAAAGATGGAAATGAATCAAATAACTGGTATAAGAATCTTTTGACAGTTACGCCCGAAGATTATAAGAAGTTGAAAGCTGGTAAAGTAACGTGGCAGGAATTGGATCTTAAACAGGAGTACATAGAGTATGAAAATAGGGCAAGCATACAAGCGTATCACGTGTATAACGGGATAAAGACAAGATGTAAAGACGCAAAAGTGGATAATAGGATCAGAAAATGCTATGATAAATCTACTATGTGCCAGGAATGGCTTGACCATCCGAAAACTTTTGTGAAGTGGTATCTGGAGCATTACTACGAATGCGGTGATGAGTCAATGCAGGTGGATAAGGATTTATTTGGTGATGGCTCTGGAATGTATCATCCGGATTTTTGCTGTATATTACCACAAAGATTGAATGCGATGCTTGCGAATAGTAAAAAGCATTATGCGGAAGGCGAGACACCTGATAATGTACTACCGCTGGGAGTGTATTATAGTGGAAGGGCTGGTAAATATTTCAGTAAAATCACTTTTACTGGATCTGAGAAGCAAATTATATTATCTGGCTGGGATACACCAGAGGAAGCATTTGAGGAATATAAAATGATGAAAAAAGCCGACATATTGATGACGGCAGCAAAATATAAGGAACAGATTCCGGACTATATTTACAAAAAATTATTAGAGGTTGAAATAGAACCATATTAAAGATCAGGGAGGATTTAATTTATGAACAGAGATAATAAAAGAAACGAGATTGAAAATAAGTATGGACACTTACTGGATAAATATTTAGATAATGTGCATGTTGATTTTAAGACAGAACAGGAGCGTAAAATTGAAGCAAAAAGAAGATATGGAGATATTCTTGATAAGACAGGAAACCCTTTAAGCA
>CAYQBE010000295.1:0-3517 GCA_964415625.1 uncultured Clostridium sp.
CGTCATATTTCCAGGTTCCGTCCATGATCGTCCGGATCAGCCTTTCGTAAAACTTGCCCCAGTGCCACAGCGGCATGGCAAGATTCCGCATCCAGCCGCCTTCCTGGTGGTAGAGTCCGTAGAACCGGGATGCGTCTTCCGGGATCACCATATCCCGTCCGGATATACAGGAAGACCCGTTGCTCCTGATCTTTTCATCAATGTCCACGTCCTTCAATGTGGACCATTCCAGAAATACCTCCGCCCGCGGGTTGATCATCTTTGCTCCCAGGGCAAACGCATTGATATTCGCAATGGAGCCGCAGATCGGATAATCCGCGATATAGGTCATACGGTTGTTTTCCGCCATCGCCCCGGCAATGGCCCCCATCAAAAACTTTGCCTCATGCATCCGTGAATAGTATGTACGGATATACCGATGAGACGTGTTCAGGGAGCAGTTCAGGATCCGGATCTCCGGATTGGCGATGGCCGCCTTTACGCTTGCCTGTACGAAGGACGGCGTGGTCGTAAAGATCAGGTTGCAGCCGGAATCAATGGCCTCCGCCAGCAGAACTTCGATATTTTCCAGGGTCGCATTCTCATAGCTGACCGTCTGCACCTCGTCCGAAAATGCCTGCTCCAGATGCAGCCGTCCCAGCTCATGGGCATAGGCCCACGCCGAGGTTCCCGGTGTCTTTTCATAGATAAACGCGATCTTGAGCTTCGGCGTACTCAGCGGCAGGAGGATGCTCAAGAGCGGCTTCTTTTCCTCATTGGGCTTCATCTTGAGGTCCACCACCTGCTCCTCCTGGAGCAGTTCAAATTCCTCCCAGCTCTTTGTCATCAATTCCTTCAATTCGCTGGTCGTCTTCTCGTCGATATCCTCGTATCCATATAATGTGATGAATGCCAGAAACGCGTCTCCTGCAGTGATCCTCAGCTTGCTTCCGCCCTGCGCCTGGTATTCCCCGGAAAACCTGGAATATATGGAGCTGAATTTCAGCAGCTCATCCTTCGTCCATTCCTCCTCCGGCTCTTTCCCGACTGCCTCCTGCAGCTTCGCGAAGCTGCCCTCCTGGGAAAACCAGATATAGTTAATGGGCGCGCACCGGTAAAAATCCAGAAATTCATAATATATTTTATTTTCCTTTTCCTCCGTGCGCTTCGGGATGATCCGCGTGACATTGCCCGGAATGGACACAACGCCGAAATATTTCATAACGCTGACCCGCTTATTCCCTTCCTCCACGTAGAACTTGTTCATATATTCATATGCCTTGATCGGCTCCCGGATTCCTTCCTCCACATGGCTGGTGCTTAAAGAAGCCCATTTGGAAGCAAACTCCGTAGTCTCACGCAGGATCGGCATAAAATTTCCCGCAAAGGAGTTGCTTCTTCCGGCGGTTTTCGTCCCCACGATCTGGTCCGCGGGAATCTGTACCAGCCCGAGGGGCATTTCCGAATAAGAGCCCTTCTCCGGCATAAAATCATCCAAAACCTGCAAAGTCGGCCTCACGCCGCGGAGCATCCGTGACTGATAGTCTTTTTTTCCCAATCGATACGCCTTGCTGTAATCTTCACTTCCCATAATGCCCTCCTACGCTTCCATTGAAAAGCTGCATCTGCATCATACTCCAGGCCGTCCGCCCAGGCGGACAGACGAACCCAACCAGTTACTTTCTTTTAGAATGTACCCTCCACATATTACCTTCTTTCCTCAATCGAAACTGTATGTTATCACTTTGCTTCTGTTCTGTCAAGCAAAAGCCCGCACAAAAATCTGCTCTTTTTTCTGCCTTTTTCCTACATGTGAGATTCTTATGGCAATCCTGGTTTTTTCTGCGCTCCCACCTCTCCTGTTACAGCCTTCTTACGCCGGTTTCTTCTAACCAGCAGGATGATCCCCGCAAGTGCCAGGCATACGGCTGCGCCGATCCCGACTCCAATCAGGATCCTCCTCCTGCGTTGCTGCTGCCGCTTCTGTTCTGCCTCCTGCGCCTTCTTCTGAGCCGCCTCCTCCAGCTCCTTCTGCATTCTCAGAACTTCCTCGTCGGATTCCTGATCCCGGAACTCGCTCAGATCCAGTTCATTCTCCATCAGCATCCGGATCATATCCTGCCCTTCCTGATTGGGATGCAGTCCGTCAGACTGGGTCAGATCCTCAATTCCCGAATCAAAGAGATCGACTACATGATATCCGTATTCTTCCGCATATTTCCATATGATCTCATTCATGCCAGAAATCACACTCTCTACCACCGCGTTCAATGTACCGGGCAGCTCCCGCCCTTTCATCGGATTATAGATCGTTGTAACCGCGATCTGCGCGTCCTCTCTGCGGCATAAGGCGATCGTGTCCATGGCAAGCACCCATTGATCCTCAAACGAGGAGTAATCCCAGCTGCTTATAGCCGAAGCAATGTTCATCAGGAGAAGCGGATTTTCCGCAATCCCGTCCTGCAGGGCTGCCAGAGCTTCATCCGCCGTGTAAAAACGAGTCTGATTGTTCAAAATCTCCCTGGACACCTTTTTAAACTCATTCATCAGGTCATTGGAGCCGATCGTCAGTGTGATCAGCTCCGCCTGCGAAAGCATCTGCTGAACATCCGGCTCCAGAAGCATCGCCGAATTGAGCTTTTTTGTCGTCAGCCCGTTTTTGGTAAAACGGCTGATCCAGACGTCTCTTCCACTGACACTATGCAGATCGCCTGCAATGAGGATCGGGTAACTCGTAACCTCCGATTCCCCTGCCCCATAGTATCCGTTCGGGATGCTGTCCCCCAGAGCGATATACCAGACCGGGCCGTCCTTATTTATTCCTGTGCTCCGAATCTCCTCCTCTGCCGATACACGCCCTCCCAAAAGCATAACACAGATCAGCAAAACCGCACTCATCCATATCCATTTTCCCCTGCGTACATATCCAGGCAATTCCATACGCCGCATGATTTCATCCTTCCTTTCCCTCAATAACCTCTTTCCTATCGTAACACAACTTCCCCTTCTGTGTATACAATAAATTATATCCAGTAGAACTGCCTTCATAGCTAAAATAATTCGACCGCTTCGCAAAGGGCATATCAGAATTTGCAAAAATTCAGGCATAGAGGTACTGTGGAGAGGGATTATAAAGCAGAATTATGTACTGCGTTGGATTCCCGCATGGATAGCATAAGAATCCTCCACGGAACTCCCCTGCTAGATAAGGCAGAATAGAGTAATAAACCTCCTCCGTTTTTCATACATTGTAAAAACAAGGTTTGCAGGGGGATTTTCTTGAAAGATTATATTGAAGAACGAGCCGTAGAAATCGCCAATTATATCATAGAAAGCAACTCCACTGTACGGCAGACGGCAAAGAAATTTGGAATCAGTAAAAGTACGGTACATAAAGATGTTACCGAGCGGCTCCTTCAGATCAATCCTGCACTTGCGGCGCAGACCCGCAGGGTGCTGGACACGAACAAATCCGAACGGCATATCCGGGGCGGACTTGCTACCAGAGAAAAATATCTGCACTTAGAACATCGGTAAA
>CAYQBE010000296.1:0-3479 GCA_964415625.1 uncultured Clostridium sp.
ACCTCCATATCAAGATTCAATTCATTGTGGATGATTTCAGCAAATTCCTCCGCTAAATCCATATCATTACCCATCCATAAGGAATATAGGTAATCCACAATATGTTCCTGCTGGTTCAGCCAGCTCCATTCCTCTGGGGATAATCTGCTGTAATTATAGTTCGCAAAGACATAATACAATCCCTGCTTTACCACAAGCTGATAGGCTTCTTCTACAATCTGCGCTGCTGTCAGCTTCTTTGAAGACAGATATTCCCGATACTCCTTCACTTCCTGTTCCATCCGTTTTAAAACATTTTCTCTCATAAGATTCTCCTTTCTATGCTCCGCACTCTTCCGAAAGCGGACAGTCACAACAATAGTCATAATCGCACTCTGCACCCGTCAAATACCCATACTGCACAGTCGGCATACAGGTATTCAGGTACAGGCTGCATCTGCAGCACGCCCCTGGCATTTCAGGTGTGACAGGCATCCCCTGCAATAAACAGTTCTCCATCCTTTTCATCTCCTTTCTTCGAAAAATTGGCAAAAAATAAGACCTGTGCGGATCATATCATCACCACACGGTCTAATGCCCTGCTGTAAAAATATACATTATCAGATAAGATTTCATCAGCATCAACTTGTGTAACATTAACTTCCTGAACCAGCATTCTTAAACTCTCACTGCCTATCCCTGCTGATTCAGACAGGAAAATAACTTCATGGATAGAAGAGGGCAGGATATAGAAGTCAGCACCGATACGCTCCGCAAAATCCCTTAACAGGTTCGGATACAGAAGAACGGATGCACCGTTGAGCTTCTCATAATTGCTCGCAACATACATTGACATCATATCTTCCGTATCTACTGCCATATCATAAAATTCATTGGAATCTTCTGCATCCATCTTCCTTTCCATTATCTCCGCTACCACACTTCCCATAGGCTGTATGCTCCCCCTGAAAATGCGCTGTGTGTTTTCCATAGCCAAGGAATACATTGTCTGCGTATCTGTTCCCCACATTTTCATATGGAAATCTTTGACAAGAATTGAAGCTACACCGCCCTCACTCTTTGCCATCACAACATAAAAGATGATTACAAGGTCATGATACGGGATATAAGGTGTGTCAGCTAACATTTCTCTATTTTTCTCTGCATTTACCAATTTGAAGCATATCAAGTCTTTTACCTGATTAAAATCCGTAAGCCTTGTATCGTCAAAGTCCCGTTTAGGCTTACACCGCTCATAAGTATTTTTCACATTCCTACATACCTCTTCCATTGTCATGCTGTTCTGGTATGCTTCAAAAAGCTCGTCCAGATAAACAGCGGGGGAGATGTTCGTGCCTTTCTTGTGAAAAGCAATTCTCGTAAAGTGTGTACCGTTGTTCTTTGTTACTGGCTCTACACTGATACGGTAATCATCACCATAGATAGTCTCCATTACACTCTTTACTGTGTCCGCAAATACTTCCATTGTCTGAATTGTTCCGTTTGACATCATGATTCTTCCTCCTGCATTGTTTGAATAGTTGTTCGCTGCTCCGTTGTTCATTGAATTTTTCATAGTGTAAGTCTCCTTTTCTTTTAATTGAATTTTTATCAGGTTCCATATTCAGTTGCAATCTGCTGTTTCAGGCACAGCTACCGTAGATTCTGCAATGGAATCACCGCCTTTCTTTGGAATTGTGTACAAAAATCGAACAGTTTAACGACATGTTCAGGTCAAATAAAAAGACACCAAGATTTCTCTTGATGCCTTAAATGCTTTGATATATAGACCCAGTGGGGTTCATAACGAAAACTTTTTATAAAGGATAAAAGTAAGAACTGCTCGGAAAATATATCTATTTTTTCCTATATACTGCGCCGTTATACACAATCACATGCTAGCGCATTTACTTTCTATTGGTCATAATATTATCTATAGCCATCAGCTCATCCCCTGTATCTACCGAATCTACAGAGATACCGCTAACGGCAAGTGTAATATTACTACCATTATTAATTTCTTGACAAATTCTTCCGTCCCATTTGACCCCCAGAATATCCACATCCAGCGTCTCGCCTATAAATGTATGTATTTGCATCTTCATATTAGGTCGGATTGTCAAATTACCTTCTATCCTCCCTACAAGAGCAACTATGTTTTCCCTCAACACAGCTTTTTTCTCAATTACAAATACGTTGTTGTTTACCTGACTTTCCATTACATTTTCATTATTAGCAAAATAATCAACCTCTTTAGAATAAGGTTTTTTTTCTATTATTGCACCTCTTTGCACGTCAACTTTCTTTACCCCTCCCAGTAGTAATCCCACATCATCTCCCCTTCTGGCTCCGTCAAATAGCTTCCTATCAAGTTCAATTCCAATAATTTTGGAATAAACAATAGTGTTATCTGGATTAATTATCCGAACTTCTTCACAAACTTTAACCCCATTTTCCACAATACCTGTAACCACTGTACCACGACCTGTTATTGGAAAAATATCCTTGACTTCCAAAACCATACTTTCATTCATTTGTCTATACTCATCTGTAGAATTAACAGTATTCGGGTCTGGAATTTCTTCGACTGTTATTTTAGGATTTCCCCACTGTATACCTGACATTGATATATCCTTCTTTCCCTATATTCAATCACTTTTAATTGTTCTTCTTTTTTTATAAATTTTTGCTATAAGAACCAACAAGAGAGCACCTGCTAAAACTGCAAGATTTGTCTCCTCTTCACTCCTATAATACATACAAACATAATAAATTCCCCCCTCAATTACTGCGTATAAAACGGAATATACAATCACATCACTTATTCCCACTTTATTTATTAAAAGCAATATATATGACATCATCAAGCATACTGCCAAGATTAATGTGGGTATTGTATCAAATACAGTTCTAATAATATATGTAATCGTCCCCCATAGAATCAATTCTATTATGATAGTTGCCACAATTACCGCTGTTTTTTTCAGCATAGCTTTACTCTCTGAATGGTCTTTCTTGCTGTTTTCTATATTATTCTCTACAACATCTTTTTCATTTATTATCGGAACTTGACTACTACTGTTAATATCTGGATTCTGCACTTGATACTCCTCCTTTTTTAATGCCATATTAGTCTGCTTTACTGCTTGTTTACCCCAATCACATAATTTCAGTTGCTTAGGTTCTGGCTCTTTATACAGATGGATTCCTCTCAATTCTAAATCATGCAATACATCCTCTTCGGAAATACCATACTTTTTAACTAATGCATGTATAAAATCCTCCGTCTCATTGTTTCTATACTTCCCTTTATTGTGCTTTTTATAGGACTCCGTATAATCCGCAAGTTTTTTATAATAACCTACCATATAAGAAATATTTTCCGCATAGAAACAATTATTATCTACTACTGGCATAAACCTTATTCTATCACCAATCTTAGGAGTATGGTCTGGAAAAGTATCATAATGGCAGGTTCTTTTTGATATCGTTTGATATTC
>CAYQBE010000297.1:0-3437 GCA_964415625.1 uncultured Clostridium sp.
CTGCGTGACGGCAGATGCGGCTCCATCGGATACGGGATTGCGACCGCTTATGCAAAGGAAGGTGCCAATATCGTCATTACCGGACGGAACGTGCAGAAGCTGACCGATGCGAAGGAAGAGCTGGAAAGGCTTTACGGCGTAAAGGTTCTGCCGGTTCAGGCGGATGTCAGTGCCGGTTCGGACAATGAGGCGGTTGTGGAAAATGTAGTCAGGCAGACGATGGATACCTTCGGAAGGATTGATGTCCTGATCAACAACGCGCAGGCTTCCGCTTCCGGAGTCACGCTTGCGGATCACACCACAGACCAGTTCAACCTGGCGGTTTATTCCGGACTGTATGCAACCTTCTATTATATGAAGGCATGCTATCCGCACCTGAAAGAGACAAAGGGCTCTGTGATCAATTTCGCGTCAGGCGCGGGATTATTTGGAAACTTCGGACAGTGTGCGTATGCGGCTGCAAAAGAGGGTGTCCGCGGACTGACCCGTGTAGCGGCGACCGAGTGGGGCAAGGACGGGATCAATGTAAACATCGTATGCCCGCTGGCATGGACCGCACAGCTTGAGAACTTCGAGGCTGCTTATCCGGATGCCTTCAAGGCGAATGTGCATATGCCGCCTGCGGGACATTACGGAGATGCGGAGCTTGAGATCGGACGTGTCTGCGTACAGCTTGCTTCTCCGGACTTCAAGTATATGTCTGGTGAGACGATCACTTTGGAAGGCGGAATGGGTCAGAGACCGTAAAGCATATCTCGACAGAACGGGTGGGATCAGCCTGGTAAGAAGGACTGTTTGTTTGATTGGCAAAAGATACAAAAAAAGAAATCCTGGAGCGATGTCTCTGGGATTTCTTTTTTTGAGAAACTGCAGGAAAATATCCGGCGCGATCTGCTTGGGGTATTTTCCGCAGCTGCTTCGTTCTGCGGGACGCGAATAAGTCCGGCATTGTTATAGAATCATTTCGTGCCGAAAATACGGTCGCCGGCGTCTCCGAGTCCCGGGCAGATGTAGGCGGCATCATTCAGCTCGCGGTCCAGGTGCCCTACATAGATCTGTACGTCCGGATGGGCTTTGGTCAGCCGTTCGATCCCTTCCGGAGCCGCGATGATAAACATGCATTTGATCGTCTTTCCGCCGTGCTTTTTGATAAAATCGACGGCCGCAACGGCGGAGCCTCCGGTTGCCAGCATGGGATCTACGACTACGATCTGACGCTGATCGATGGGAACCGGCAGTTTGCAGTAGTATTCGTGAGGCTCGTGGGTCTCCGGATCGCGGTAGAGTCCGATATGTCCGATCTTGGCGGACGGCACAAGGGTTGTGATCCCGTTTACCATGCCCAATCCGGCACGCAGAACAGGAACGACAGCCAGCTTCTTCCCGGCCAGCATCGGCGTCTTACATTTCTCAATGGGAGTCTCCACCTCCACTTCCTCCAGCGGCAGGTCGCGGAATGCCTCAAAACCGATTAGGACGGCAATCTCTTCTACCAGCCTGCGAAATTCGTTAGTTCCGGTTTCCTTTTTACGGAGCAGGGAGATCTTGTGCTGAATCAAGGGATGATCCATAATAAATACGTTTTTCATGTGTTATACCTCTGTTTTCTATAAATGCGTTCTGGTTGTGCAGAGCTGCAGGCCACACATTGACCAGGCGGACACTGCAACCTTGCGGATACTATGGACATTTTAGCGAAACTTCGGTATAAAGTCAATCCCGGTTCGTAAATACATGGGATGAGAATCGAAAAAGGGTTGGAATACAGCAGAAGTTCCTGCTTTCCCGTCTGGAGAAAGTATGTTAAGATAAGAGTAGCAATGGAAAAAAGGAGAAAATACCATGTATGATGTGATCTTATTTGACCTGGACGGAACCCTGACGGATTCCGGGCCGGGAATTACCAATTCCGTGGCATATTCTTTAAAAAAGTACGGGATTGAAGTCGCGGACAGAACAGAGCTCTATAAATTTATCGGACCGCCCTTAAAGGAGTCTTTTGAGAAATATTACGGATTTTCCCAGGAGGAAGCAGGAAAAGCGGTGGAATATTACAGGGAATATTATGTGGATAAGGGCCTTTTTGAGAATACGGTCTATGAAGGAATCGAAGAATTGCTGAAGGAAATCCAGGATTCCGGAAAACGGGCGATCGTAGCAACTTCGAAGCCGGAGGTGTTTGCAAAAAGGATCCTGGAGCATTTCGGCCTTGCAAAATATTTTGCGTATATCGTGGGCGCAAATCTGGATGAAACCCGTACGAAAAAGGATGAAGTGATCGCGCATGTGCTGGAAAGCTGTGAGATTCCTGACCGGTCGAAGGTTCTGATGGTCGGCGACCGGGAGCATGACATCCTGGGAGCGAAAAAGATGGGGCTTGATTCACTGGGAGTTCTGTTCGGGTATGGAGACTATGAGGAATTGGAGCATGCGGGGGCAACCTATATTGCGGAAACGGTAAGCGATATTTATCCGGTCGTCTTTGCTCCGTGAAGAACTTTTAATCAATCTGATCTAAAAGCAGGAAGCCTAAAGGCTTCCTGTTTCCCGTGATATCTTTTCTTTTGTATCCAGGATCATATCTTTTAATTCCAGGATCCGGCTGTCAGACATCCGATCCTTCGGCGCGGAGATGCTGATGGCATAGGAGGGCTTACCCTGGAAGCTTTTCAGGGATACGGCGATGCAGCGGACGCCGGGTTCATTTTCTTCATTGTCCAGAGAATAGCCGTTTCTGCGGATCTCCCGGATTTCCTCCTGAAATCTTGCGGGATCTGTGATCGTATACTCTGTTATTTTCCGAATCTCACTTTGTTCCCAGATAGAATGTATCTTTTCATCCGTCATATCCGCCAGCATGGCCTTACCGACCCCGGAGCAGTAAAGGGGGATGCTTTTTCCCACCATGGATACAAGACGCACCGAGTTCCGGGGAGACTCTACTTTGTCGATATATACGGCATGGATATGGTCGATCTGCACCAGATGGACGGTCTCGCCGGACAGCTCCGCCAGCTGCTTGATGTAAGGGCGGGCGATGTCGATCAGGCTGTTCTGGGCCAGGATCTGATTTGAGATCCGGCAGAATTTAAAGCTCAGGCTGTATTTTAAGGTCTCGGAATCCTGACGGACATAATCCATACAGATGAGAGAGTTTAAGATCCGGTGTACGGTGCTTTTGTTGAGACCCAGCTCATTGCTCAAATCCTGCAGCCCCGTGGAGCCGGACTGAGCCAGATATTCTATCGTGTGAAAGATTCGTTCCGATACCTGGATCGGGTTCTTTGATTCCATGTGCTTCACCTCTTGACGTATTGTAGCATGTTTGTCACAAAAGAGCAAATCATATTATCAGGATAAACAGGGCATACTGATGTTAATGGTTACATGTCACACCCCGACCAATCACCACGCTGATTGGTCGGGAGGATGCACAT
>CAYQBE010000298.1:0-3417 GCA_964415625.1 uncultured Clostridium sp.
AGACCTGCCGATATTTTATCGGTAAGGCGCCTTTGTCCTACCCTGCGACCTGCTTTCAAGCCGGGAGATCGAGAACATTTTTGAAAACTCGGACTTCATCTATATGCTGAACCAGGCGGCAGGGGACAGGCAGATACTGGCGAAGCAGCTCAATATTTCACCGCACCAGTTGTCCTATGTGACGAACAGCGGGGAAGGTGAAGGGCTTATTTTCTATGGGAGTACCATTATCCCTTTTAAAGACAAATTTGACCGTTCGTTACGGCTCTATGCTTTGATGACAACTAAACCTTCCGAAATGGAGAAAAGCAGGGAAAAACGGCCTGCCGGGGAAGGGAAAGGCGAAGCATGAGGCGATGGATTGCAGGAATGATATTCTTCTGTTCCATTCTTTTGTTAAGCGTCAGTGGATACTTCCTGGCAGATATGCTTCTGCAGGAGAGGAAGGATGATGCGCTGCAGGAGCAGTTGAAAGAAATCTATGAAAATTCTGAAAATGGGGAAAAGGAAGAACTATCAGGGGAAGAAATGAATGGTGGAGATACAGGCAACGGGGCAGCTTCTTCTCCGGTTCATCCGGGCCTGCTTGCACTGCACAGGGAAAATCCGGACTGTATCGGATGGATTCAGATAGAGGGTACAGTGATTGATTACCCGGTCATGTACCGCCCATCAGAAGAAAACTATTATCTCCACCGGGATTTTTATGGGGAGTGTTCTGCAAACGGCTGTCTGTTCCTTTCGGAGCTGTGCAATCCAAAGACAAGTGACAACTTGATTATCTATGGGCATCACATGAACAGCGGAAAAATGTTTGCAGCGCTGGATCAGTACAAGGACAGCGCATTTTATCTGGAACATCCATTAATTTCCTACAACACATTGCAGGGCAGTGAAACTTATCAGGTTTTTGCCGTATTTTGTACGCCGGTATATACGGGAAATGATTTTCCTTATTATATGTTCACGAAGGCGGAAGATGTGGCAGAGTACCAGGAATACATCAAAGCTGTCAAAGAACGTGCGCTTTATGATACGGGGATTTCAGCAATTTTCGGAGATAAGCTGCTGACCTTATCCACCTGTGAGTATTCCCAAAAGAATGGAAGGGTTGTGGTAATGGCAAAGAAGATCAGCCAGTAAGAAACAGATTGATAGATCTTGATACTTTGCGACACCGTGTCGCAAAGTTGGATTGTGAAAGGAATTGTGATATGCGGGAGCATGAGTATAAAGCAAGGGATAAGACAGTCAATAAAATGAGCCGTGATGGTCTGGTGGAGGAAAACCTGCAGAAGAAAGATTCCGTCCGGGTAAGCCAGAGGGAATTGGATAATCTGACATTGCCCGGACAGGCAGTGGATTCTATGAATTTCCAAAGGGGACAGGCAGATTCTGATAGGTGTGGACAAAGGGATCATATTTCTCCCGATTCGGAAAATCCCACAAAAGCAGGCAGACAGCAAAGGCAGTCTGCAAAAAAGCGGCGGCTGTATGAAGCACAGGCAAGGAATCCTATGTCTGAACCGGCAGGCGATTCGTTATCCGGATTGCCCGTACAGACTTTACCAGAAAACCATACACATTTTGTGCAGGAGCCGGACAGCGATGGGGATGCAGAATCGGAAATCCCGGAGCCGGAATCAGGTAGGGGACTGTCGGAACATTCCTCACGCATGGAGAGTATCCGGGGGCATCCGTCCAGCGGAAGGAGCTATGCGGAGGCTGTGGCAGAGACAAGCCACAGCCGGAAGAAAAAGCTGGTGCAGTCGCATTTCCGAAAAGGGGATGGACAGCAGACAGGCGGCGAAGATGGCGATAATGATTCCGTGAAGAAGGATACCCGATACCGGGAGAGACCGGGGGATGCAGGGGAAACCTTAGATTCTGTCCGTGAAAATATTAAGAAAAAGCAAAAGCGGGAGCAGATACATAAAGAACAGAAAAAGCAGTTTTCCCGACTTTCTTTCGGAGATGATGAAAGCGGCATGGTACACGGGGCAGGCGTGGGGATCAGTAAAAAAGCTGCGTCTGCGGCGTCCCATTCCGTGTCAGCTTATGCACACGGGAAGGTGCATGAAGCGGAGCAGGATAATTCTGCGGCAGAGGGCGCACACCGAGCGGAGGTCATGGCAGAACATTCTTTGCGGAATGCCATGCGTACCTCCCGCCGGATGGTGCAGCGAAAGCTCTCCCGGTGGCGGGAATCCCCGGCAAAGGAAGGGGTAAAAAGCCGCCTGCAGTTTGAAGCTTCACAGGAAATGGCAGAATCCGCAGGGAAGCAGTTAGCTGAAACAGGACAGGCGGAAAAGAATATAATGAAGCGGTTCTGGCAGAAACAACGGATCAAAAAATCCTATCAGGCGGCAAAACGGGGTGAGCAGACAACGGCGGAGGCGGCAAAGGCTACACAGACCGTCTTTGGTAAAATAAAAAGCACGGCAGCGTCCATCTTAAAAAAGAATAAAGGCATTTGGGGAGCGGTGGCAGTCTTAGGGCTGCTTTTTTTAATGCTTTCAGCAGGACTGTCAAGCTGCAGCGCCATGATCGAGGGGGCATCTTCCAGTATTATTGGCTCCACTTATCCAAGTACGGATGAAGATATACACGAAACAGAAAATGCGTATGCGGCATTGGAGGAAGCCTTGAACCGCCAGATTAACAACATGGAATCGACCCATCCGGGGTATGACGAATACTGGTACCAGGTAGACGAGATCTCCCACAACCCTTACCATCTGATCTCCTATTTCACGGCGAAATACGGGGAGTTCACATATGAACAGGTAAAAGATGAAGTGGAAGAGATTTTCCGGGAGCAGTACAGCCTGTATGCGGATGAAGTCAACGATACAGTGACGGAGACAAAAACCGTGCGTGTCGGGGAATCTTTGGGGCAGGTGGTAACGAGTGGGTATTGTAACTGTTCTATCTGCTGCGGTGCATGGGCAGGCGGAGCCACGGCCAGCGGCGCATACCCTACAGCAAACCATACGATAGCGGTAGATGCGGCCAATCCCTTTGTGCCGATGGGGACAAAGGTTGTAATGAACGGCGTGGAGTATGTGGTGGAGGACACAGGAGCGTTTGCCCGGTACGGGGTGCAGTTTGACGTTTATTATGACAGCCATTCTGCAGCGTCAGCACATGGGCATAAGACATGGGAAGCGTTTATTGCGGATGATAACGGCAGCCGGGAAGTGGAAGTGACCACAACAGAAGTGGTAAACCGCCTGGAGGTGACGCTGACGAACCACAACCTGGATACCGTCCTGCGGAGCCGGATGGATGAAAATGAAGAAAAGCGGTATGACCTTTACAATGGGACTTACGGCAACCGGAATTATTTGTTTGACATAGGGAGCCTGCCCGGTGGCGGCGGTGCGGATGGATACGGGTATGAGATTCCGTCCGAGG
>CAYQBE010000299.1:0-3336 GCA_964415625.1 uncultured Clostridium sp.
GACAAACTTGTGAATGATACGCTGTCCGGCGAGCTGCAGTGGGAGAAGGAGACAAAAAAGCAGCTTCTGAATGTGGATTGCGGGTATGACCAGGGAGAGGCTTATGCCGCCCATCCATTGTTTGTGGCAACGGAGCTTCCGCCTGATGAGGAAAGAAGGTTACACTTGAAACCCCGTTACTACAGCAGGTTTTTTCCTGATGGAGAGACATTGATTGCGGGGGATGGTTTCCATGCGGTACTTGCGCCTTCTGATGCGGAGCTGTACATCATGAAGGTGGAAAATAAGGAGTCGCACATGGAGATAGGATATGACCAGTTTGAGGTCTATCTGGTCAGCAGGGGGAGCGTAAAGCCTTTGGGCTGCAGTGATTTTGTGTGCGGTGAGGTTTCCAGGCAGATACGGAACCTGTACAAGGTGATTGTGGATGCGGATTCCAACCTGGGCATCAATGACGAAGTGAAGGGTATCATTGATCTTTACATGATGGACGGGGACGAGGAACTGCCGTTCAATTAAGGAAAGGATGACATGGGTATATTAAATATCAGTAATGGAAAATTTGAATTTTCAGAAACGCCGTTTGGTCAATATATGTTGCATCGACTTAAAGAGTTGAACATTGATATATCGAAAGATGATTACATTGATAATCCGAAGTTTCAAGAATTGGCAAAGAGTTTCATCTGTGGGGACGGTGAGACTGTGACGGAGGCCTGGTGGGTTGAAAAAAATTTTGTCGGACAGGAAAGACTAGAGCGTATATATAGTCCATATATGTTTGGAATTGAAAGAAAACTTACGGAGGATGAGCTTAAGGACAATGTGTGGCAAAATATATTGGCAGAAAAATTTTCTGGTGATAAGCAGCATACAGCAAAAGACGTGTGGCATTACTTTTATCGTGATGAAGGTAATGCGGAAGATTCTAAAAAAGGGCTTATTAAAAGACTTGAAAAAATAGGTTTTTATCTTGATGATTTTCCAACAGACCAAGATAAAGTTAAACTGTTATTCTTATTATATTGTTTTGAAAATAAGTATCATGCTCAGATAGTCCCATTTTTAAGTAATCCGTCAATAGAAAATGTTGATGATAGTTTTGTTGGGCAGGCAAATAAAAATGGAGATTTGATGGCTTACCTAAAAAGAAATATAGCAAGAGAATTACCCAAAGAATATGTAAATGGGACTCGTGATATGTTGATTTTTGTTGGGCAGTCTTGGGAGGTGCAGTTAGGAAAAATCATAATTCAACTGGATTATTCTGTACAAGGAGAGTATCTTGAGGCACTAAAGAAGATAAGTTGGAGAATGGGGAGGGCTGTTAGGCTGATAGGAGAGATGCCCAGAGCCAGGTATCAGGAGCCATTGTTAAATACGTTTTATCTCAAACTGTCACAGCATGAGGATTTAGGACTTGAATATGACATTATAGATGTAAATACTGCAACGGACGAACTGAGTGATGTGATTAAATACCGGCCAGAAGAATTTCAGCGGCTGGCCTATATGCCAATAAATAAAGCAGATTTGGTGTCATTTTTGAGGGATAATAAAGAGGATATAATTTGTTATGTGTATGAGAAAGACGATATTACAAACTATGAAAGAAAGAGATACGATGTTGTTGTAGAAAAACTTCCTAATTTTATTGCTATGCTGGATTTGAATACAAAAGCAATTACAGCTGAAAAAATTTCAAAACTTTATGCCATTGTATACATGCAGGAAATATTGCGATTAGATAAAAAATATAAGATAGAGAATAGTTATTATAGGTACAAAACAAGTGAAATTAAATCCCTCAATACAGAACTCAATTATGGGACTGAGGCAAAAAGAAAGTCACAAATAGCGTTGATAAAGCGAGTTAATAAGAGGTTTTACAAATATGCAGGAAAGCCAGAAGAAGCTAAATATGCTATGGAAGCGGAAATATATATGGATATGATTATCAGCAGAATTTATGAAGCAAATAGTCTGGGGGATATGCTTTATATTCATAATCTCTTTTTGAATTATACGGATACTATTTTCTTACTTGAAGAACAGATTGAGGCCGCAATGAAAAGGTTAAAAAAGGTTATTGGAAGAAAACAAAAAGGTTATGAATGGGAAGGCGATACTGAAACTATGAGATATTTTCTCGGTACCATTTATAATAGCCCTATTATTGATGATCTTGGAAAAGAAATAGGGAAAAAAGTCTTTGATGCAGAATCAAAAAAAAGAAATATCGGGTATTCATGGCCAATAGAACTGACTGATAATTACATAGGAGAGGCTGACAATTATCAGTTGGATGCAGTAATTGATACAGAGGAGAAAAAAATCCATGTTTTAGGATTTCATTTGGTTGCTGATAAAAAGCAGCAGGGTATATTTGAGCGGAATGGCATAAAAATAATAAAATGATATTTTTGTGGCGAAGACAAACCGTCCAAAATGGTGTTTAATATGCTTACAACGAAGCGCTGAGTTGAATTTCATTTTGGGAGGTATTATCATGACCATAGGACAAGTTGTTGATATTAGATATGATGCAGGAGAATTTGCTATCACACAAGGGCACAAAAAGGGAGAACGCAGTCATTATACAAAGAATGGATACTATGTCAATCCGATTGGTTTTGGAAATGCTACTATATGCCGGGGAAGTAAACTGATATTGGGTGTTGAGGTTGATGGCGTTAAATATGATGTGTGGATTGACAGGTTTTTCAAGGATAATTGGGGAAAGCTGACAACTAAAAGGCGGTATGCCATAGAGCAGGCTGCTCCTAGTACAGTTTTTCTGAATGAGCAAAAGGCATGTTCTGGCAGTGTTTACTATACTGTGCATGAACAGGATATGATTGCATGGCTGAATAGAGCAATGAAAGTATCATAGGGAGGGATGATATGTGGCATATACCGATCTATAACAGGAAACTTCCGAAGAAGCAGAGGGTCTTTGACGTGGAGGCCGACGAGAAGGGGGTGATCCACAGGTATTTCACCCAGAACATAAAGGGGAGCGCCTTTGTGGATTCAGAGGACGTACAGAAGCAGATCAGCGAGTTTTTGGAAAAGAATGCAGTAGGATAAGAGCTACCGAGCAACCGGATCCGATACACCGAGTTACCGACCGCCGGAGCCATGATCCTGGACGCAGAGAGAGTATGTATTTACTCTCCCTGTGCCAGGGGATGGCTCCGGCTTTTTTTGTTTCCCGGGAAAGGGTGTGCGGAAAACGTAAATGAAAGCAGGGGCTGGGAGGCTTTCCGGCCTGGGGTGTCCTGGTTACGGATCAGGGCGGATATCAGCGGATGTCCGTCCTGATGGGTATCCAGG
>CAYQBE010000300.1:0-3320 GCA_964415625.1 uncultured Clostridium sp.
TGTGATCAATCCGGAGGTGGTAGTCCTGGGCGGAGGCATCATGGCCCAGGAGGAATATCTGAGGCCCCTGATGGAACGCGCCCTGGAAAAGTACCTGATCCCGAGCATCTTCTCCCGCACCAGGATCGCATTTGCAAAGCACAGAAATGACGCCGGGATGCTGGGGGCGTTCTATCACTTTATGCAGCGCCGTTCTATATAAGAAGCTGCGGGGAAATAGTTGACACCTCCTTTTTCGGCAGCCGGCAAGATACAAAAGTGTTTCAAAAAATACATTCGTCTCATGATAGCAGGTAAAAAAGCAATGGAATATTATGTAAAGTCCGTAGTCCCAACGATTGAATCGAATTATGATAATTTTACACTGGTGGAAAAGACCATCGCTGATTTTTTCATCCAGAACCGTAAGAAGATGGATTTTTCCGCAAAATCCATTTCCGAAAAGCTGTATGTATCGGAAGCCTCACTGTCCCGTTTTGCCAAAAAATGCGGCTACCGGGGATACCGGGAGTTCGTATATCAATATGAAGAAACCTTTGTTGAAAAACAAGAATCCATGACCGGCAATACCCGGATGATCCTCAACGCCTATCAGGAGCTTTTGAATAAGACCTACAGCCTGGTGGACGAGGCCCAGATTGCCCGGATCGGGCGGTATCTCAACCAGTCGGACCGGGTCTTTGTGTGCGGCCGGGGCAGCTCCGGCCTGACTGCCGAGGAAATGGAACTGCGCTTTATGCGGATCGGGGTAGACATTGATTCTATCAAGGACACCGACCTGATGCGCATGCAGGCCGTGTTCCAGGACCGGAACAGCCTAGTCTTCGGAATCAGCATCAGCGGAGAAAAGGAGGATGTGCTCTACCTGCTCAAGGAGGCACACCGCAGGGGCGCCAAAACCGTTATCCTCACCGCCAAGAACCGGGGCATCTTCGAAGAGTTCTGTGATGAGATCGTGCTCCTGCCTTCCCTCCGGCACCTGAACCACGGCAACGTGATCTCCCCCCAGTTTCCCATTCTGGTCATGCTGGATATCATTTATTCCTATTACGTGGAACAGGATAAGTTCGCGAAAGAACTTCTCCACGACAATACGCTCCGGGCGCTGGAAGAAGGGGAACACAAGCGGCGTGAAGTGATTGAATAGTTTCTGCCGGGAAGCAGTTTTCCCGGCAGGATTTTTTCTATCAATCTATTTCAAGCATTCATACAACAATTTTATATTCCCTTTTCCTGAAAAACCCGATAAAGCTCCTCCGCCTCTTCCATCGAACTGGCCCAGCCGTATTCTCTCAGATCCACCTGCCAGCCTGCATCCGTCTTCTGCACCCGAACCCCCTCCGCCTCCAGAAGCCGCTTCTGCGTCTCCGGAGTCTCAAAAGCCTCCGCGCCGCTTAAGACTCCCTTTGCATTCACGATCCGATGCGCGGGGACATGCTCTCCTGCCCGCCCCCGCCGCAAGGCGTACCCTACCTGACGGGCATTGCCCGGCTTTCCGCAGAGCAGGGCGATCTGTCCGTAGGATGCTGTCCTGCCAGCCGGGATCCGCTCACATACCAATTCCATCCGTTTATAAAAATCCATGAAACACAGTCCTTTCTTTCCCGACACAGTTCCTAACTGCCCATTTCATCAATCACCAGATATCGGTTCCTTAACTCATACTCTGTTCCTAACAGCAGATTTCCGAAAAAATATCCAGCTGTGCGGTTGGATGCTCTAAAGAGCATCCAATCCACTTATCCATTCGCAAAAACCGTGCTGACGCACTCTTACGTCTGCTAACGCAGCCGCTTTTTGCTCATTAATAAGTGAGTTGCTGGAAAAATATTCCAGATATTCCGTAGTTGCATGGATCCCATGCGTCAAATCGTTATAGTTCGCACGCGCAAGGGCATTCCGAAAATACCAGGAATGCTCTACAAATACATCATTATTGATATGGAATCCAAACGTTTTCAGATATTTCACAATAAATACGGCCGTAGTTCTTGTATTTCCCTCTGGTAATAACTTGTCGGATTCCATCATAAATATTACAACAAAATATATGATAAAAATTATGACTCTCCTTGCTGCTAACTGTTTCTTTCATATTTACGTGATAATATAATCGATGTATATTTTTCCACTAGCCTTTGCGTTATTTCTTCACTTTTCTTAATCAATTCTGCCTGTTTCATCCCCCATTCAGCGGCAGCTTTATTATCTTCTAATTTCTCACTTAAAATAACTTTTTCAGTCATATCAATCCCTCCTAACGATTTTCATATACAATATTTGCCTCGTGGCAAATAGAAAGGAAATGTGATACAGCTTTCTGATAATCATGTATATTACATCCCTTATTATGCATACTAACCGCATTATTAAATATTTCTATCGCTTTTTTGCGGTTATAATTTTCTTTTTTTACAAGATATGAAATATTCCCTAAATTTGTAATTACTACCATCATCTTAACTGTACTATTACTAAGAAAAAATTTTACATCTTCCAATGAAAATTTTGATAATGATGGATGATTATGGAGCACAATAACAACACATTGAATCGATGTGGTTATCAAATGATATGCCACTGTATTCATGCATGGATCAACTGAATGTTCATCTCCCAAAGCAACTCCCATAAACTCTTTTCCTTCAGCGAGCAAATTCCTATAATCTAGACTATACGTAAGCGCTACCTCATTAGATTCATTATCATTTTTAGAAATCATCAATACTTCCCGGGCTAATTCCTGCAGCATCAAATATTCGCTTTCAGGAATCTCCTTGTATCTAATTAATGGTACTTTTTCGATAGCCATATCCGTAATCATAATTTTATTAGTGCGCTTTTTAGCCATTTCTAAATCATTAATGGGTATCTTTTCATTTTCAGACTCCACTTCTAATCCCCCCTCTCTTTATATTCAGGAAAAAGATTCCACATATACAAGAACATAAAATCACGATATAACATTATCTGTTTTTAGATATTCAATCAAACTTTCTTTTTGAGAAAGCAAATATTCTGTCGTCTCTTTCCTTTCAAAACATTTTCGATTTTCTATATCTATATCCTGTCCTTTAGAAATAATAAAATCAACAATTCCTTTAAATGTTTTCTCGCATTTATAATCATCATTTAGAAAATCATTCTGAAAGGCATCCAACATACTTTGAGTAATCCTATCCATTTTTATTCTTCCGATGGTATATAAAGTATTATAATTATATCCCTTTAACCGACTTTTTTCAACAGTATGTCCATACATAATATTCACCTCATAAATAAAAAGTGTTGTCTTCGTCGTTTTTCTGCTAAAAAATGAT
>CAYQBE010000301.1:0-3290 GCA_964415625.1 uncultured Clostridium sp.
ACATTGGGCCGCCCGATCAGGGTCACAAAACCCGATTTGTAATTTTCCTTCATCCGTTCTCCTTCAATATTCATCGAAATCGCCTGTTCTTTCCGCGAGTTCCGATCATCGGCCAGTCAGACCGAAATCGGATTTCCGCTTTTAAAACAGCGTCTTCACCTCGCCGAACATCTCTTTCTGTGCTTCGATCTTTTCCTCGCTTCCGATCACGCAGAGCTGGTCTGCCGACAGCAGCGCTTCCACCACGGCCGAGAGCTTCCGGATATCCTCCTGCTCCGCGTTCAGTACGTCCATCCGTTCCTTTTTGATCATCTCCCCGGACACATGGTTCATATACAGGTTCATGGAACGGTCCCCCTTGGCGGAAGGCGTCATGGGGCGGTCCATATTGCTGATGGTTCCGATGATATATTTGTTCATATCCCGTTCATTGACCGTAAAGTTCTTCAGATAATCCACCACGCCCTCGTATACTTCCATGGTCTTTTCCAGGTTGGGATCCCGGTAAGAGATGAGATATCCTTCCCCGATCCGGTTGAAATTGCACATACAGCCGTACGCGCCGCCCTTGACCCGGATATTCTGCCACAGATAGTCATAGCTCAGGATCACCTTGAGGATCTGCAGGGTTCCGCAGTAATCGGCGCCTCCGTCAATGAAGTTGCCGACTCTCGCCACATACTGTACCTTGGAGGAGGTCTTAAATCCTTCATTTTTCTTCGTGCAGTGCAGGATGCACCTGGTCTCTTCGGATTCCGTGCTTCCGCCATGCAGCCGGTCCTTCATCCCGGACAGCTCACGGCAGACCGGATCCAGTCCTTCCTCCCCGCAGGTCAGGCTCACCATCAGGTTATCCCACCGGAAGATCTGGGAGGCGATCTCTTTCAGATTGCGGATCAGTGCGTCCTTCTGTTCCTCAAAATGCTCCTCCGCTTCCTTCACGGCCTGGTAATATCCGATCCCGTCCGTATCATCCTTGAACTTGGAAATAGGGGACGAATAGGACAGCGCCCGCAGCGCCGCCGTCGTATGTCCGGAGGACTGGAAGCTCATCTGCAGCCGGGATTTGAGCATGGAAAGGATTTCCTTCAGACGCTTCTCATCCTCCAGCTTAGACTCCATCAGGATCTCCCGCATCATCCGAAACAGGACGTCCATCTTCGGATACAGCGCCTTGCCTTTCATCTCAAAGGTCGCGCGGAACGCTTTTTCTTTTACATTTCTCACATCCGGATACATTTCCAGGGAAGTCCCGATGCCTCCGGTATGCACATTGATCTCATTGAACAATTCGCCGTACTCATAATTGGATGTATCGATGATCCCCAGCACGGCCTGGAGCATCCCCACATAGGGCAGCTTTTCCTCCGGCACGCCGGACAGGTCGAACATCAATGTCACATATCCGATGCCGTTGGTATCGATCTTGTGATGTACCAGCGGGATCCCCTCCACCTCTTTTTCTTCATTAAAGATGGGCGCGATCTCCCTGGAGATATCCTCCCGGCTCAGGATCGGGATCTTCTCCCGGTCCTCCTGTGCGTCCTCACTCTCCTGATATTCCTCCAGCGCCGCCGTGTCTGCGACCAGCCGTTCCTTCTCGACGTCGGTGAGGCTGTTCTTATATGCTTCCAGCCGCTTTTCCAGCTCCTGGTCCAGGCGAGCCGTCCTGCCCCGCTCCGGCTTCACGGTCACGATAGAGCCGTGGGTGTTGTCCAGAAGCCACTTCTGGATCAGCCCTTCAAAATATCCGGTGCCGATCTGCTCCTTCAAAAATTCAAAGATGGGGATGGCCTGCATGTGGATGAACGGTTTTGTCTCATCGTAGAGCCAGCTGTCAAACATCTGCAGCCCGTACATCAATCCCTTGGGATAGCTGCCGAAGTCTGCCTCCCGGAACCGGAATTCATGGTAATTGATCCCGGCCTCCAAAGCTTTCCGGTCCATCCCTTTTTCTACGATATCCTTTAAGGTTCCTTCCACCGTATCGATAAACGCCTGCTTCTGCTCCAGGTTCGCATTTTTGGAGATCACGGAAAAAATGGGCTGATAGATCCCGTTGTCGTAGGAGCCCATGATATCCTTCCCGATCCCCGCCTCCACCAGAGCCTTTTTCAGCGGAGCCCCCGGCGCGGACAGAAGGGCATAATCCAATACCTGGAACGCCAGATACAGCTTCTCATCCAGGCTTGTCCCGATCACCTTGTTGTAGGAAAGAAAGGTATTGTCCTCCTCCGGCTCCTCGCTGGAAATGGAATACTCCATCTCCACCTCCCGCATCTCTGGAAACGGTTCCTGATAACGGATCTGGGAATCTACCTGCCGGATGTCAAAGTCCGACAGGTAATTCTGATCCAGCCATTCCAGCTTTTCTGCCATATCCATATTTCCGTACAGGTAAATATAGCTGTTGGACGGATGGTAATAGGTTCTGTGGAAATCCAGGAACTGCTCGTAGGTCAGCTCCGGGATCACGTCCGGATCCCCGCCGGACTCATTTGCATAGGAGGTATCCGGGAACAGGGAATTTAAGATCATCCGGTCCAGCACGCCCTCGGGAGAGGAAAACGCCCCCTTCATCTCATTATAGACCACCCCGTTGTAGGACAGCTCCCCGTCCTTCCCCTCCAGATGGTAGCTCCACCCCTCCTGCCGGAAGATCTCCGGATGCTGGTAGATATTCGGGTAAAAGACCGCGTCCATATATACATGCATCAGATTCTGGAAATCCTTGTCATTGCAGCTTGCCACAGGATATACGGTCTTATCCGGATAGGTCATGGCGTTCAAAAAAGTGTTCAGGGAGCCCTTCACCAGCTCCACAAAGGGATCCTTCACCGGAAAATCCTTCGAGCCGCACAGCACGGAATGCTCCATAATGTGCGGTACGCCCGTACTGTCCGACGGCGGGGTCCGAAACCCGATGGCGAAGACTTTATTCTCATCCTCATTGGACATCAGCAGGACCCGCGCGCCGCTCTTCTTATGTCTCAGAAGACAGCCCTTTGACTTCAGATCCGATAAATCCTCCTGCAGCACCGTTTCATACGCATCCGGAACCGCCAGTTCCCACTGCTGTGTCCTGCCGGATCCCGTAGAATCAAATTTACTCATATTGTACCCTCTCTTCTATCAAGTTCTTGATTGATTGTTCTTTCTGTCTGCCTCCGCACATTATAGCATTTCCCGAAGTGCTTTAAAAGGGGATGTTTTCGTTTTTTCGAATTTCCCTGAAAAAATCGTTACAGTTCACTCCGCGCCATTCGCAAAACGCATCTTCGATGCTTTTC
>CAYQBE010000302.1:0-3265 GCA_964415625.1 uncultured Clostridium sp.
AAGCAATGCCGTTGACAGCCTTGGTCAGACGGGAAATCTTTCTGGAAACGGTGTTCTTATGATATACACCCTTTGTTCCAGCTTTAGAAATCTCAACGATGGCAGCCTTCAAAGCTGTCTTAGCTGTCTCAGCGTCCTTCTGCTCGATCGCGGTCTCAACCTTCTTGACAGCAGTCTTCACTCTTGACTTGATCGCTTTATTTCTGGCAGCCTTAGTCTCGTTTACCAAAATCCTCTTCTTAGCAGATTTAATATTAGCCAACCTGTACACCTCCAAATCACATAATAATCAAAATGCAGTTACGCTTCACAATCTGTGAATGCTAACAAAATGCAGACAAATCATAAAATCTGCCTGGAAATGATTCCGCTGGATTCGGACACGGACGTACCAACGGAACATACTCACTTATTTTATGCCAACTGTCAAAAGATGTCAATACATATTTCTCAAAATATTGTAAAAACTACATACTATTCGCAGTCTTATAAGAATAAGTAGAGTGAGGGAAAGAACATGTTGGAGAAATATAGTGTGCGTACAGATCTTGCGCTGGAAGAGAAGGAACGGTTTGAATCAGACAATGTGGAGATCTCCGGAGTGGTATTGGAGGAAGAATACGACAAAGAACGGGAGATCCGGATCACCCGTGTAAAGGTGGAGACAGAAAACGGGGCCAAGACCATGGGGAAGCCGGTAGGCGTCTACCTGACCATGGAAGCCCCCAATATGGCAGTGCCGGATGAGGATTACCACAGGGAAGTGTCAGTCAAGCTTTCCGAATATATCGAGGAGCTGATCCGGGGCAGGTCGCTGGATACGGAGGATCTGTCTGTCCTCGTAGTAGGCCTGGGAAACCGGCAGGTGACGCCGGACGCGCTGGGGCCTTATGTGGCGGATAACCTGTGCGTGACCCGGCATATTGTGAAGGAATATGGAAAATACGCCATGGGGATGGAGCATGCCCGTCTGGTCAGCGCCATCGTGCCCGGTGTCATGGGGCAGACAGGAATGGAAACCCTGGAAATTGTAAAAGGGGTGGTAGACGAAACGAAGCCTGACCTGGTGATCGCCATCGACGCGCTGGCGGCGAGAAATACCAGAAGGCTGAACCGGACCATCCAGATTGCGGACACCGGCATCCATCCCGGTTCCGGAGTGGGGAATCACAGGAACGGGCTTACCAAAGAGTCGGTGGGAGTCCCAGTCATCGGCATCGGCGTTCCGACCGTCGTGGACGCGGCGACCATTGCCAATGACACGATGGAAAATCTGATCGATGCGCTGGAATCTTCGGAAATTCTCAAAGGCGTGGGGGATGTTCTGCGGACTTACAACAGCGCGGAAAAATACGAGCTTGTAAAAGAACTCATCTCCCCACATCTGAATGGCATGTTTGTGACCCCAAAGGATGAGGACGAGCTGGTGAAACAGATCAGTTATACGATTTCCGAAGCATTGAATATGCTTTTCACGAATAAAGAGGAGGGGTAAGGAATAAGGTAAAATGAGGGATCTGACTCGGTCCCTCATTTAAGGAGGGCGTATGGAAAAAGAGAGATGGAGCCGGGGGATCGCGGCAGTGCTGCTTTGCCTGGCTTTTACATATATCATTATAGACACCGCAGGAGGTACAGGCATTGGATGGGGATACCGCTGGCAGAGGGCGCTCTTTCAAAGTACGGAGCGGATGTATCTGCCGGGGGCGGTGTATGCGGCCCGGGAGGAAAACAAGCCTGCCGCACAATGGCTCCTGGAGCAGGCATTTGACTGGATCCCCCTGGTGGAGTATCTGGATACGAAGATCCAGTACCGGACGGTCATGGAGGATGAAGAGACCATCGCAAAAATACTGGAAAACCAGGCCAACGATGGTCATTTTGTAGATCAGAACGGAAATCCGGTGGGAGGGGTGGAAGAGGTGGATGATGTTGTGCCGACACCGGGACAGCCGGTCCTCGATATGTCCATAGAAAGGCTTCGGGATTTTGACTATCTTCTCAGCAACTTTTATACGGTTGACAGTTCCACCATGATCGGGCCGGAACAGCTGAATGCGGATGACCTGCTGGGAAGGAGCATGAAGATCGATACAAGTACGCAGGGACCCAAGGTGCTGGTCTTTCATACCCATTCTCAGGAAGAGTTTGCCGATTCCACCCCCGGCGACCCGGCCACAAGCATCATTGGGATCGGGGAGTATCTGGTACAGCTGCTGAATGCCAAAGGAATCAGTGCCATCCACGATACCGGGGTGTATGATATCATCAACGGACAGCTGGATCGGAGCAATGCTTACGAAAACGCGGAGGCATCCATCCGTCCGGTCCTGGAGGCCAATCCCACGGTGGAAGTCGTCATTGACCTGCACCGGGACGGCGTGGCGGAGGGAACCCATCTGGTGACGGAGGTGGATGGAAAGCCTACGGCAAAGATCATGTATTTTAACGGACTGAGCCGTACAAGGACCAATGGGGATATCGAGTATCTGTACAATCCGTATATCCAGGATAACCTGGCATTTTCCCTGCAGATGCAGCTCGCGTCGGAGAGCATGTACCCGGGATTTGCACGGCATATCTATCTGAGAGGGTACCGGTACAATCTGCATCTGATGCCGAAGTCGCTCCTGATCGAAGCGGGGGCTCAGACCAATACGGTGGAGGAAATGCGAAATGCCATGGAGGTGCTGGCGGAAACACTGCATCAGGTACTGATGTAAATTTCCGGATAAAATAAAAAAAGACTTGCAATATACCCTATGGGGGTATATAATAAAAGTGCGTGAAGCGATGAGGGCTTTATGCGGTACAGAAAAGAACGGTGCGAGGGAGAGATTTCTATGGAAGAAGTTTATGTAGAAGAGGAATATACAAAGGGGACATTGCCGGAAGAGACCGGCGGATGCTGTGGAACACAGAAGGAGTGCTGCCATAAGACGAAAGAGCGGCCGGATAAGGAGTACAGGGATCTTGTGAACCGCCTGAACCGGATCGAGGGGCAGGTACGGGGATTGAAGCGAATGCTGGAGACGGATGCCTACTGTACGGATATCCTGGTGCAGGTATCGGCAGTGAACGCGGCGCTGAACAGCTTTAATAAGGTACTGCTGGCGAACCACATCCGAACCTGCGTGGCAGAGGACATCCGGGCCGGGAAGGATGAGACGATCGACGAGCTGGTGGTGACCCTGCAGAAGCTGATGAAGTAAATATACTCACGGCCGATGAAATCTGCCGTGAGTATTGCGCCAGCCGCAGCCGC
>CAYQBE010000303.1:0-3233 GCA_964415625.1 uncultured Clostridium sp.
ATGGGCAATGCCTGCGGATGCCCGCCCACCATGGAGCTGGTGCACAGAGGGATCCTGGCAGGTCTGGGAACCGACGGCTACACCCACGATATGACAGAGTCCTTTAAGGTGGCAAATGTGCTCCACAAGCATCACCTGTGCGATGCCAACGCGGCATGGGGCGAGGTGCCCAAGATGCTGTTCGAGAACAACGCGGCCATCGCCAACCGTTACTTCAAGGCTCCTCTGGGCGTATTGAAGGAAGGGGCGGCAGCGGATGTGATCGTCGTGGACTACGATCCGCCCACACATCTGGACGAGAACAACATCAACGGACATATCCTGTTCGGCATGACCGGAAGGGATGTAGTGACCACAGTCGGCAACGGAAAAGTCCTGATGAAGGACCGGGAAGTGAAAGTGATCGATGTGGAAGAGGCTATGGCAAAATGCAGGGAATCCTCTGCAAAGCTGTGGAAGAGCATCAACGGATAAAAAGAACAGAAAAAAATGAAAATAGCAGGAGGAAATGAAAATGAGTGATATGATGAGCTGCATGCCCTTTGAACAGTTATTAAACTGGATTCGGACAGAGCATGACGAAAAAGGAACCGTATTTGGAGTACACAGACCCTACGTGGCAGATCCGGGAAAGGCACAGACCATCTTCGGGCGGAAGCTGGAGACGCCCATTGGCCCGGCGGCAGGCCCCAACAGCCAATTGGCGCAGAACATCGTGGCATCCTACTATGCAGGAAGCCGTTTCTTCGAATTGAAGACCGTACAGATCATGGACGGAGCGGAGCTTGCGGCGTGCGTTAACAAGCCCTGCATCCTGGCGGAGGATGAGTGCTACAACTGTGAGTGGTCTACAGAGCTGTATGTGCCCCAGGCTCAGGACGAATATATCAAGGCATGGTTCCTGCTTGCTTTTATGGCAAAGGAATACGGGCTGGGAAGCACGGAGGGCTACCAGTTCAACATCAGCGTGGGCTACGACCTGAAGGGCATCCAGTCCGAGAAGATCGATACCTTTATCAATAGCATGATGAACGCGGAGCAGACCGACACCTTCAGGAAATGTAAGGAAGTGCTGCTTGCCCATGCAGGGGAATTTAAAAATGTCACAAAGGAAGACATCGAAGCGATCTCCCCGCTGATCTGCAATTCGGCGACCATCTCCACCCTCCACGGCTGCCCGCCCCAGGAGATCGAGAGTATTGCCACCTATCTTCTGACAGAGAAGAAGATCAATACCTTTATCAAATGCAACCCGACCCTTTTGGGCTATGAATTTGCCCGGGAGACCATGGATCAGATGGGATATGACTATGTGGCGTTCGGAAGGTTCCACTTTGACGACGACCTGCAGTATGCGGACGCGGTTCCCATGCTCCAGAGGCTGATGAAGCTCTCCGGCGAACAGAACCTGGAATTCGGCGTGAAGATCACCAACACCTTCCCGGTAGATGTGAAGGCCAACGAGCTGCCCAGCGAAGAGATGTATATGTCCGGAAAGTCCCTGTGTCCGCTGTCCCTTTCCGTAGCGGCGAAGCTTTCCAGAGACTTTGACGGAAAGCTTCGGATCGCGTACTCCGGCGGCGCGGACGCATTTAACATCGAAAAGATTGTAGGAACCGGAATCTGGCCGGTGACGGTTGCGACCACGATCTTAAAGCCGGGCGGATACCAGAGACTGAAACAGATGGCAGAGGGACTGGATGCCATGGGCGTGAAGCCGTTCGAGGGCATTGACGTGAATGCGCTGAACAAGCTGGCAGAAGAGGCGATCCACGATCCACATCATGTAAAGCCGGCGAAGCTCCCGATATCCAGAAAGTCCAAAGAGAGAGTACCGCTTCTGGACTGCTACACGGCTCCCTGCGAGGATGCATGTCCGATCCACCAGGAGATCACGACCTATGTACGGCTTGCAGGAGAAGGAAAATACGAAGAGGCATTGAAGGTGATCCTGAACAAGAACGCGCTGCCGTTCATCACAGGAACCATTTGTGCTCACGGCTGCCAGAGCCACTGTAACCGGAACTTTTACGAGACGCCGGTTCAGATCCGGGACACCAAGCTGGAATGCGCGCAGAAAGCATTTGACACCGTGATCGGAAGCGTGGCGCCGACGGGAAGCTGCGGCAAGAAGGCGGCGGTCGTAGGCGGCGGCCCCTCCGGTATGGCGGCGGCATATTACCTGGCAAGGGCAGGTGCGGATGTGACGATCTATGAAAAGCGCGATAAGCTGGGCGGCGTGGTCAGCGCCATCATCCCGGATTTCCGGATCGACGACAGCGTGATCGACAAGGACGTATCCCTCCTTCGGAAGCTGGGAGTGAAGATTCTGACCAATACGGAGGCTCCGGCGGTTGCGGAATTGAAGAAGGAATATGACGGGGTGGTCCTGGCTGTGGGCGCTTACAAGCGGGGCGAGCTGAAGCTGGAAGGCGGCGAGGCTGTGAACGCGCTGGCGTTCCTGGAAGACTTCAACGCAAAGCAGGGGAAGGTAGACCTTGGAAAGAATGTGGTCGTGATCGGCGGCGGAAATACGGCGATGGATACCGCAAGGGCGGCGAAGCGCTGCGACGGCGTGGAGCATGTGTACCTGGTATACCGCAGGACCAAGCGCTATATGCCGGCGGATGAGCATGAACTGCTGCTGGCCCTTGACGACGGCGTAGAGTTCAAAGAGCTCCTGGCACCGGTGAAGCTGGAGGGCGGCAGCCTGATCTGCAAGGTGACACGGCTTGGCGAGCGGGATGCTTCCGGACGTGCCGGAGTTGTGGAGACCGACGAGACCGTTTCCATTCCGGCAGATACCGTGATCGCGGCAGTAGGCGAAAAGGTGCCGACGGATTATTATGAGGCAAACGGACTGAACGTGGACGACCGGGGACGTGTAAAGGTAAGCAAGACCCTGGAAAGCAGCGTGGAAGGGGTCTATGTAGTCGGCGACGGCCTGTTTGGACCATCCCTGGTTGTGAAGGGAATGGGAGAGGCTATGACGGCTGCGGAAGCCATCGCAGGCGTACCGGTGACAGGCGATATGAGCACACCGGCAGACACAGAAGCTATTTACCAGAAGAAGGGAATCCTTGCGGAGCCGGGATGCGGCAAAGAGGCGGACCGCTGCCTGGGCTGCTCTACGGTATGTGAAAACTGCGTGGACGTATGTCCGAACCGCGCCAATATCTCCGTCAAAGTACCGGGAATGGCGAAGGCACAGGTGATCCATGTGGATTATATGT
>CAYQBE010000304.1:0-1753 GCA_964415625.1 uncultured Clostridium sp.
AAAAAATACCCCCCTGTTTACGTGTATGTTTTTAATATTTTTCTTAGTGCTTGTTTAAATATATTTTTTAGAAAGGGGTTTTAAATATGACTGAAACACAATCTAATACTAACGCTTTTGATTTTAGTCAAGTTACAAGTGGTATTAACTCTGTTTTAGGTGTTTTTACTGCTAATTTAACTGTTGCTAATATCGCTAGTGTTTTAGGCATTGTAGTTGTGGCATGCTTAACTCTTTACTTGTTCTATTGGGGTGCAAGAAAAGGAATCGCCATGTTACAAAGTGCTTTTGCCGGTCACGGGTTCCGTGTTTAGCATTTAGGGTTAGTGTGAAATCTAACCCTATTTATTTTTTAAAGGAGATTTATTTATGAAATATTTAATTTTAATTTCTATTGGTCTTTTTATTATTTATCTTATAGATATTTTATATGAAATATATAATAACCAAAATAAGCAATTAAATGTTTTAAGAAAAATTTTAAAGGAGTTGAAAAAGAAATGATTAGTATATTAATTTCGTTTGTATTTTCGTTTTTGCTATTTAAAGGCATGAATTATTTATGGAATAAGATTTTCAATAAAGGAGGTAAATAGTTATGGATATTATGTTGTTATATAGTGATATTATGGAGTTAATTGCTCCTATTCTCACGTTAAGTGGTTTTCTAGCTTTAACAATTGGTTTAATTGTTATGTTAGTAAATATGATTTGTGGCGCTGCTACTGGAAAGGGTTTTAATATAGGTTTGAAATGATGATTATAATTTTTAGATATTTATTAGCTTTTATTTTACTTTTAGGTTTTTTTCGATTTTTAAAGATGTGTTATGATGAGCATAAAGTTTGTATGCGTGAAATGAATTTAAAGATTCGTTTATATGATTGGATATTAACAACAGAGGGATATTATGATGAAGAAATATAATTTAAGTGACAAAAGAAACGGTAATTTAGTTTTAAGTTTAGTATTTTATGATAAAAAAATAGAAAAAAAGATGCTTAAACAATTACAAAAATTTAAGTGTTATTTGAATATTAATGAGGTAAAATCGTGAGAAAAAAAGATTTAAAGGGAGAAGTAAATATATTTGGCTACCCTGCTCATTTAAAATACTTGAGAGATTTAAGAAAAAAACGTTTCCCCTATCATGGAGTTTATGACTTTTCAGGTCCTCAAGGTTCGGGTAAAACTTTATCAGCTGTTAGATTAGTATCAAATATAATTAGAGATTATCCCGATATTTATTTAGTTACTAATGTTACACTTAATTTTGATATTTTAACACATATACCTAAAGAAAATGTTATTTTTTTTGACAGGTATTGGCAATTATTTCTAGTTTGGAATAAACCAGTTATATTCTTAATTGATGAAGCTCATATTTTATTTAATAGCCTAGAGAGTAGAAATGCTGATGTTAATATGTTTCAAGTTATTAGTCAAAATAGAAAAAACCAAAGATGTTTTATTCTTACTAGTCAAGTATTTTCAAGACTTCAATTAGTAATGCGAGAACAGATTAACACTATTGTTGACTGCAAGACATATTTTAATTATTTAACACATTGTGTTGTTTATCATGATTTTGAAAAGCAAAAAGACGAGTTGGTTGGCAAAAAAGAATTTAGTAGTTGGTTTACACATAAAAGAAAATTACATTATGAAATGTATAATACTTATCAAGTTATAGATTTCAGTAAAGATGGTGAGTTTTGGACATCAAAAAAAGACGATATGGAGAGTGGTTATT
>CAYQBE010000304.1:1853-3227 GCA_964415625.1 uncultured Clostridium sp.
ACTACTTATTATTATATGTGTTTAACTAATGATTCTATTGATACTAGTAATACGTTAAATGTATCAAGTTCTTGTGAAAAAATGTATGTTTATTATCGTGCTAATAATGTATATACTCTAGAAAGTTATAACGATAGTAGTTTAACTGTTCAAAATAGTGTTTATTATTTTGTTAGTAAAAGTTATGTAATTGAAAAGTTATTAATTTTACTTAATATTGGTTTATTTAGTTTATTTTTACTTATTGTTATTTTTAAATTGTTTAGGAGTTGATTATATGAAATATTTTAAATATGTTGTTGCTTTATTATTAGGTTTAGTATTTATTAATGAAGTTAAAGCTGCTACTATTGATTATTCTAAGATTAATTTTACTAGTGATTTAGCCTATTTTAATTGTACTAGCGCTTACACATGCACTCCTATTTCTACTCCATCAACTAATAATACTAGCTCAAACGGTTCTTATTCTATTAGTACTTGGTCCTCTAATGTTAATCTTACTAGTTTAGCTTATAAGTATGGTTTGGGTTTAAGTTTTTTTGTTGAGGAGGGTTTTATTAAAGATAGTATTTATACTGTTAGTATTCTTCTTGACAATCGTTATGCTACTTATAATGTATTAAGTCCTCATTCTAAAGTATCAGGTACTTTAAATGATAATATTTCATTTATTGATAATCAAGGTGTTAATATTGACTTTAAAGTTACGGTATTAGACGATTACAATTTTTCTTTGATTACTTATACATTTAAAGCTAATGAAACAGGTAATTATTTATTTTTAACTTTTGGCTCGTCTATTGATTTAACAACTGTATGGCATTTTTATGGTTATACTTATACCTCACATGGTACACAAGTTCCAAGTAGTCAAGATATTGTTAATTCACTTCAAGGAAATTTTAATGATTTACAAAATTCTATTAATACTGGACTAAATAATGTTGAGACTAGTATTAATGCTACTATTAACAATTCTACTTCTAGTATTATTAATATTGCTACTAGTTCGTTAAATGCTGTTAATGATTTAAGCTCAGTGCTAGACAATAAATTTAATGATTTAAATAACAATTTATTTGATATTGAAAATTCTATTAATTCTAGTATTAATTTAGTTGAAAATTCTATTAATAGCACAATTAATTCTATGAATGAAAATATTGATAATAGTATTAATAGTGATGATTCCGATGTTAATTCAGGCAAGTGTGGTATTTTATGTAAGTTAAAGGGTATCTTTTCAGGTATCCTTAACTTGCCACAGAATATTTGGAATTTTATGAAAGGTGGGTTTGACGCTATTACTGACGGTATTACTTCAATGTTTGAGGGTATCAAAAATATATTTAGTCCTGAAAAAACTTGTAC
>CAYQBE010000305.1:0-3226 GCA_964415625.1 uncultured Clostridium sp.
AATAAATTGCATAAAACTGAGATTCCGGATTGCAACCGTACAGTTAGAACAAATTTAAAAGGGAGGAAGGAATCATGAACAAATGGAAAAAAATATTGTCGCTGACACTTGCTGGTGCAATGATGCTCTCACTGGCTGCATGCGGAGGCAGCGGAAATGAAGATGCAAAAGGATCCGAAAGCAGCGGCAGTAAAGAATCGTCAGAAGAGGCGGAAAGTACGGAAAAGGTCACTCTGAATATCCTTTTTAATGACACCGATGAAAATGTGGAAGCGGAAATGGAATATGTGATGGAGCATCTTCCGGAAAGGCTTCCCAACGTGGAGGCAAAATTAGAAATGGTCCCAGGAGATGCACAGACCTATGAGACAAAGGTACGGACTATGATCTCTGCGGGAGGAGAAGGGCTTGACGTATGGTGGGAGCGTGGAGGAAGCTGGGCAACTCCGATCCTGGAATCCGGAAGCGCCCTGCCCCTGGATGAATATCTGGAAGAGAGCGGATACAAGGATAAGGTCATTCCGTCAGCAATATTTACGGCAGAGGACGGCCATATCTATTCCGTGCCGTTTAACGATAATTCATATGAGATCATTTTATATAACAAAAAGATCTTTGCAGACCATAACCTGGAGGTTCCGAAGACGGTTTCCGAATTAAAGGAGGTCATTAAGGTACTTGCAGAAACTGATATCGTCCCCATTTCCGTGGGTGCCAAAGACGGCTGGTGCGCGGCAATGATGCTGGAAGGATTTGCCTATTCCCTGGATCCCATGATCACGGAAAAAATCGTGAAGGGAGAAGGAAAATTTTCGGATGAGCCGTACAGGACAGGAGCAGAGATCATGAAGGAGCTTCTGGATATGGGAGCATTTTCCAAAAATGTGGCATTGACCGGGATTGACGAAGCCCTTCCGCTGTTCGAAACAGGAAAGGCGGCAATGATGGCAAATGGTTCCTGGGCGGTTGCAGCAGGCGCGGAAAAAATGGGCGAGGATTTTGGATATTTTTATTATCCGGTCGTAAATGATACAGATCTTGACAAGTATGGAAAAAATGTAGCCGGAGGGATCAACAAGTATTCCGGAATGATGGCATACGCAGGCACCGAGCATCCTGCCGAAGCTGCGGCACTCTGCGAGGCGGTCGCAGAGCTCCGCTGCCAGTATGTATATGAGGAAAAAGGAAATCCCTATATCGTCTATAAGCCGGAGGTCATGGGCTGGAAATATGACAGCGAATTTGCAGAGCCGGTGGCTCAGCTGGCAGAGGATATGCAGAATTTCGAATATGTATACGGCCTGGTCCAGGATGTCATGCCCACTGCCGCTGCTTCCGCAGGTATCATGCAGGCAACAAGTAAATTTATGACAAATACGCCTGACTATACGATAGAGGATTATCTGGCAGATATGGATAAGGCAGCATTGGAAGAATAAAACATTCTTTGAAACAGTAATACAGAAAGGCTGCCACTGGCAGCCTTTCTGCATACGATGGTATTCAGAACAGGAGCTGGATATTATTATGAAAAAAGTATTGGGAAATAAATGGTATATCTTCTTATTAAGTGCTCCCGCACTGATCCTGCTTGCGGCATTTGTGGCCTACCCGCTGGTCAGCATTGTGATCATGTCGCTGCAGAAAACAAACGGGCTGACACCGGCAGAATTTGTGGGACTGGATAATTTCCGGCAGCTGATACAGGACGAAGCATTTATCCGGTCCAATCTGGCCTCGCTTGGATTGAGCATACTGGCAGTTCTTTGCAATGCAGTCCTGGCGATCATCGTGTCGATCCTGCTCTGCACCTTGAAGCCCAGGGTACAGAAAATATTGAGGACCGCCTTTGTCATTCCACTGGTCCTGTCCGTCTCCGTGATCTCTCAGCTATGGCTGACGATCTATCACGCAGACTGGGGGCTGCTGAATTATTTTTTGAGGACAGTCGGCCTCGGCTTTTTACAGAATGAATGGCTGATCAATCCCAAAACTGCCATGATCTGTATTGCAGTGACCGGGATGTGGTGGGCATTCGGTATGGATCTGCTGATGGCCTATTCCGGGATCAAGGCAATCCCGGAAAGCTACTTTGAGGCAGCGCAGCTGGACGGAGCCGGTTTCCTGGACACTGTGCGCTACATCACACTGCCTCTTCTGCGAAATGTCTCCAAAACCTGTATCACCATTTCAACAATTGCTGGCCTTTATACATTTCCCCAGGTATTCATCATGACCGGCGGCGGCCCCGGAGACCTGACCCAGACCGTTATGATGTACATGTACCGGCAGGCTTTCGCAAACCAGAGGTACGGCATGGCCTCGGCCGTGGGGATCCTGGTCATCATAGAAACCTGCGTGATCCTGGGCGTGATCGGCTGGCTGTTCAAGCAGGGAAAATACAGAGAGGATTAGGCAATCCATTTGCTGCGCAAATTGGTTACATATAAAGGAGGAGAAGCAATATGAGAATCCGGCAAAAATGGATCAAAGGAATTTTAACAGCGGTCTTCGGGATCTGCGCGGTGACTTCGGTGTACCCGCTGCTCTGGATGCTGATCAATTCCTTCAAGGATACAACAGAGATCATGACAGGGGAATCCTTCGGCCTTCCCCACGTCTGGAAATTTGCGAATTATACGGACGCGATCTTTAACCGGGATATCCTGAAATTTTTTGTAAACAGCATCATCGTAACTGGCTTTACTCTTGTACTGACCGTGGTGGCGGCCATCATGCTGTCCTACGCGCTGACCAGGATGCAGTGGAAGCTGTCGGTACATGTGAGCAAAATGGTGACTCTGGGGATCCTGCTCCCCTCCCAGATCGTCATTGTCCCCATCTTTATGATGCTCCGGGAAATGCACCTGATCAACAATCCGCTGTCCCTGATCCTAACCATCTCGGCATTTAACATTGCCATGGCCACGCTGATGTGCAGCAGCTTTCTCTCCGGGATCCCCCTGGAAATGGAGGAGGCTGCGGTCATGGACGGAGCCGGGATCTTCACGATCCTGTTCCGGGTCATTGTTCCTATGATCAAGCCCGCGGTGGCGACCATGTGCATCAATACCTTTATCAACAGCTGGAATGAATTTATCTATGCGCTGGTGCTGATCAGCGGGGAGAAATACCGGACTCTTCCCATCGCGCTGATGAATTACTCCTCCGGAAAATACGGAACGGATTACGGCGGAATGTACGCGGCCATGGTGATCACGAGTAT
>CAYQBE010000306.1:0-3136 GCA_964415625.1 uncultured Clostridium sp.
ATGAGCCGAGGTTTTCACTGGAACAGGTGGCATTGAATGAAGAAGTCAGGGCGAAAGTCAGGACAGCCATTTCAGCGGTCAGGCATAGAAAGAAGATGTCCGAAGAATGGGGAATGTCAGAGTATTTCACTGGAAGCAGGGCTATCATCCTGAATTTCTATGGGAAGGCTGGAACAGGCAAGAGCATGACAGCGGAGGCAGTAGCACAGGCTTTAGGGAAGAAAGTATACCATATCAATTATTCAGAATTGGAATCAAAGTATGTGGGGGAAACACCCAAGAACATCCGTAAGGCTTTTGAGTGTGCCACAAGGGATGATGCGGTGCTGATATTTGATGAAGCGGATTCATTTCTGGGGAAGAGGCTTACATCCGTTACACAGTCAGCGGATTATGGCGTGAATATTACCAGAAGCGTTCTTTTAATGGAGCTGGAGAAGTTTGCAGGGGTCGTAGTCTTTACAACAAACCTTATCAGCAATTATGATGAGGCATTTAAGCGGAGAATCCTGTTAAGTGTTTATTTTGAGATGCCAGATGGACAGGCAAGGGAGGAAATCTGGAAGCTGCATTTAGGGGCAAAGATGCCGTTGCATAGTGAAGTGACAGCGGAAAGCCTTGCAGGGCGTTATGAGGGTATTTCAGGAGCAGATATCAAGGATATGGTGTTCTATGCCGCTTTGTATGCATTAGAGCAGGAAAAAGAAGCATTAGATTTTTCCGAGTTCGATTATGCGTATGCTGCTATCCGTGAACGGTATGAGGACAAGGGGAAGTCAGACGGGTTCCAGATTGTTTCCACGGAGACGATCACCGAGGAAGAATACCAGAAAGAGATAAGCGGTCAGGAGGGGTAAGGGATGCTTGAAAAGATAGTGACATTGTACCGCAAGGCAGAGATGGGAATTGCCAGTGAGTTGTCGGGGGTAACGGCAGAGGTCATAGATGAAACCAGATTTTATGATGTGGGTTATATGCAGACACAGATAAGCCGTATTCAGAGAGGGTTAAAACGTATTGAGAGCGAAGTAAAGACCAGCCTTGAGATACAGGACAATTCGGATTATGGAAAAAAACGTAGGTCAGAGTTGATGAAACAGAGGGAAATGCTGCTGCTCCGTATGGTGTTCCTGGCATCCAACAGCTTCAAGAATCTGGATGATTGCGTAAAGATGGCAGACGGATATCATTTTCCATTCATGCAGTGTGTCCGAGGATTGTTAGAATATCGTGCAGGTCGTAGAGATAGTGCTTTTAAAATATTGGAGGCATATTATCGGGAGCATGGGAGTGTGAAGGAACATTTCCTTGTAAATAAAGTGTTCGGTCTATTATTAGCAGAAAAGAGGCTGTACCAGAAAGCGGCTCCGTTCCTGACTTATGCATTGCAGTTTATCCCTGATGATACGGAAGCGCTGGAAGCGTTACGGTCATGTTACAGGCAGATGGGAGAGACAGAACGTTGTGAAGTTGTTGAGGACATTCTGACGGTTCTGGGAGGTTCGGAGGTGTACGCATGATGGAGCGTTCGGCATTTATCCATGTGAAACAGGATGAAGCATACAGTCAGTATGAGAATGGTGTCATGTTTCAAGAGGACATAGAAAAAGTATATGATGAAATCGACTATAAGATAAAGCTGCCTGATTTTCTTGGGAAAACAGTACGGGTATCACAAAAACAGTTTCCAAAGGTGTTCCAGATGGTTGAAGCTATGGCGAAGAAAGCAGGGATAAGCAATCCGACTGTATATGTATATGAGGATTATTATTATGGTGCAGAAAGCTATGGAATCAGCAAATTTTGGATAGAACTTTCCGCAAAAACAATACAGGACTTCACGGAGGAAGAACTGCAATTTGTACTGGCAAGGGAGATATATAAGATTGCGGACGGCGTGACAAAGCAGCGCACTATGATGGAGGAACGTTTCAAAGTTATTCGGCAGATGGCACCAGACCAGTTTGAAAAATCGTCAAAGCTGTCATTCTACCACTGGTACAGACTGGCAAACTATTCAGCGGATAATTATGGATATTTGATGTGCGGGAGCGTGAAAAGTTCTGTTGATGCAATCCTGAAAATGGTGCTGAACAGTGTGATGCTGGCAGAACAGGTGGATGTGAAAGAATTTATCAGGCAGGCATCCGAGATAAACAGGTTGGATGATATGACACTCAATTATACAAAGGCAGATGAATCCGTGCCGTATGCGCCACATAGAATACAGAATTTATTAGCTTATGCGGTGTCGGAACGGAGTTTAAAAAGAAAGGAGACATTAATATGTGGCATGTAATAGGAGCAGTAGCAGCAGGATTAGTGGTAGGAGCAGCGTTAGTAGTTGTACTGAATAAGTTTTGGGATGATATAGCATATTGGTTAAATAACACAGCGGCTGAGGTAGTAGGAAGAAGGCTTGGTTTTAATGCGAAAAGAAATATGCAGAGGGCAGTTGTAAAGATTGGAAGGACACGTGATATATTGCGTAATGCAGCAACGATATTAACGAAGAGAAATCCAATGGATTCTTATTATACAAAGGTCACTTATGAAACAGAAGCATCTGTATATCAGGTAGACGAGGGAATATTAGAGGCAATAGAGCAAAAGGGCGAACTTGTTAATGAATTTCGGTATGATAACTAAGTGAGGTAAAGCATATGTCGGGAATACCATGGGGAAATCCTAAAATAACAGTTGAAAAAATTCCAGCCCCTAAAATATCAGATTCAATGTGGGGAAATCCTAAAATAACAGTTGAAGATATTCCAGATATTCCAATGGCAGTGACGCAGAAAAGAAATGTTAGAAAGCCTAAGAGACCATTTGATACAGGTATTATTATAGATTTAAATGTAGAAAATGAAAAAGGCGTGATTAAAAGCGGAGGGAAAGAATATCAAATAAGATTTGATTGTGGATTTCATGGCACTTCGAATCATCATACTTTAAAAGTAGGTGATAAAGTTCGATTTCGACATATGAACACTAATTATGGTTTAGATGTAAAAGATGTATCTTATGTTTCATCGGGTTATGCTAGAGAACTAAAAAAGGTAGGCGTGATAATAAGTTGTTTGGGAAAAGGAATATTTCTAATTGAAAGTGAAAGAAAGGAATATCAAACGATATC
>CAYQBE010000307.1:0-3133 GCA_964415625.1 uncultured Clostridium sp.
TATCCCCCTATCTATAAAAACTGGCCTATCAACGGGATCTTTTTTACCACATCGTGGGCTTTTTTCACCCCTCGCTTTATCCCATCCACAGCTCTCTTCCCAAGGTCCTTTGCGGTCTTTGCTATGGTCTTGGCTGCGGCGTAGACCTTCCCGCCGATCCCGCTGCCTGCGGCATAGCTCACCAAGCCTGTGACCAGACTGGCCCCCACGCTGAGCGGGCCCCCGATGGCCCCGACCAGTGCCGTCTTTACCAGCTCCGTGAGCCCCAGCCCGCCGAGCATGGCCATCGTGGTCTTCCCCATCTTGTCCAGCCCCCTCAAGGGGGACAGCTTTCCCTCTGCCACCTCCAGCAGCACCTTGGCGTTCTCCACCCCCACAAAGGCGATCCCCGCGACCAGCCCTGCTCCGGTATCCTTGGGGAGGAAGGAGACCTTCCCGTTCTTCACCGCCGTACATAACGTCCCGGCGGCGACCGTCTTCACGCCGGTGTCCGACCCTGCCCGGAGCGCGGTCCCCATCACCTCATCCGGCTGGATGTCCTGCCCCTGGCAGACCTTCATGACCACATCGATCCCCGTGGTCACCGCGGCCGCCTGCAGGGCCATGGCCCCGGCGTTCTTCCCGACAGCCAGGGCATACTCCTTCGTGGTGTAATAATAGTCATCCAGGGCAGGGGCCTCACCGCCCTGCTGCGCCCGGTCCCGGAGACGCTGTACGTCCGCCTTGGTGAAGGCCTCCCCCTCCACGCCGTCCATCTCGATACGGTCGCTTATCGTCTTTTTCGATCCTTTGGCCTGGAAATGGGCCCGGACCTCCTCTAACTGCTCCGATGGGACGATCAGGCGCTGGTTACCATAGTCCCCTGCCTCGATCATCCGGATCGTCGCCTTGGCATCCTTGCCGAACTTCATCTGGTAGTTCTGGTACTTGCCGGTCTCTACGTTGGTCACCCGCACATCCACGGAATCGGCGGTGTTGGCGTTCCTTATGTCCACCTTGAGCGGCTTATCCTGGAGATGGGCCTGCAGCTGCGCGGTCCTCCCCAGCATCTCCTCCGCGATGTTCCCGTCCAGGTTGGGGTTCATGCTGATATGGCCGTCCCTTGCCCGGCTCAGGTCCGCCGCCAGTGCCTGGTTCTGCTCATAGAGCAGGTCATCCAGCCTCTGCAGCCCCTCGCTGTACTGGGCCGCGCTGAGGCCGATCGCCGATCTCTGCAGCTCCTCCCCCAGCCATTCCTCCCTGGAACGTCCCTGCTTCGTCGCTGCCTCCAGGGACTGGGCCGCCCGCTCATGGACCGCCAGGGAAGCGATGACAGCGGCGGCCTCCTCCCGGGCCTGCCCCTCGCCGATCCCCTCGCACCGTGCCAGGAGCAGGCCCTCCAGCCACTCCTGGTCCGTCTGCCCTTTCGGCCTGTCCTTATAAGATGCCCAGTCCCTGGCAAAGCTCTCCTGCAGCTCCCTTGCTCCCCTCTCTCCTATATATCCGTTGGCCATGGCTGCCCCCTTTCTGCCGTCTCATGAGGAAGCGTTCTTATATCCCCTTTTTTCATATCCCTCCATGAGCTCCCTCAGCCCGTCCCCCATCAGGTCCATCAGGGAGCGGGTCTCCCTCACCGCCTTCCGGATGTCCTCGGTCCTCAGCATCCCTCTATCCTCCGCAAAGGCGGCCTCGACCCCGGCCTTCACCACGCCCTCCAGGTCCGCACCGCTGAACCCTTTTGTCTCCTGCGCCAGTCCCCGGGTATCGATCCGCCCCAGGTCGGCAGGGCGCCTCTTCCGGATATGGATCTCCAGGATGCGGCGGCGCTCCTCCTCCGTCGGCAGACCGATATAGAAGACCTCATCGAACCTCCCCTTGCGCATCAGCTCCGGCGGGAGCTTGGCCACATCATTGGCAGTGGCCACCACGAAGGTCTGGCTCTCCTTCTCCTGGAGCCAGGTGAGGAAGTACCCAAAGAGGCGGGTCGTGACCTCGGCCCCTCCGCCCTGGCTCCCGATCCCGGCAAAGGCCTTCTCCAGCTCATCGATCCAGAGCACGCATGGGGCGATCGCCTCGGCCAGGGCCACGGCCCTCCGCATGTTGGCCTCGGATTCCCCCACATACTTCCCCATCAGCCGCCCCATGTCCAGCCGCAGGAGGGGCACCTGGAACAGCTTGGCGGTGGCTTTGGCGCTCAGGGACTTCCCGCATCCCGGGACACCGGCCACCAGCACCCCTTTGGGCATGTCCACACCGAACCGGGCCGCCCTCTCGATGTCATGGCAGACCCTGGCCTTCCTCTCCAGCCATGCTTTTAGCCTCTCCAGCCCCCCGATGTCCTCCAGGTCTTCCTTCAACGGGACCATCTCCAGGATACCGGCCTTCTTGATGGTCTGCTGCTTCTGCTCAAAGACCAGCCCTAGGTCGCTGCGGCTCAGCTCCCCGTCGTCTGCATACGCCAGGGCCAGGATGTTCCGTATCTCTGTCTCCGACAGCCCTTTTAGCGCGGTCGAGAACGCATCCAGCAGGCTGTCCTCTACCTCCTGGAAGCCATCCTCCCGGATGGTCCGGGCTACCAGCTCCCGGATCTCCGGGACGGAGAGGTAGCCCATCTCCAGGACCGTGATGTACCGCTCCAGCTCCGGCGGGATCACCACGACCGTGGAGACGATGATGACCGTGGCATCCGCCCCCCGCCCGATCAGGCTGGCGATATCCTTCAGCCTCGCGGCCACCTCCGGGTCCTCCATGCTCCTGTAGATATCGCGGAGCACCAGGATCTTCCCCTCCAGCTCCCCCGGGTCCTGGAAGAGGCCCAGCGCCTCCGCCAGCCCGCTCCCCATGGAGAGCAGCGGGGCCTTGGTCCTAAGATCCACCAGCCCCCTCGCCCCGTTCCACTCCACCACATCCTTATGTCCTGCCAGACCCTTTATGATCGTATCGATCCGCTCATCCTCAAAGCTGCTGATGTAGAGGATGGGGAGGCCGGCATCGATATACCGGCTCATCTTATCCTTCAACTTGTCCATCATCTCGTCCTCCTTCCGTCCATACCGCTCCGATCGGTCCCTCATGCCCTCAATCTATCATAAGCGGACGTCAGTATCTGACGTCCTGCACGATCTTTCTGATCTTTTTCCCATATCCCTTGCGC
>CAYQBE010000308.1:0-3105 GCA_964415625.1 uncultured Clostridium sp.
GACGTAGCCCACTACGCCTGCGTTTTTTGACCTGCACATCCGAAGAAATATCCTGTGCAATCTGTATCACTTATTTTTCTACAACTCCTAACGATACCTACAAAAGGAGATCCACATGATTACAGATATAAAAGAATTTTGCCATCTGTTTTACAACATGACATCCATTCCGATCAATTACTATGACTTTACAACAAAACAAAGCCAGTCCTTCCCTGCCATTTTACGCAATCAGTCTATTTTCCGAGGGATGCTGCATGGTTTTAAGAATTTCGAAGCTTCTACACAGAATCCGGACTATTTTATCTCACCGTCCTTTAGTTATTTTGGATGGGTCAGGTGTGAAACTTTAGACTGCGCCATTATCTTAGGTCCTGTTTTCAGCATCCCTTCCTCTGACGTTACGCTTCGGAATTTTATGAAAGAGTGGGCCGTCAGCCCGGAGTACCGGCAGGAGATCTCCCAGTTCCTTGCGGATGCCCCTGCCGTCTCCTTTATTCGTTTTCTCTATACCCTGGCTCATATCCATCTGTGCCTGAATGACCAATGTATAGAGATCAGCCGTCATTTCCATCTGACGGATTCCCGTGCGATCCAGGTATTATCCGGCCTGCATTCCGACCAGGTGTATGAGTCAAAGGAAAACCGGAATTATCACAACACCTGGCATTTTGAACAGGAAATGCTGCGGCATGTCCAGAACGGTGACACGGATGGTTTGAAAAAACTGCTGGAACATTCCTCGGAACTGGAAGAGGGCATCATGGCAGACGATGCCCTCCGGCAGCGAAAAAATATTCTGATCACTACGATCGCCCTGGTCATGAGAAGCGCCATTGCCGGTGGGATGGATATGGAGCAGGCTTATCAGCTTGCGGATGTTTATATTCAGGAATGTGAACGTTCACAGAGCGTTGCCCATGTCTCTAATCTGGAATATTCTATGCTCATGGATTTTTCGGAAAGGGTATCAAGGAATAAGATCCCGCAGGGGATGTCCCGGGAAATATTTGACTGTATCCAGTATATCACCCACCACATCAATGACCCGATCCAGGTCACGGATGTGGCGGAGCACATCGGACGGAGCCGCTCCTATCTCTCCGGGCATTTTAAAAAAGAACTTGGATTTGAGGTCAGCAGCTTTATCATGCGATGTAAACTGGAAGAGGCAAAAAGCCTTTTGACCTATTCCGATAAGAGCCTGACCGAGATCAGTAATTATCTCTGCTTTTCCAGCCAGTCACATTTTCAGAATGTATTTAAAAAGAAATATGGGATCACCCCAAAGCAGTACCGAAACCAGACGCGTAAGATTTAAAAAATAGTATTGCTTGGTATCACTTATATAATAGGAGCATGATTGGAGGAGCGGATATGACATTACAGCAATTAAAATATATGATAACGGTAGCGGAAAAGGGTTCTATCACAGAAGCGGCAAAAGAATTGTTTATTTCACAGCCAAGCCTTTCCGGAGCGATCAAAGAGGTGGAGAATGAAGCAAAGATTACCATTTTTAACCGCTGCCGGGCGGGGGTTGCATTAACTACGGAGGGGATGGAATTTTTGGGATATGCAAGGCAGGTTGTGCAGCAGATGGAGCTTCTGGAATCCCGGTACATAGATAATCAGCCTGAAAAGCAAAGGTTCTGCATCTCCACGCAGCATTATACGTTTGCTGCCAATGCTTTTGTGGAGCTGGTGAAGCAGTTCGGCCAGGAAAGATATGAGTTTATCCTGAATTAGACACAAACCTTTCAGATCATCATGGATGTCAGGAACCGTTTCAGTGATCTTGGGATCCTTTATCTGAGCAGAGCTAACGAAAATGTACTGGGGAAAGTTTTTGAGGAATATAATCTGAAATTTTATGAGTTATTTACAGCAGCTCCTCATGTGTTTCTGCGGAAAGGGCATCCTCTGGCAGACCGGGAGAGGATCAGCCTGGAAGATCTGAAACCATACCCAAGGCTGAATTTTGTGCAGGGGGCTTATGAGTCTTCCAATTTTGCAGAGGAACTGTTCAGTAACGAGGTTGCGGAAAAGAGCATCCGGATCAGTGACCGTGCCGCCATTGTGAATTTTATGATCGGGCTGGATGGTTATACCATTTCAAGCGGTATTTTCCCAAGGTATCTCCATGGGAACGCTATCATTTCTGTTCCCCTGGATGGGGATGAAACCATGCGGATCGGATATATACTGAATAAGGACAGGGAACTATCCAAATTGGGAGAGATTTATGTGGAAGCTCTGAAACAATATCAAAAGGATTGAGACATAGGTTCAGCCTATGTTTTAGCATAAGAAATCAATATTACCTATCATATGGCATTCTGCTGTACAATCATAAGCGGAAGGAGGCGTTATTATGCCAGGCTATGTGATAGGTAATTTTTTTGTATATTCTGTGATCAATGCGTTCACGCCGGGGCCAGGGAATATTCTGGCTTTAAATACCGTGACGAATTATGGATGGAAGAAAGGGCTTCCTCTCTTCTTCGGGATTTTTTCCGGGTATTATGTGGTTCAGATGATCTGTGCGGTATTTGTCTATGGGGTGAGTACATTTCTGCCGGATGTGCTTGGAGTGATGAAGTATGTGGGAGCGGCGTATATTCTCTGGCTGGCATTCCATATTGCTGTCAGCCGTCCGGACGAAAAAGGCGTGGAGAGGTCGGCATCTTTCTGGAAAGGATTTATGCTGCAGTTTGTGAATGTGAAGATTTATCTGTTTGGGATCACCGCATTGACCGGATATGTGACCAATTTCAGTACGTCTCTGCCAGTGCTGGTCTTCTTTGAACTTGTGATCGCAACGATTGGAACAGTTGCTACATCGGCGTGGATCGGTACAGGGATGGTGATCCAGAAGATTTATCTGCGGCATTACCGCCTGGTCAACATACTCCTTGCTGTTACTTTATTGGAGTGTGTATACAGCATATTGAAATAAAAATTTTGCCACCTGTACGGTTGCGATTCACCAGTTCATTTGCATTGCAATGCAAATGAACTGGTGAATCAGCAACCCACTTATCCATTCGCAAAAAGCGGCTGCGTTAGCACGGTTTTTGCGAATGGATAAGTGGGTTGGAGGCT
>CAYQBE010000309.1:0-3040 GCA_964415625.1 uncultured Clostridium sp.
ATGCACATGATCCATCTCCGTGCGGGGCACCTTCTGATTGCCCATCCGGACCACACGCCCCGGTACCCCCACTACGGTACAGTTCGGCGGCACCTCCTCAAGCACCACGGAGCCAGCCCCGATCTTGGAATTTTCCCCGATGGTAAAGGAGCCCAGGATCTTGGCCCCGGCGCTGACCATGACATTGTCCTTCAAAGTCGGATGCCGCTTTCCCTTTTCCTTCCCGGTCCCTCCCAGCGTCACGCCCTGATAGAGCGTCACATTGTCGCCGATGATGGTGGTCTCTCCGATGATCACGCCGCTTCCGTGGTCAATAAACAGCCCCTTTCCGATCCGCGCTCCCGGGTGGATCTCGATCCCGGTCTTCCTTGCCGCCCTCTGGGAAATCCACCGTGCCAGGAAATAGTGTTTCCTCCGATACAGCTTATGGGCCACACGGTAGCTTAAGATCACCTTAAAGCTGGGATACAAAAGGACCTCCATATTGGACTTGATGGCCGGATCCCGCTCCCGGATCACCTGGATTTCCTCTTTGATATAAGATATGATTCCCATTCACAACCTCCCTGCGTCCGCGAAGCGCTGCCGTCAGACAAAAGCTCTGACAGACAAAGCATGCGTCCGCATACTTCCTCTATACAATCTCATTCAGCCAGACATTTTCAAGCACCTTCAGCTTTTTCATCTCCGCCTTTAAATGCTCTGTCATGATCACATCCTCTTCCTGTGTTGCCTCTTCGATCGTCCGATAACCAAACAGCAGGCTCGTCAGGGCGCCGATAGTCAGTACGCCTTCCGAATCCTCTGTCTCCCGCACCCGGATCTTCCCGCCGTCAGCCTCTCCGCCCTGAATCCGCCAGATTCGGCTGTTCCTGGGCAGGATCGGATCCAGCACCGCAAAGGAGCAGTCCAGCTCCTGGCCTTCCCGGACTTTCATACAGGAAAGCATACTCTCCAGATGAAGGATCCGTGCCATGATCAGAGGGACTTTTTTTGTCCCTTTCTCCCAGGCAAACAGCTTCACACAGCCTCCTCTGCCCTCCGCCAACGCAAGCACGGCCTGTGCAAACGCCGCCTCATATTCCGGAAGGTACAGCGGTTCCCGGATTTCCAGCCCGTCTTCGTCCGCGTAGAGAAAAAAGCCTGCAAGCTTCCCTTCCGCCCGGATCAGCCGGATCCCGCCGTGTTCACTTTGCTGTTCAAAAATCAGTGTATGATAATATTCCGCGTTTCGTTCCGCATAGACCTGCCATTTATCCGCAAAATGCTCTTCCACAAATGTACAGAGCTCCTCTGCGTCCCCCATCGATGCATCCACAAAAGTGACCGTCTTGCAGGAAAGCTGCCCGAAAGGCAATGCATCCTGCTGCTGAAAGCAGCGGGAATCTGCCCCAATGTCATCCGTCTGGCTCTGGTCATATACAAACCGGAAATCATAAGGGGTATAGATCCTTTCCGCGGCAGGCATCAGGAATGTAAAGGGCTCCTTTCTGCCGTACATCTCCTCCATGGCACGGCGCAAAAGCGCTCCCATATAGCCCCGTTTCCGGCAGGCGCACTCCGTGGCGACTCCGATGATATAATGGCAGAGCCGGGAATCCTCCTCAATCCGCAGGGTATAGGGATTGAGCTGAAGCATGGATCGGATCTCTTCTTCCTCCTCGATCACATAGATTTCATTGTCCTTTGTTTTAAAATAATAGTAATAATCCAAAAATTCTTTGGAATCCTCTGAAAACACCGCTTCCCACAGTTTTCTTGTGTTCCGGTGTTCACCTGGTTCCAGTTTCCGAAGCTCCATCCTGTTTTTGTTTCCTTTTCTGGCCGACACTCTGTCATTCCCCTTCCGCAGCAAACCGCTGACAGCCGGGACAGGAATCACAGGCTCCGCTTCCGGGTGTCACATCCACACTGCTGTAGTTCATGATCTTCTCCAGAAGGCACACCGCCTGGGCGGAAATCCCCTCTCCCGTACCGGTAAACCCAAGCCCCTCCTCCGTAGTCGCTTTGATATTGACCTGATCGGCAGAGATCTTCAGCGCTTCCGCAATCTTGTTTCTCATCGTTTCGATATAGGGCAGCATCTTCGGCCTCTGCGCAATGATCGTGGCATCGATATTTTCCACCAGATACTGCTGCTCGTCCAAAAGCGCCGCCACCTGCTCCAGAAGCCGGATACTGGAGATTCCTTTATACTTCGGATCCGTATCCGGGAAATGCTTTCCGATATCTCCCAGGGCCGCAGCCCCAAGCAGGGCATCCATGACCGCATGGACCAGCACGTCCGCATCCGAATGCCCCAAAAGCCCTTTTTCATAAGGGATCTTCACTCCCCCGAGTATCAGATCTCTTCCTTCCGTCAATCGATGGACGTCATAACCCATTCCTACACGCATATTCCGTCTCCTTTTTTAATATCCGCCCGCAAAAAGGACGTATTTGACTTATTTTTTCCATACTGTTGTATCCGGTCCTACTGTCTGCAGCTGCACCGTTGCAGAACTGGCCGTTGTCTGTCTGCGCGGCTTCTGTTCCGGCAGGGGGGATCCCTCTGCCCCTTCCGCCTGGTGTTCTTCATTCAGCAGGACCATCGGAGCCGTCCGGAACATGGCCTGATCCCGGACAGGCATTGCGGAATAAGGCGGATCCATCTCCAGCGGATCTTCCGCCGCCCGCTTCTCCATCGCTTTTTTTATAACACCGCCCACAAGGATGATCAGGTACACTGCCCCGACCAGGATAAATACGGCTGCGATCCCGCACATGACTTCCTGATTCCCCGGACGAACCTCCAGGATGGTGTTCAGCAGCGTCACTCCGACAAATATCAGATAGGCTCCCACCAGCAGCTTCAAAACAAAACCAACTTTTCGACCCAACAATTTATCCTCCGTACAGTATTTTCCCAAATTGCTATCCTATTATAACATGAAAAATAGTTCCCGAAAAGGAAAAAGAAGAGTCCTCAACGAAACTCTTCTTTTACAGTAGCGGAAACTGGATTTGAACCAGCGACACCACGGGTATGAACCGTGTGCTC
>CAYQBE010000310.1:0-2976 GCA_964415625.1 uncultured Clostridium sp.
CCCTGGATCTTTATGGTCAGAAGATCATCCTCCCCTTTCATCATCACGCCCATCATGGCTCCTGCCGTCAGGAGCCGGCCCAGGGCTGCAGTGGCTACCGGGCTGGTGCCATGGGCCGCCCTGGCCGTCTCCACCATCTCCCTGGTGGTGGCCGCGAAGGCGCGGATCTGGCCGCCGGCGGCTGTAGCCCTTATGATATAGTCTGCCATCGTTTGTCTTCTCCTCTCTGTTTACCGCAGCTGGTCATAATGGGACCACATACGGATGATCTTCACAGTCCCTTCATAAGATATCCCATCGATCGTCACCGGCCCGGCATATACCTGATAGACCAGCCTGTGCTGGATATTGATCCTTCTGGAAAAAAAGCCTTTAAGATTTCCGACCAACGCCTCGTAACCTGGCGGCTGCATGAAAGGATCCATCCGGACCACCTCGATCAGGCCTTTTGCTTTGTCTGCCAAGCCGGCTGCTTTCAGGTTTTTGATATCCTTTACCGCCTGTTTCTCATAAACAATGCGATACACCTACCATTCCACCTCATCTTCCGTCAAACACTCTTCTAACGGTACAGCACCGCCTGCAAGGATGGAGGCCGCCAGACCCGGAACAGAATCCAGATATAAGGTCTCCTGGAGCGCATTCCAATCGGCCTCCCCGATCAGGACCCCGTTCTTCCCCCGGTTATTGGTGATCGTCACTGGCTGGCTGTTCATGTTCACATCTGCCAAGATCTGGTAGATGTTCTCCCGCGCTTTTGTCACACTTATAGCTGTCATTGGGTACCAACTCCTTTTTCTTTTATTTTAACGTACGTCTTGACGAACGTCAACCAAAAAAACTCCCAAAAGTACGACCGCACTTCTGGGAGTCTGCCTTTTCGTGGCATTATAGCATATACAGGACCGATCTGCAATATGGATCGCGGCCCACCGCCGACCTACAGCTTCTCTACATCGATGACCGCCCCGCCAGCCGCAGATCCTACCAACGCGGCATATTTTGCGGAAGTTTGACAGTTGACTATAAGAAAAACTACGTGCAGGCCGCATAAAGCCTGCATTTTTTTGTCAAGTTTTATCCATTTTATTGTAGCTATTTATAGCTATATATGATATAATGGGGATAGGAGGTGCCTACCTATGAAACTCACTGTCAGCAAGTCAAAAAATTCCGCATCCTTTTATGTCCAAAAGACCATCCGTAAGCCCAATGGCTGCGTGACCACCGTCACGGTGGAAAAGCTCGGCAACCTGACCGAGGTCACCGCAAAGGCCGGCGGCAAGGACCCTTATGTCTGGGCCCAGGAGTATGTCAACGAGCTCAACCGCAAAGAGTACGACCAGAACAAGGAGGTCATCGTTAGCTACTCCCCTTCCAAGCTCCTCAAAAAGGGAGAACAGAAGCTCTACAACTGCGGCTACCTCTTCCTCCAGGATATCTACTACAGCCTGGGGCTGGACAAGGTCTGCAGGGATATCACCTCCCGTCACGGCTTCTCCTATGACCTGAACGATGTCCTCTCAAAGCTCATCTACACCAGGATACTCTACCCTTCCTCGAAGCTGTCTTCCCACCGGGAGGCAGCAAGGCTCATCGAGCAGCCCACCTTTGAGCTCCATGATGTCTACCGGGCCCTCTCTGTCCTCGCCCAAGAGAACGACCTCATCCAGGCACAGCTCTACAAGGCCAGCCAGAAGGTCCTGGAGCGCAGGAAGGACATCCTCTACTATGACTGTACCAACTACTTCTTTGAGCTGGAGGAGGCGGATGACCTGCGCCGCTATGGGAAGAGCAAACAGCACCAGCCCCTCCCTATCGTCGGCATGGGCCTGTTCATGGATCATGACGGCATCCCGCTGGCGTTCGATATCTATCCCGGGAACAAGAACGAACAGCCGACCTTAAAGCCCTTAGAGAAAAAGGTGATCCGTGACTATGGCTTTGACCGGATCATCGTCTGCACAGATGCCGGGCTCGCCTCGAAGGCCAACCGGCGGTTCAATGACCTGACCGTGGACGGGGTCCAGATCCGCGGCTTCATCACCACCCAGTCCGTCAAGCAGCTTCCCGAGTACCTCAAGACGTTCTCCCTCGATCCCGACGGATGGCACCTGCCAGGGGCAGAGGGGACTTTTTCCCTCGATGGGATCGACATGGAAAAGGACCGCGATAAGATCTTCTATAAGGATCGGTGGATCAAGGAGGACCTCTCCCAGAAAAAGCTAGAGAGCGGCGCGAAGCCCCTGGAACAGCACTTGATCGTCTCCTTCTCACCGAAGTACAGGGACTACCAGCGGAAGATCCGCAACGGACAGATTGAACGCGCCCAAAAGCTCATCGACAGCGGGAAGTACAGGCAGCGGCCAAAAAACCAGAATGACCCCCATCGGTTCATATATCGGGAGAAAGTGACAAAAGAGGGCGAGCTCTGCTCGGAGGAGATCGTCTGCCTGGATACGGACGTTATCCAAGGAGAGGAACGCTATGATGGCTTTTACGCTGTATGCACCAACTTGAGTGATATGGGGGTGGATGGGATCATCCGGATGAACAAGAAACGCTGGGAGATCGAAGAGTGTTTTAGGATCATGAAGACAGACTTCAAGGCGCGGCCCGTATACCTCCAGACGGAGGACCACATCCGGGCACATTTCCTCACCTGTTTCATCGCCCTCGTCATCTACAGGATCCTGGAAAAGAGGCTCCATGAGGCGTACACCTGCGAGCAGATCATAGGGACCCTGAAGGATATGGTGATGGCACGTCCTGGGGAGAAGATGGGGTACACACCCGTCTATACCAGGACAGATCTGACGGATGCATTACATGAGACCGCCGGGTTCCGAACGGACTATCAGATCATATCCGATGTGAATATGAGGAAAGTCATACGGGCATCAAAGAAGAAAAAGTAATAATAGATAGCTACATCTTTGATCGTTAAAAACCCCGTAGAAAGCCTTGTTTTAAAGC
>CAYQBE010000311.1:0-2953 GCA_964415625.1 uncultured Clostridium sp.
TTGCAATAAATTGCATGAAAATGACCTGTCGAATCGCAACCGCACAGCTGGAAAAGTTTTTGTTGTTCACTATAAAATTTATATAGAAAGAGGATAAACGAAGGGTATGTATATTAAGGATTTGCGCGGAGGCGAGACGATCAGAAGTATTTACATGTGCAGGGGGAAACGTTCTGCGGAGACGCGGAACGGAAAGCCTTACGACAACCTGCTCCTGCAGGATAAGACCGGCACTCTGGACGGAAAGGTGTGGGATCCCAATTCCCAGGGGATCGCGGACTACGAGGAGAAGGATTTTATCGAGGTATACGGTGAGGTGATCACCTACAACAACAACCTCCAGCTGAACATCAAACAGCTCAGGAAGGCGGCCGAGGGCGAATACAACCCTGCGGATTACATGCCTGTTTCCGAAAAAAATATCGACGGGATGTACCAGGAGCTGCTCTCCTGCATCAAAAAAATTTCCAATGAGTATTTGCGTCAGGCGGTGGAATATTACTTCGTGAAGGATGAAGCATTTATCAAGGCGTTCAAGTCCCATTCCGCGGCCAAGACCGTGCACCACGGCTTCTGCGGGGGGCTTCTGGAGCATACGCTGAGCGTGGTCCATCTGTGCGAATATTTCGCAGGGGCATACAGGATCCTCAACAGGGACCTGCTGATCGCCTCCGCAGTCTGCCACGACATCGGCAAGGTTCGGGAGCTGTCCGAATTTCCGGACAACGACTACACGGACGAGGGCCAGCTCATTGGCCATATCGTGATCGGCTCGGAAATGCTGACCGAGGCCATCCGTTCCGTCCCGGGCTTCCCGGCGATGCTGGCAAATGAATGGAAGCACTGTATTCTGGCGCATCACGGCGAACTGGAATTCGGCTCGCCGAAAAAACCGGCGCTGGCAGAAGCACTGGCGCTGAATCTGGCGGACAATGCGGACGCGAAGCTGCAGACGATGAAGGAAGCATTGAAGGATAAAAGCGGAACGGAATGGCTGGGGTATAACCGGCTGTTTGAGTCGAATCTGAGGAAAACTTCGGATGGGAACTGATCTGGCGATGGGGGATTGATTCGTTACAGGGCATACCTTGATCAGGCGTGTCCTGTATTTCAGGAACTGTAGGAAAATAACTTGTGCAGATTGCGCAGGATATTTCTTCGAGTGTGCAGGTCAAAAAACGCAGGCGATGTGGGCATCGTCGAGGCTTTTTGGCCTGTGCAATCGGAGAAACAGACAAGTCAAAATGCATAAGTTATTTCCATACAGTTCCTTGGGTCATCATTTTAAGCTGCCTGTTGAAAAATATGTATTGTTATACCTGTTTGTGCTGCCGGTATGAGCGGTGGAATGGAGATAGATATGCAGAAAAATGAATCAGTGACAGTGACGATCGAGGATATTGGCGTCAATGGTGAAGGTATAGGCAGAGTGAATGGCTATACCTTATTTATTAAGGATGCAGTCATTGGCGACGTGGTAGAAGCTAGGATAACAAAAGCAAAAAAGAATTACGGTTACGCAAGATTGATGAAGATCATTACGCCTTCCGAGCATCGGGTAGAGCCTGTGTGCAAATTTGCCAGAAAATGCGGCGGCTGCCAGATCCAGGAGATGTCCTACGAAAAGCAGCTGGAATTTAAGCAGAATAAGGTGCTGGGAAATCTGGAGCGGATCGGAGGCTTTTCTCCGGAACTGCTGGCAGAGGTGTTCGGGCCGGTCATCGGGATGGAGAATCCCTTCGGGTATCGGAATAAAGCGCAGTTCCCGTTCGGCACGGATAAAAACGGACAGCCCATTACCGGGTTCTACGCAGGGAGAACCCATGATATCATCGCGAATACGGACTGTGCGCTGGGAGTTGGAGTCAATAAGGAAATCCTGGAGATCGTGCTTGCGTTTATGAAAAAATATGGGGTGCGTTCCTATGACGAAAAGACTGGGGAAGGGCTGATCCGGCATGTGCTGATCCGGTATGGGTTTGCTACGAAGGAGATTATGGTTTGTTTTGTGGTGAATAGGGATAGAGCGGATTGCAGGGACGGTGCGAACCGAAGGAACAGGGAAGCGTCGGATTGCAGGAGCGATGAGAATCGGCGGGACAAGGAAGCATCGGATCGCAGGAGCGATGAGAATCGGCGGGACAAGGAAGCGTCGGATTGCAGGGACGGCGAGATTCGGTGTGACAAGGAAGCGTTGGATTGCAGGAGCGGGCATCAAGGGGGTATGAGGCAGATGAGAGAAAGCCGGGTGAGTTCCGAGTGGATTCCACATCAGGAGATTCTGGTGGAAGAGCTGGCTCGGATTCCCGCTATGACGAGCATTACGGTGAGCCCGAATCATAAGCAGACGAATGTGATCATGGGGGAGCGATATGAAGTCCTGTGGGGACAGCCATTTATCACAGATTCGATCGGGGCGGTGAAATATCAGATCTCTCCGCTGTCTTTCTATCAGGTGAATCCGGTGCAGACAGAGAAATTGTACGGGCTTGCGATGGAATATGCAGATCTGAAGGGACAGGAAACCGTGTGGGATCTGTACTGTGGGATCGGAACCATTTCCCTGTTCCTGGCGCAGAAGGCGGGGAAGGTGTACGGTGTGGAGATCGTCCCCCAGGCGGTGGAAGACGCCAGAAAAAATGCAGAGATCAATGGAATTGAAAATGCGGAATTTTATGTCGGGAAAGCAGAGGAAGTGCTGCCGGGGTATTATGAGCGGTATGAGAAGGAGCATCCGGGGGAGCGGGCGCATGCGGATGTGATCGTGGTGGATCCGCCCCGGAAAGGATGCGATGAGGCGCTGCTGAAGACGATGACGGATATGCAGCCGGAGCGGATCGTGTATGTGAGCTGCGACTCGGCTACGCTGGCGCGGGATCTGAAATATCTGTGCGAGCGGGGGTATGAGGTGAAGAAGGGGAGAGTTGTGGACCAGTTTGGGATGAGTGTGCAT
>CAYQBE010000312.1:0-2951 GCA_964415625.1 uncultured Clostridium sp.
ATACCCCCTTAGTATCAGGAGTATTTTTAGAAACCCTTACAAGTACATGAAATACTTACAGCTAAAGCATATGCTGTATAAATCGGCAATACAGTAGGCATAGTGTAATATTCTCTCTACAACGAAAAAGGCTACTGGATACGTGCGTCCAGTAGCTTTTTGTCAGTTTTTTCCTTTAGCTGGCACAAATTCAAGCAAATCTTCAATCTTACAGTCCAGAGCCGTACAGATTCTTGCCAAAACAGCAGTATCAAGCCTTGTAGCCTCATTATTACAGTAATTGTTGATCTGTGTTCTTTGCATTTCCGCCCTGTGAGCCAGCTTATTTTTGCTTATGCCTCTTTCTTTGAGCAGCTCATCCAGTTTGATTTTAATATACCCATAGTCATATTCTTCCATAATATCTCACTCCTTCACGTTTTAACACTTGTATAGATATAGTGTAAGAAATGTAATATAGGAATATAAGTTATTAGAAATCTGATTAGACTTCTTACACAATAAGAGAGGGGAAGGAACTTATATAGGATTATCTTTTGTACTTTCTTTCGGCACAAATTCCAATAAATCCTCAATTTTGCAATCCAGAGCAGTACAAATCCTTGCTAGAACAGCAGTATCCAGCCTTGTAATTTCCCCATTACAATAATTATTTATTTGTGTTCTTTGCATCTCTGCCCTATGTGCCAGTTTGTTTTTGCTGAGTTTTTTGGCTTTTAATAGTTGCTCCAGCTTGATTTTTATATATCCGTAGTTATTTTCTTCCATATATGCCTCTTCTAAATTGTCGAAAATTGACAAATAATGTAAATCAAAAATAGTTGACAATTATAGTGTAAGAAATCTAATATATAAATATAAGTTCTAAGAAATCTAATTAGACTTCTTACACACCCAAAGGAGGAGAGAACATGGAACAATTAATTAACAAGCTACTGGACATGGGAATGGGGCAATTTATGGATAACAGCCGACAAGACCTTATTATGACTGATGAGGTATATCTCAGTGATATAGAGGATGAGGGAGAGTTGGAACAACGGTATATGAGTTTGAATATACCAGATAAGGACAAGATTTTGATAAATGATTATATAGCTTGTGTAAAGACTTGTGATAATCGTTATGCTGATATTTCCTATATGGCTGGCATTAAAGATGCGGTGAGAATGTTTACATATTTGGGATTGCTGAAGGATTTTGACGTTTCAAAACAGGAAGAAGGTGCGAATGGACAGGTTTGACAATCTTACGGATAGAGAAAAAGAGAGACTGGCAGAGTTTGTCAGGGAAGCAATTTATTTGACTGAGGAAGAAAATGCAGCAATAGAACATCAAGTTCCAATGACGCAGGAGCTATTTGAACAGTGTGTTGATCACTGTGTCCAGATTGGCGCAAACTTTCGGATGACGTGTCTTTTGAATGAGTATCCTGAATTTGCTGAGGAATATGCAAGGAAAATAGAGAAAGAAGTAGAGGACAGTAATATTGAAATCCCTGAATCGACACCAGAAGAATTAGAAGCAAGCTGGCGAAGATTTTGCATAAAAGTAAGAGCAAAATATGGGGAGGATGCCATATAGATTCATGTATTGTATATCTTGATTTTAGAAATTATCTTATTATATACTAAGATTGTACTAAGAAATTTTTTATTTTTAATCACCTTCTTTCTAGCGTGAAATAAGCCATAGGATAGGTCAATGAAAATTGGCTGATACCTATGGTTTTTTGATCAAATACTTTTGAAATTCTGTTGTTTCAAAAGCTTGACAAAAATATATATTCATTATAAACTTCAGTAAGTAGTAAATAAGTGTTTGATTTTAAGTGTAGATTTTATCTTTTTTCAAAGAGATAGATCTATGCTTTTTTATTTCCATAAATTACTACATATTGACATGCAAGAAAAAACTTGCTCAGAATAATTACATTAAAACAAAAATAAACGAAAAAATGAAAGGAGGAGCCAAAAACAAATCAGTTTGTTTTTGGTGAAAAATTATATGAAAAACAATAAGAAATTAGCAATCGCAGGAGCATCCGCACTTGGTCTTGCAGTAGTTGGATTTGGAGCTTTCGCATTTTTTAGCGATAGTGCAGAACAAAATACAGATGGTACAGTAGGTACTGTAGATGTTTCCTCTAAGGGTAATTTGACTCTTAGCAATTCAGGCAATATCAACCCTGGAGATGAAGAACCTGGCAAGGAGAATAGAGATGATACAACCTCACATGAACTTAATTTTGGTATTACAAATGATGGAACGAAATCTATTGTAACTCGTAACATTATTGATATTATGGTTGATTCACATTATCAATTAGAAGATGATGGTTCTCTCCGTATTGAAGTAAGCGAACCTGATGCAGATGGAGTAGTAAATAAGAAATATGTTGAAGTTGCTGAAAATGGCAGAGTGAACCTTGATCCTTCTATTTTCCATTTATATGTAAAGACAGGAACAGAAGGAAATTATAAAAACACAAAAATTGAAGAAGTAGCAGGTTTAAAGACTTCTAATCCAATCATTCTTGTAAAAGGAATGAAAGATGGAAAAGTTGCTTATGTTCCAGTAGCTGAAAAGGACACTGTTACAAATCCTAAACTTGTTCTTAGATATATCATTGAAGGAGCTACCCTTGGAGGTACTTTTGGTGACGGAGAAGATGCCGACACTGTTGTTGTAGATAATGATTATGTAAAGGTTACAGCAGGTACAGACGCAAATAAACAAGCGAGTGCTGAATACAGGTATTTCTTAGGAATGGATTCTGCACAAACTACAGATCCTTCTCTTGATGGTATGGTAAAGAATGACAAGTATCAAGGAAGTCACTTAACTATTGACCTTACTGTACAAGCTATGCAATTCAGAAATACAGATGCAGGCGATTATGTAAATGGTGGAGATTGGCAAACAGTTTACACTGATACATTTACAACAGG
>CAYQBE010000313.1:0-2916 GCA_964415625.1 uncultured Clostridium sp.
GCATTGCAATAAATTGCATGCAAATGACCTGGTGAATCGCAACCGCACAGCTGGAAAATATTTAGGATTATATTGGTTAAAAGGTTCCGGATGATATATCTATGTAAAGAATAAAAAGGAGTTGGCTATAGATGACCGCATCAGAAAAGAAATATGACTTGAAGGATCTGCAGATTGGCATGATGGTGAAAGCGGAACAATTGAGTGAAATTTATAATAAGTATATGATTTTATTGTTTGAGGATACAAAAAGTAAGATTGGAAAACTTGTATATTTTGGGGATACACAGGGGAAAGAATATGACAGTTGGTTTATGCAGCCCAATCCGATTACTCCGATATATAATGATAAAATGGATTTGGAGGATATGATTGTTTATGATGAATAACGACACATTATCAGATGCAGACGGTCTGACTTATAGAGACTTAAATGATAGGACGGCTGTCGGGTATATCAAAGTGGAAATGTTGCCAACTGCCTCTGGATTGGGTGGTTCGTTTACTACCGAAGCAGAATTTCTATTAGACAATTTTCAGGCTCCTTTTTATGACATTGGTGTTAAAATTGATACGGGCTGTTCTATTAGTACAATTCCACTTAAAAGACTTAATGTATCTGAGACCTTATGCAGAACTCTGAAAAAAGAAGACATTTTTAATCATATTCCTTATTATCTCAGTTATGGTGTTGAGTCAGGCGGTATAAAGCATTCTGTTCCAGTCACGGAGATAGAAAAGATGAATTGTCCTGCCATGAAATTTGAACATGGGATTCGCAATTTTACAATCGGAGGTATGAAAATACCATGCGATAGAATATGCCTGAACTATGACCGGAGAGGGAATATATTGATAGGTATGGACATCTTAGCGAAACTTGACATACATATGGGAATCAGTAAGGTGACAGGAGAAAATTTACTTATTGCCTGTCCGTTGGAGAGTAAAAGTCAGGAATATTTGGATGCCCTTGCCAAACACTTTGGAATTTGTTAATTAAAAATTGAAAAATTTCTTGAAAACGCTTCTACAATGCGTTATAATATTTTTTGTAAAAAGAATGAATTCTTCGGGGTCGGGTGTAATTCCCAACCGGCGGTATAGTCCGCGACCCGCTTAGGCGGCTGAACTGGTGACTCTTATCAACAGAGAATTCCAGTACCGACAGTAAAGTCTGGATGAGAGAAGAAATTTATGCCATAAAAGCGTGGATAGAATCAGACCCCGGATTGTGTTCCGGGGTTTTTATATGCCGCAAAACGTGACAGGATTTCCATGAAGAGGTTCTTTCTTTTTAAAATATCGCGGCAATCGGTACGTCAGGCCGGCCTGAGTTCTGATTGACTGCAGACTATCATTATTTTAAAGGAGAGAAGTAACATGAGTACACAGACAAACGTAGCAGTAAGAAAAGAATCAAAGACAGATATCCGCACGATTGTGCAGATCGGCATGCTTTCCGCGATCGCGGTCGTATTGATGCTCTTTGAGATTCCGCTCCCATTCGCCCCTTCATTTTATGAGATCGATTTCAGCGAAGTGCCGGTCATGGTCGGATGCTTTGTGATGGGACCCCTTGCGGGAGCTGTGATCGAGCTTGTCAAGATCCTGCTGAACCTGGTCATCAACGGAACCGCAACGGCAGGAGTCGGTGAGGCGGCTAACTTTGTGATCGGATGCGCGCTGTGCGTTCCGGCAGGGATCATCTATAAGAGGAACCATACAAGAAAGGGTGCTCTGATCGGAATGATTACGGGAACGATCATCATGACAATCGCAGGCTGCTTTATCAATGCATTCATCCTCCTTCCAGCTTACGGCGCGGCATTCGGAATGCCGATCGAAGCTCTGGTCGGGATGGGAACGGCTGTAAATCCCAGCATCACCAGCCTGACCACATTTGTGATATTTGCGGTTGCTCCGTTTAACCTGCTGAAAGGGGCACTGGTATCCTTGATCGTATTCATTATTTATAAGAAGATCCGTCCGATCTTCAAGATGAGATAAAATATTCGGAATTTGAAAAGACCTCCGCCCGATTATGGACGGAGGTCTTTTTAGCGGAGCCAGATCTCCATGGAAGCATGGCCGTCTGTATCGCTGTTTCGCGGTAATAAGCTAACCAATCAGGCTTTTTTTCTTACGGTACAGATAATAAAGAACAAACAATATGGAAGTGGTCAGCCAGGTGACCGGATAGCTGAGGATGATCGCATTCACTGTCGGCCGGATCTGAAGCGCGCCCAACAGCCACAGGATCCGGAAAAGGCATACGCCGCCCAGCGTGATCAATGTAGGGATCAGCACATCGCCGATCCCGCGCAGCGCGCCGGAGAGCACTTCTATAAATATAAAGAACATATAGCAAGGCGTGATCAGCGTCATCATTTCACAGCCGATCCGGATGACGTCGGCGTCATTCGTAAAGATCCGGAACAGGGGTGCGCGCAGCGCCAGGAAGAAAACCACCAGCACAATAGAGATCAGAGTGTCCATCCCCAGGCAGACCCGGACGCTCTTTTTTACCCGGTCATATTTGCGGGCACCGAAGTTCTGGCCCACAAAGGTGGTGATGGAAATCCCGATTGCTCCGCTGATCATCCAGAACACCGCGTCCAGCTTTCCATATACAGACCATGCCGCAACCGTATCCGTTCCGAAATTGTTCAGCGCGGACTGGATGAAGACATTGGAAAGGCTGTACATGATGGACTGAAATCCGGCGGGCATACCGATACGCAGCAGCGATCTCAATACATTTGCGTGGAACCGGAGCTTTCGCAGGGACAGCCTGAGGATGCCGCCGGATACCATCAGCTTTCGCGTCACCAGCACCGCGCTGGCAGCCTGTGAGAAAAATGTGGCGATGGCAGCGCCTGCAACTCCCATATCAAGCCAGACGACACACAGGAT
>CAYQBE010000314.1:0-2908 GCA_964415625.1 uncultured Clostridium sp.
GTCCGGATCTGGATCTCAAAGGGCTGCCCGGAGGGTCCCATCAGCGTCGTATGAAGGGACTGGTACATATTCACCTTGGGCATGGCGATATAATCCTTGAACCTACCCGGGATCGGCGTATACATCTCATGGATCACGCCCAGCGCCGCATAGCAGTCCTTCACCGAATCCACGATGATCCGCACGGCAAACAGGTCGTAGACCTGATCCAGCGTCTTATTCTGGAGCACCATTTTCTTGTAAATGCTGAAAAAATGCTTGACCCGCCCATAGACCTTTGCATGAATGTGGGCATTTTCCATATGCTGGGAAACCTCTGCCACGATCTGCTGCACGAACTCTTCCCGCTTTGTCTTCCGTTCATTGAGGTCGCTGACCAGCTGTCTGTACACCTCCGGCTGAGAATATTTCAGCGACAGGTCGTCCAGCTCGATCTTAATCTTGGAGATCCCAAGCCGCTGGGCAATGGGCGCATAGATGTCCATGGTCTCCCTTGCTTTTTCCTGCTGCTTCCTTGGGATCATAAATTCCAATGTACGCATATTATGCAGACGGTCCGCCAGCTTGATGATGATCACCCGGATATCCTTTGCCATGGCCAGGAACATCTTCCGCAGGTTCTCCGCCTGGATCTCCAGCTTATCCCTGTCCTTGGAATAACTGAGCTGCCCCAGCTTGGTCACCCCGTCCACCAGGAGGGCGACCTCTTCCCCGAATTCCCGGGAGATATCCTCCAGCGTCACGTCCGTATCCTCCACCACATCATGGAGCATCCCTGCCGCAATGGTTTCCTTATCCATCTCCAGGTTAGCAAGAATGATCCCCACCCACATGGGATGGATCAGGTAAGGCTCTCCGGACTTGCGCACCTGGTCCTGATGCGCTTTCTTCGCCAGATGGTACGCCTTCTCGATCAGGGTAATATCGGCGGAAGGATGGTACTTCCGGATCCGGTTCACCAACGCCTGGTATAAAGCATCAGGGTCTTGATAATCCTCAGGATTCATGACCGCATGTCCGTCAACCGTACCAAGGCTTTTATTTACCGTTTCGTATTCCATTATCCCTGCCATATCAATTCCCCACTTCCTTTCCTGATTAGACCTTGGCTTATGCCCATGCCGGGGCGTGCTTCGGCCGCTCTCTCTAAACAAAATATAATTTTAAGTATATCATTTTTTTTCAGATTGTAAAGCCTTTCTTTACCGGTAATGCACCACCGTGATCTGCAGGCGTCTTCTCCCCATATACTCATTCACCGCCGGATAGTATGTAAATGCCATCCTGTTTTTGTGCTTCATGTATTCCATACACGCGCGGACATCCCCGAAATACACTGCATCCATCCGAAGTCCCCTGGCATCCTCTACCTGGAATTTCAGCACATTCTGATTCTTTCCCACGATCCTTGGAGAAATCACGCGCAGATTTTTTTCTACAAACAAAGGCTTGGCGTTTCCTTTACCAAAAGGCTCCAAAAGCTCCAGCTCTTCCACCAACTTCTGGGATAAATAGGCGATCGGAAGCTGCATATCAATGGATATCTTCTCGATCAGGTCTTCCTCCGTCAGCCTCGACAGTTCATTGATCCGCTTCCGGAACACCTCCACATTTTCCTCAGGCAGAGACAATCCGGCCGCAAGCTTATGTCCCCCGAATCTGGTAAACAGTTCCCGGCACCGGTTCATTTCCTCGAACATATGATAGTTCTCAATGGAGCGCCCGGAGCCTTTCACGCCCTCCTCCGCAGAGGTCAGCACAAAAACCGGGCGGTAATACCGCTCCCTGATGCGCCCGGCGATGATCCCGGCAATGCTCTCATGGCAGTCCGGCAGATAGACCACCAGGACTTTATCCTCTTTCAGGGAAGAATTTTCAATCATCTCCACTGCCTGTTCCACGCCCTGCTCCGTCATATCCTTGCGGCTGTCATTCAGCTCCTTCAATTCCTCCGCCAGACGAGATGCCTCCTGGGCGTCCTTCGCGTTCAGAAGTGCCAGCGCGCGCTTGGCCGTATCCAGTCTGCCGCTGGCATTGATGCAGGGCCCCAGGACAAATCCGATATGATAAGCGCTGATCCTGTCCGCCGGAACCCCGGTACATTCTATGAGTGCTTTGAGTCCCTCATTCCGGGTATTTTTCAGCATATTCAACCCGGTTTTCACAAAGATCCGGTTTTCTCCCTGGAGATCCATCACATCCCCCACCGTGGCAATGGCCACATGCTCCATCAGATGCCGGATCTTCCCCGGATCCTCCTCCAAGGCCCGGTAGAGTGCCTCCACCAGCTTAAAGGCAACTGCCGCACCGCACAGTCCCTTGAACGGGTACTCACAGTCCGGACGGTGGGGATCCACCACCGCGTCCGCCGGAGGCAGCTGGTAGCTCCTTCCCTCTTCGGTTTCCAGATAAGGAATTTCATGGTGGTCGGTGACGATGATGGTCAGCACATGCTCCTTTCCATACGCGATCTCATCGTAAGCGGCAATCCCGTTGTCGCAGGTGATGATCGTATCGATCCCGTCCTCCAGCGCCTTGTCGATCAGCATTTTATTCAGCCCGAAGCCGTCCCGGATCCGGTCCGGAATGTCCGCATCTACATCCGCCCCCAGCCCGGACAGGCCTTCCTGGAGGATGTAAGACGCGTTGACCCCGTCAATATCATAATCTCCGATCACCCGGACCGGCACATGCGCCTGGATCTTCTCTTTCAGGATCTCCACGGCCTTGTCCATATCCTTCATCTGCATTCCGTCGTACAGGTCCGCAGCGGTTCCGTTCAGATAGCTGCCGATCTGGGCATCCTCCTTCACATCCCGGTTGCGGATCAGCCTGGCAAGGATCGGAGAAATGTGGTACTTTGCGGCAATCCCGTTAAAATCTGCTTTTTTCATCGTTACAAACCATT
>CAYQBE010000315.1:0-2900 GCA_964415625.1 uncultured Clostridium sp.
CCGCATCCTGTCCCTGTTCCTTGAACATCTTGATATACTGGCTCTGCTGCTGTTCGTCCGTCACATAGTAGACATTGAGAGGTTCTTTTTTCTTCTCCTCCCCGTCAGAGTCTTCGACTACTTCTGCATCTACGGCTTCTGCCCCGTCGGAAGCATTGTCAGCTTTGCTGTTCTCCGTCTCATCGGAAGAGGCTTCTGCTTTGCCGTCTGCCACGTCATCAGAACCGGTCTCTGCCGTCACTTCCTCCTCTGCCGGTGTCTCTGCGTCCACAGTCTCCGGGTTCTCTACAACCTCTACGTTCTCATCTTCCCCGGCAGCCTTCTTCGCGTTCTCAATATATTCTTCCAATGTCAGATACTTATGATCCAGATTCTTATAAAGGATCGAACCTTTGATCTTGTCTCCGAACTTCTCATCCTTTAAGCAGCCGAACTTGATGAAGGGGCTGATGTCATCCCAGTACTTCTCGTAGTTCTCCTTGTCGGTCTTGAACATGCCGTTCAGTTTGTCCGCTACCTTCTTGGAAATATAATCGGCAACTTTATTTACAAAACCGTCGTTCTGCAGCGCGCTTCTGGATACGTTCAGCGGCAGGTCCGGACAGTCGATGACGCCCTTTAATACCATCAGGAATTCCGGGATCACTTCCTTGATATTATCCGCGATAAATACCTGGTTGTTGTACAGCTTGATGGTTCCCTCAATGGAATCGTATTCCGTATTGATCTTCGGAAAATACAGGATTCCCTTCAAATTAAACGGATAATCCATATTCAGGTGGATCCAGAACAACGGCTCCTTATAATCCAAAAATACCTTGCGGTAAAATTCAATATATTCTTCCTTGGTACAGTCGCTTGGATTCTTGCCCCACAGCGGATGGATATCACTGAGGGAAACCGGACGCTTCACGATCTTCGCTTTCTTCTTCGGCTCGCCCTCTTCACCTTCCTTCGGTTCCTCTGTGATATGCTCTACCACTTCGTCTGTCTCCAGCACGTCCGCCTCGTCGATGGTCTCATACTCGGTCTCCGCATTCGCCTTGGACAGGAAGATCTCCACCGGCATGAAGGAACAGTACTTCTCCAGCACTTCCCTTGCACGGTACTCATTGGCAAATTCCAGGCTGTCGTCATTCAAGAACAGGGTGATCTCCGTCCCCACCTCCTGCTTGCTGCCATCCTGCATCTCATACTCTGTGCCGCCGTTGCTGACCCAGTGTACCGGCACGGCATCCTTACGGTAGGACAGGGAATCAATGTGCACCTCATCGGCAACCATGAACGCGGAATAGAAGCCCAGTCCGAAGTGTCCGATCATCTCATCTTCCGTCGTCTTATCCTTATACTTCTCCAGGAACTGGGTCGCCCCGGAGAACGCGATCTGAGTAATGTACTCTTCTACTTCATCCGCAGTCATTCCAAGACCGTTGTCAATGAACTTCAATGTCTTCTCTTCCGGGTTGACGATCACCTGGATCTTCGCCTTGTAATCCTCCGGCATCTCATATTCGCCCATCATGTCCAGCTTTTTCAGCTTCGTGATGGCATCGCAGCCATTGGAGATCAGCTCTCTCATAAAAATATCATGGTCAGAATACACCCATTTCTTGATTATTGGAAATATATTCTCACTGTCAATGGATAAATTGCCTTTTTTTGTTCCCATATAAAACACTCCTTTTCTATGATCTTTATGATTCGACATATGAAATCCGAGGCAGACGCCCTCACAGATTCATCTGTGTCCTCTTTCTTTGTCTAGATGATATTCTAATACAGGAATTTTAAAAAGTCAACATAAAATTAGCACTCTTTTGAAGTGAGTGCTAATAAATTCGTAAAGTAAATATAAAAACTCTATAAAATAGCCTTCTTTTATCCCAGCATTTCCCGAAGCATCTGGTTCACCATTCCGGGGTTCGCCTTGCCCTTCATGGCTTTCATCGTCTGTCCGACCAGAGCGCCCAGAGCCTTTTCCTTTCCGCCCCGGTAATCCGAGACCGCCTGCGGATTGTCCGCGATCACCTGTTCCAGCACCGCTTTCAGTGCGCCCTCGTCATGGACCGTTTTCAGCCCGTGTTCCTCCACGTACTGCTCCGGATCCACATCCTCCGCAAAGACCTTCTCGAATACCTCTTTCGCCACAGAACTGTTGACCACCCCCGCATCAGCCAGATCGATCAGCTTCGCCAGGTTTTCCGGAGAAAACCTCAGATCCTCCGGCTCCATTCCATGCTCCTTCATCAGCCGCATGGTCTCTACCATCAGCCAGTTGGATACCTTTTTCGGCTTTTTGCAGATTGCGGTGGCCGCTTCAAACAGATCCGCCATAGCCTTGGATTCCGTGATGATCTCCGCATCGTACTGAGGAATATCAAACTCTTTTTTATACCGTTCCAGCTTTTCCGTGCGCAGCTCCGGCTGGCGGCTTTTCACCGCTTCGATCCATTCATCGCTGATGACAATGGGCACCAGGTCCGGCTCCGGAAAGTACCTGTAATCCTGGGCATCCTCCTTGGAGCGCATGGCATAGGAGCTTTCCTTGTTGTCGTCCCAGCGGCGGGTCTCCTGGATCACAGCCTTTCCTTCCTCCAGAAGCTCGATCTGCCGCTCCCGTTCCCCTTCGATCGCATGGGAGATTGCCTTGAAGGAGTTCAGATTCTTCATCTCCGTCCGGGTTCCGAACTGAGAGCTTCCCACCTCCCGCACAGACAGGTTCACATCCGCGCGCATGGATCCTTCCTGGAGCTTACAGTCTGACGCTCCCAGATACTGGATGATCTGACGGAGCTTCTCCAGGTATGCGATGACCTCTTCCGCAGAACGCATATCCGGCTCCGACACGATCTCTACCAGCGGCACGCCGCTCCGGTTGTAGTCCACCAGGGAGGTATCAT
>CAYQBE010000316.1:0-2898 GCA_964415625.1 uncultured Clostridium sp.
CAGTCATATAAAAATCACCATACAGCTTCTTACAAGCTGCGCTTGACGAATCTGTCTGCTGATTTTTACATGGCTGTGAATAGTAACATTTTTTTCATCACTTTTCTTGACTTTTAGAGGACTATCCCGTAGAATGAATGCAGGGCATAAAGGCCCTTCAAACTTATCATCCAAAGGAGGGATATATCATGATGAAAACAGTGCAGATTTCATTAAACTCAATCGACAAAGTAAAGTCATTTGTTAATGAGATCACGAAGTATGATAATGACTTTGATTTAGTATCCGGAAGATATGTTATAGATGCCAAGTCCATCATGGGCATTTTCAGTCTGGATCTGTCCAAGCCGATCGACCTCAACATCCATGCAGATGGAGAACTGGAGGACATACTGGCTGCCCTGGATGCGTACATTATCAAATAAGCCGCCCCATCGCCGGCGGGCCGGCAAGCTGTCTCCCACAGGAGGCAGCCTTTTTTGTTCTCCGGATCTTCCTCATTTTTTATTCGTCCGGCTGCCGCCGGCATCCTAACGGATCTCGATCACTTCCACAGTCTCAAGCGCTGTTTTCACAAGCTCCTCAATCTTTTCCTCCAGATTCCGCTCCGACTTTTCGATCCGCGCCAGATCCGGCCTTGTCACCGGATGCTTTGCCACAAAGATCGTACAGCAGTCCTCGAAAGGCTGGATGGACGTCTCATAGGTATCGATCTTCTGCGAGATCTCCACGATCTCCCGCTTGTCAAATCCGATCAGCGGACGGTAGACCGGAAGGCCGCACACCGCATTGGTCGCCGCAAGGCTCTGCATGGTCTGGCTGGCAACCTGTCCGATGCTCTCTCCGGTGATCAGCCCCAGGCAGCCGTCCTTCTGCGCAAAATGCTCCGCAATCTTCATCATATACCGGCGCATGATAATGGTCAGCTCCTCGTGAGGACATTTTTCATAGATATATAACTGGATCTCTGTAAAATTCACCACATGCAGCCGGATGGGTCCTGCATACCGGGCCACCAGCCTGGCCAGATCTACCACCTTTTCCTTGGCGCGCTCGCTGGTATAGGGGGGCGCGTGGAAATAGGTTGCCTCCAGCGCAACGCCCCGCTTCGCGATCATATACCCCGCGACCGGGCTGTCGATCCCGCCGGAGAGCAGAAGCATGGCGCTCCCGTTGGTTCCCACCGGCATCCCCCCCGGCCCCGGAATGATCTCCGAGTAGACATAGACCTCCTCCCGGATCTCCACATTCAGCAGGATCTCCGGCGTATGCACGTCCACATGCATCTGAGGAAATGCCTCCAGAATCGCTTCCCCCAGGGCACAGTTGATCTCCATGGAATTGAGCGGATAATGCTTGTTGCTCCTGCGCGATTCCACCTTAAAGGTCTGATTCTTCTCCGGATACCGCTCCTCCACATAAGCGATGATATCCTTTTTGAGCTGGTCGAAGCCCGCATTTGCCAGACGGACCACCGGACAGATGCCTACGATCCCGAACACCCGGCTCAGGGCATCCGCCGCGTCCTCCTGGTCATAGTCCCCCTCACAGTCCACATAAACCCTGCCGTGGGTCTTGCGGACTGAAAAAGTCCCTTCCACATCCTTTAAGGCATACCGGATCTGACGCACCAGAGCGTCTTCAAACATATACCGGTTCTTCCCCTTGATCCCGATCTCACCGTACTTAATTAAAAATGAATGAAACTTCATGCTGTTCTCCTTTAGATTTCCAAAGGGCAGAGTTCCTCTGCCCCTGTAACGCCCCATTTCAGCGTCTTGTAAACTTCCGCAGTACCGGTACACAATTATATAATGTTTCCAGCGTATAGTCAATTTCTTCTTTTGTGGTAAACTCTGACATGCTGAACCGCAGCGTAGCGTCCAGATATTCCCTGGCCGCGCCGATCCCTTTGAGCACACCGCTCACCGCCGGATGGTTGGACGCGCAGGCGGAACCGGAGGACACATAGATCCCCTTCTCCTCCAGCGCATGGAGCAGCACCTCGCTGCGGACTCCCGCAAAACCCACACTGATGATGTGTGGCGCGCTGTTCTCATCCGTCAGCCCGTGGATCGTCGTATTCGGGATCTTCGTGACCCCTTCCAGGAAATGCTCCTTCAATTCCCGCATCAGCGCCACCTTCATGTCCAGGTCCTGGTAGATCATTTTCGATGCCAGGCCGATCCCCGCGATCCCCGGAACATTTTCCGTGCCGGAACGTACATTTTTCTGCTGCTCCCCGCCGTACACGATGGGAGCGATCTTCACCCTCTCATTGATATAGAGAAAGCCAATCCCCTTGGGTCCGTGGATCTTGTGTCCGCTGGCGGACAAAAGATCCACGCCCAGCCGCTTCGGATAGATCCTGTATTTCCCGAAGCCCTGGACCGCGTCCGTGTGAAATAAAATCGCCGGGTTATAGCTTTTTACGATCCTTGCCGCCTGTTCGACGGGCTGCACGGCCCCCACTTCGTTGTTCACATACATGACCGACACCAGGACCGTGTCCTTGCAGAGCGCTTCCCGCAGGGCCTCCAGCTTGATCTGCCCGTTGGCATCCACCGGAAGGTAGGTGACCCGAAAGCCCTCTTCCTCCTCCAGATGGCGCATCGTATTGAGGATCGCCGGATGCTCGATGGCGGACGTGATCAGATGGTTGCCCGACCTGCGCGCCGCTCTTGCGGTTCCGATCAGCGCCAGGTTGTCGCTCTCCGTCCCTCCCGAGGTAAAGAAAATTTCCTTCGCGTTCACCTTCAAAAGCCGGGCCAGGGTCTCTTTTGATTCCTTCACATAGTGCTCTGCCTCCACACCCTTGCGGTGCATGGAGGATGGATTGCCGTAATCCCTGCACATCACTTTATAAACCAGTTCGCCGACCTCCGGATAGCACCGGGT
>CAYQBE010000317.1:0-2894 GCA_964415625.1 uncultured Clostridium sp.
TATCAATGAGCCGGATGCCGTTACTGTGAGCGCCCGGTCAGGGTGTGAACAGTAATGCGGCTGTTTTGCGCAGTGGGCCGCTCAGACAAAGAAAATGGTCCGCGCCACCTCGCGTTCGCTTCGCAAAAAACGCAGCAGTGCTAGGGAACTGATTTTATAAACGGAAAATGAGAACGTTAGTTCGAAAATGCTTGCAATCATCAAAAAGGTATGTTATTATAAAAAACAAGAACAAATGTTTCGGGTGTAATGAAACATGTTTTGCCAGAAAAGAAGGTGTGAGGGAGTTGTTGGAGAAGATTCAGGTTCAGATGTCTGTGTATGATAAGCTGCAGATCTTATCGGACGCGGCGAAGTATGATGTGGCATGTACGTCCAGCGGGGTAGACCGCAAGGGAGATGGAACGGGGATGGGGAACTGCCGGGCGGCAGGGCTCTGCCACAGCTTTTCTTCGGACGGTCGGTGTATCTGCCTGCTGAAGATCCTGTTTACCAATGAGTGCATTTACGACTGTAAGTACTGCATCAACCGTTCGTCCAATGATGTGGTCAGAACTTCTTTTACGCCGGAGGAGGTCTGCACGCTGACGATGGAGTTTTATCGGAGGAATTATATCGAAGGTCTTTTTTTGAGCTCGGGGATCTTGAAGAGTCCGAATTATACGATGGAGCTGATCTATGCGACGCTGTACAGACTGCGGAAGGTGTGCAACTTTCAGGGGTATATCCATGTGAAGGCGATTCCGGGGACGGATGCAGAGCTGCTTGAGAGAGTCGGGTTTCTGGCAGACCGGATGAGTGTGAACTTAGAGCTGCCCACTGCCGAAGGGCTCCGCCTTCTGGCGCCCCATAAGAACCGGAAGAATATACTGGCGCCGATGCGTATGGTGCAGAACCGGATGCAGGAGAATAAGCAGGAGATCGTCCTGTATAAGAACGCGCCCCGGTTCGTGCCGGCCGGGCAGAGTACCCAGATGATCGTCGGGGCAACGCCGGAGACCGACTATCAGATCTTGAATGTGGCGGAAGCTCTGTATCAGAAGTTTGGATTGAAACGGGTGTTTTACTCCGCTTTTGTGGCTGTGAACCAGGATTCGGCCCTTCCTGCCAGGACAGGGGAAGGGCCGCCGCTTCTGCGGGAGCACCGGTTGTATCAGGCGGACTGGCTGCTTCGGTTTTACCGATTTGAGGCAAAGGAACTGTTGGATGAGGAGCATCCGAATTTTAATATATTTCTGGATCCCAAGTGCAACTGGGCTTTGAAGCATCTGGAGCAGTTTCCGGTGGAAGTGAACCGGGCGGATTACAATATGCTGCTTCGGGTTCCGGGGATTGGGGTCAAGTCTGCCATGCGGATTGTGAAGGCAAGGCAGATGGGGAATCTGAAGTTTGAGGATCTGAAAAAAATGGGCGTGGTCTTAAAGCGCGCGCTGTATTTTCTGACCTGCAGCGGGAAGATGATGTACCGTACCAGGCTGGATGAGGATTACATCACCAGGAACCTGCTCAATACGAAGGAGCGGCTTCCGGATACGGTGTCCGGAATGACTTACCGGCAGCTGTCCTTATTTGATGATATGAATTATACAGGCGGCGAGACAAAAAGGATTCTGCAGGCATAAAAGTACGAAAAGTATAGATAAACGAAACGGAGGTGGATTTGGTATGAAAAAAGTATATATCTGCAGTGACACGATCACCGGGATATTTTCTGCGATTTATGACGCGTGGAAGGAGAGCAGGGACGGGGAAGCGGGGATTGAGCTGCGCGGGATGCTGGATACACAGTTATTCTGTGAATATACGGAAGTCACGGAGGAGGAGCGCAAGGCGGCGGCAGTGGAAAAGCTGATCCAGAACCACCTTGGGTACAATACGTACTGGGACATATACCATGCCCTCCTGTCCACGCATCCGAAAAAGGCGGAAGCCGTGTTCCACGTCATGCAGGCCGCGCGGACGGTGGGCAACAGCAAGCGGATCATGGAGCATCTGTCCGATCCGGATGTGGCCTGCGTGTTTGAGCTGAGCAGAAAGGTCGCCAACGAAGCACACCAGTTTATGGAATTTATCCGTTTCCGGGAGTTGGAAAACGGCGTCCTTTTTTCTGAAATCACACCGAAGAACCGGGTGCTGACATGCATTGCGGATCATTTTGCGGATCGTTTCCCATTGGAAAACTGGATGATCTATGATAAGACCTTTCAGGAATTTCTCGTACACCGTATGAAAAGCCAGTGGGTTCTCGTGAGCGGAGAATGCCTGAACCGGGAAGAGGCGGAGAAGGTTTCGAAGGCGGAAGCGGAGTTCGAAAGGCTGTGGCAGGGATTTTTCCAGTCCATTGCCATCAAGGAACGGGAGAACCCCATTTGCCAGAGAACCCATCTGCCGATCCATTTCCGCCAGGATATGACCGAGTTCCTTCCGATCAAAGAGGCGGTCCATTGAAGCGGCTATTGATACAGTGCTGTGGCTGTTATACCCGGCCAGGATTTCACAGTCATTCATTGAGACACGAAAACACTGCATTCACGCAAAAGGTATTGTGTAATCTGAGGAAGCGGTTTAAGATAGAATCAACATCAGGAAGTAATGGACCCCATCCATTACGGCACACCAGATGAAATCTAAGAGAAAGAAGGAGGTCACATGGAGAGAGAGGTTTTTATTTGGCTTGGATTGCTGATCGTGTTTCTTGCCGTTGAGATCGCGACGGTCGGACTGACGTCGATCTGGCTGGCCGGAGGCGCAGTGGCCGCATTGCTTTTTACCATAGCGGGACTGAATATCTGGTGGCAGGCAGGTGCTTTTCTGGCCGTATCATTCTTACTGCTGTTTTTTACCCGCCCATTTGCGGTAAAATACATAAATTCCCATCATGAAAAGACAAATTA
>CAYQBE010000318.1:0-2860 GCA_964415625.1 uncultured Clostridium sp.
TCCTTGATCTTCATAGGCACATAGAAATCATCACAGATCAAATCATAGATAATTTTCTTGCGCTTTTCAAACGTATTATCCATATTCATTCTCCTCTGCTTTTTTGTCTTTCTATATCCGGAACTTTTTCTAACTGTACAGTTGCGATCCGAATATCGGCTTTATGCAATTCATTGCAATAAAACCGATAGTTCCTATAGAGAGAAAAAAACACTCTATACTTCTTATAGAGTGCCTTCCTCATCCTGTACCAGAGACAAAACCTATGAAATCCATTCTGCCGCCGTACCTGTCCTCAATTAAATACGCCCAGGTTCAATACGACCGCCAGTAAAATGAACAAGATTGCAAGAAACTTTGTTGACTTCACAAGTGCCCCTTCCATGGAACGTCCTTTATTCTGACCCCAATAGGTATCCGCTACGCCGCTGATCGTCCCGAGTCCGGCAGACTTTCCCTCCTGAAGAAGAATGATCGCTGACAATGCGATACAATCTATCACAAATATGATCGTTAAAATAATCTTTAAAATATCCATCCGTGCACACCTCCTATGATAATGCTCTTACTCACAAGTAGATTTATTTTAGCACACTGCTCCAAAGATGGCAAGCATTTCTTTCAATTTCAGACGAAAATCAGAACCGCCCGAACCACTGCTTATACAAAACAGCGGTTCGGGCGGCCTGCTCCATCTATTGATCCAGTTCAAAATAAATCTGATGCGCGTCGTATTCCCCGGATGTAACCGGAAGCGGGATCCCGGCCTCCATCAGCGCGTCCGCCGCGTACAGCCTTCCGCTCACCTGTTCCCGGTACATGCATCCGCTTTTCAGACCCTTGGGCTTCACATAGTTTACCGGCATATTGCCGTGAACCTCCAGCATCACCGCACAGATCAACACCTGCGACTGATCCTCGGAAATAAACTGCCATGCTCCCACCTGCTGCTCGAACGGATTGGTCAGCCGGTAATACAGTCCATTCTGGATCAGAGGAGCATACCGGTGATAATCCGCCACCTGACGCCGGATTTCCTGCTTGTCCTCCTCTGAGAGTCTTCCCAGATCCAGCTCATAGCCGAAGGTTCCTGCCATGGCGGTGATGCTTCTGGCCGCCAGGGATGTGACCCTGCCGGTCTGGTGGTTGGGCACTGCCGATACGTGCGATCCCACCGTAGATACCGGATATCCAAAAGAGGTCCCGTACTGGATCTTTGTCCGATCCACCGCATCCGTATTATCACTGCACCAGATCTGCGGCGTATAGTAAAGCATTCCGGCATCAAATCTTCCGCCGCCGCCGCTGCAGCCCTCGATCAGGATATTCGGATACCGCTGCACCAGCCGTTCCAGAAAATCATAGAGCCCCAGGACATAATCGTGAAGTACCTTTCCCTGTTCCTCGGTCCCGCAGGAATAGATGTCTGCAAGTCCTCTGTTCATATCCCACTTCACATACTCGATATTTCCCTTGTCCAGAACCTTGCAGATCTGTTCAAAAATGGAATCCACAACCTCTTTCCTGGAAAAGTCCAGCACAAGCTGGTTCCTCGCGCGGACAGGATTCCGCCCCGGGATCCGCATCGCCCAGTCCGGATGCCGCTTGAACAGGGCGCTGTCCTCATTGACAGACTCCGGTTCGATCCAGATCCCGAACTTCACGCCAAGATCATTGATCCTTTGGATCAGGCTCTCCAGAGATTCTCCCAGCTTTTCCTCATTGGCATACCAGTCTCCCAGGCCGCTGTTGTCATCATCCCGCTTACCGAACCATCCATCGTCCAGCACCAGCATCTCGATTCCCAGCTCCGATGCCCGTCTTGCAAGCTGATAGATCGCCTCTCCGTCAAAGTCAAAATAAGATGCCTCCCAGCTGTTTACCAGGATCGGACGAACCGCATCCCTGTATTTCCCACGGCAGAGATGAGTCCTGAAACATCTGTGCAGATTCTGAGACAGCCTGGACAGTCCGTTCCTGCTGTACGTCATCGCAACCTCCGGCGCCAGAAACTCCTTCTCCGGCTCCAGCGGATAGGAAAACCGCTCCTCATAGAGTCCCAGCTGGATCCGGGTCTGGTTGAACTGGTCACGCTCCACTTCACCCTTGAACCCGCCGCTGTACAGAAGGGACATGGCATAGCAGCTCCCCGCATCCTCCGTTGTCTCCCGGCCCGCCAGGATCATCATCGGATTATACTGATGGCTGGAGGTTCCGCGCCTGCTGCCGATACACATGGTACCATGGGCTACGGGCATCCTCTGGAAATTCCGTTCCATCGCGTGGCGTCCGTAAAAACTGATCAGGTCAAAGTCTCCGCTCACAAAGTCCAGACATGCCGGCTGGATTTTTTCCAGATATACTTTACTTTTTCCGCCGTTCACCACTCTTGCGCTCCGGGTGATCACATCGTACTCCGGCAGCACGCCGTAGAGCAGATAGACAGAAACCTTTGTCACCGGATCCTCCATGTGGATCTCCAATGTCTCGGCTTCCGTTTCTCCGGCATAAACAGCCGGAAGCCCCTGGATCGAATATTTGCCCTTCCGGATCTCATACCCACGAAACCGGAGATCGCAGCTTACCGAGCCGTCCGCATTTCTTACGGCGATCGCAGGGCTTCTGTAGTCCCCATTCCCAAGACATGGAAACTCCTGCGGCAAAACGTCCATCGAATACGTCCGGTCACTGCCCACATCATAAGGATTGCCGGAAAAGCCTCTGTCCGCATACGTCAGCAGATAGTCCATACAGCCTTCCGTCTTCCTGCCGTAGTATAAATGCAGAAGAAACCCGAACGGATCAACCTGCATTTGATACGTTGAATCTTTCGTGTGCAGTGTAAAAGTCTTTCTCGTTT
>CAYQBE010000319.1:0-2842 GCA_964415625.1 uncultured Clostridium sp.
GGGATGGAGCAGACCGTCTGGCAGAGGAGGACATGCTCCGGGTTTTCATACTGGAGGTATTTGAAAAAAGTATTCAGGGCAATCCGCCTCTGGTTCCTTGTCGCGGCTGAATTGCCCTTTTCCTGTTCCAGCCAGGCAAGGAAATCCTCCACCAGCTGCCTGTCAAGGTCCCTGATCTGCATCTTCTCCCGTTTCAGATGGCGCTCGCTTTCGCAGTAGGACAGGAACACTGACATGGAATCCCTGTAGGAGTGGATCGTGTTTTCACTCAGCCCTTTCTGTACCGGCAGGTATTCAAAAAAGTAGCCGGACAGGGCGCGTGCGAAATCAGTCGGCTTTATCATCAGTACCATCCACCTCCTCCGGCAGGAATTTTAAGATATCGGCGTACATCCCGCCAAGCTCCGCTTCGCAGACCTGCCTGATATGCGGGTATGCTTCCGCAGTCAGCCTCAGGTACCACTGTGTTGCGCTGATGGACGTATGCCCAAGGTATTTTGAAAGCACAGGCAGCCTGTTGGAGATGGGCATCCCGGATTCCGCCCATCCCTGGATGTTGTGGCAGACAAAGGTATGCCTGACATCATGCACGCGCGGCCCAAGGCTGGTTCCCCGGTACGGAATGCCGACATCCCAGAGGAAACCGCGGAATGCTTTTTCTACGGCAGATTTTGTGTAGCGCCTTTTCTCTTTTGTATAGAAAAAAGGCATATCTTCCGGGGTATTCTGGTGGACATCCCGGATGTACTGGAGGCACCGGCTGGTGAGCGAGGCGGACATCGGCACGATGCGCTCCCTGTCATTCTTGCCATGCAGGATACGTAGGACGCCGCCCGCTGTGTCAACATCCTGCAGGCGCAGCGACAGTGCTTCGGAAATGCGCAGCCCGCAGCCATACAGCATCCGGAACAGCAGTGGATACACAAGGTGCCGGTGCGGGGAGACATTGGTCGGCTCAAGTTTATCGAGACGGTTAAAGATGGATGCCATTTCCTCCCTGGTAAAAATATACGGCACATGCTTCTCCCCTGATTTCGGGATTGCAGGCAGTAAGTATGACGGATGTCCCTGCCTGCAGAGGAACACCGCAAAGCGCTGCATTTCCGCAACCCTGTTGTGCCTTGTTACCTCTTTTTCATTGGGACGCTTTGCGCACCAGGCGGTGGCGATCTCCTTCGTGATCGTATAATCATGGACCTCATACCCTTTGCAGAAGTTGTCAAACATCTTAAGGAGCATCGCCTGCTGTTCGTATACAAGGCCGGAGGCCCTTTTCTGGGCGACAAAAGTCTCGCACATCGGGGCAAAGGGGCCTGTGAAACAGGATGTTTTCATAGATCCACCTCCAATGCGCACTGGCGGAGCAGCTCCGTATCCGTACTGATATATGTCTGGGTGCTTTCCGGCGTTGTGTGGCCCAGCGTCTGGGCAATCTCAGTCAGCTTCGCGCCATTGGAGAGCATGGCCGTGGCTATGCTGTGCCGGAAGGAATGCATCCCTACCGGTTTATCCGCAGGGACTTTTATCCCGGCTTTCTGGATAGCCTTCACCACTGTTTCGCGGAAGTTATCTTTCAGGGCATCGAACGGGGCTGTGTGCCGCACGAAAATATACCCGCAGTCGGTTTCTGGGCGGCCGTGCTTAAGGTAATCGATGATGGCCCACCCTGCATCATCAGGGAGCGGAAGTTCCAGCGGCACGCCTGTTTTTTTCTGGGTAATGGATATCCGTTTGTTCTGCCAGTCGATGGAATCAAAACGGAGGAGGCGGACATCGCTGATACGCAGGCCCAGGCGGGCAACGAGCAGGAACACCGCATAGTTGCGTTTCCCCTGGGCATTGTCGCGGTCAACGGATTCCAGTATCCGCTCCACTTCCTCCGGGGTAAACACTGTTGGCAGCTTATAGCTGTGTGTGCGGCGCACATCCGGCAGGGAGCCGGAAAAACTCCTGCTGTGCCAGCCGTTTGCGAGGGCATAATCTGACAGCCTTCCAAGGAGCTTGATCGTCCCGCCGACTGTCCCGGAAGAAAAGCCGGCCAGCGTTTCGATATAGGCGTTCAGGTGGTGCAGTTCGATCTGGCTGAACCGGCCTATCCCGCTGTTTGCCAGGAAATATTCGAAGCGGAACAGACGGCTGCGCCACGTCCTGACAGAGCCTTCTGCAAAGCCGTCTTTGCTCAGTTTTTCAAGAAAGCTTTCAAACAGCGGGCTGAATGCATCGGAAAAGGACTTCAGTGTCATATGGGACTGCTTAAAGATCATGCCGAACTGCTGGAAGTCCAGCAGTATGTGGACGGCCCTGTTGACGTTCTGTGACGCATCCTTTTCACCCAGGACAGCCCCGTACAGATCCCAGACAAAGCCGCGTGCCGATTCCGCTGTCAGCAGGCCGTCATTGTGTTCCTCGCAGTAGGCTGCCAGATTCTTCCAGACAGCGTCCATACGGTCAATGGTGTACTGGCTGTAGCCAAGCCCGGACATCTGGTCCTTAACCGCTGTGACCAGCTCGCGGATACCTGCGGCTGTCGTACTTTTTGTTTCTTTCATCGCATATAAACCTCCATATTTTATTGTGATGGGATGATCCATCCAATAAAAGTGTAAGGAATTATGTTGAGTTTAGCGATGAATTTTTCAGGATTTCTGGCATTTGAAGGAGGTGACTTTACATTATTTTTTACTTTACATTAGCCCAATTTTGGGGAGTCCCCCAGCGCAGGAAACGCATCTACCTTGTCGCGGATTTTGCAGGCGGGAGCGCCGGAAAGATACTATTTGAGTCCGAAGGCGTGTCAGGGTATTCTGCGGAGGGCTTCCGTGCGTGGCAAAGAGCTGCCGGA
>CAYQBE010000320.1:0-2834 GCA_964415625.1 uncultured Clostridium sp.
GAGTACACTGGGGTTTGGGGGAGTAGCCACCATCAGAGAGTCATATATGCTCTTTAAAAGAATTTATTTCTATGACCTATTCTTTGACACCGAAAAGGGATTCCAGATGTTACTCCAGAATCCCTTCCCAGACTAAAAAAATATTAAAGAGAAAAGGTTTTTGCTTACTTTTTTATAGGTATATCATATCCACTCCGTAAGCAAAAGAGTGTTCATTTATATGTATAGAATTGTAAAAATTCTGTACAAGCATTTTTAAATGTTTCAAACGAGTAATCAGTCATTAACAGAAACACAACTCATTCTGCCGAAACTTAAGCATTTACGCTATATCATCTAATTCATCTGCTTCTACCAAGTCACCGTAATTCACTGGATCAGTTATCTTGTTAATGAGCGGATTCTTAAAATATCCATCCAAAAACTCCACATATGGTCTTGCCGCTTTGTGCTTCTTAGCATACTTTTTGATTTTTCCATACATGCTGCGGTCAATCGTTTTATACCAGTTTTTTTCTCCCATACGTATTAGTAACATACGAAAAGCAACAACTGTCTGATTACACGCAGGACAAACCAAAGCTGAATTGTAGTCCAGAAGGGGAGCAGGATTACTCCCCCAGCCTTCATGTTCTTCTCCGCACAGCGCACACTTCCATGTATTTCTCCATTTTCCTATTATTTTACTCATATTCAATATCCTCCTTTTCTTTTTCTGATTAATTAAAGTGCTATCTGCATCTCCTGAATCTCGTCAAGCGGAACCACCTCGCCAAGTTCTTGACTCTCTCCAATTATATTCCCATCTTTATCTCTCGCTCTAAAAGCCATATTCAAAAGGTGATTATACATAGGAAATTTTTCTTCAAAATCTGCTACTATATACACATACATCACATCTTCTTCTGTTCCCTCTCTGAGCATAATATTTCTACAATTCTTATATTTAATTTGAGGCTTTCTTAGCTTATTAACAGTTGAATCTATGCTGACTACAAATGTTCCTTCTTCCATATCTTCCTCTTTCCAGAAAACCAATTCAGTCCTCACTGTTTTATATTTTCTACTCAGGAGTCTTTCCCTCATCTTTACACAGGCAAATTTATGTTCGCCTAATACTATATTCTGTGTAGCAATGTAAGACACGAAATCCTTGAGATCTTCCTGCGTATCCTCTACTACTTTCATCCTATTGGTAAATAATCCTGCAAATTCTTTTAATGTCATAATCATAATCTCCTTTCTCTTTTCTTCTATATTAAATGGCTATTGCTAGTTCTTCGGCTTCTTCAAGCGGTGAGCTATCCATTAAACCTCGTTTGTATTGAATCATCTCTTGGCGAGTCATATTCTCAAACCTGTAATCAAAGCTCAACAGATTATTGATGTGGGGATTTTCCGCTTTAAATTTCATAACGGAATATATCATCGCCAAATCCTCTCTTGAAGATTTCCTAAAGGTATAATTTGTACAATTTGTATACATCATCTGATCTGCATCTAATGAATTAACGATTGACTGGACGCCTACAGTGAAAGCCGCTGGCATTTTTGATCCTCTTTCAATAAATGCAAATTCGCTCTTTACTGTCATGAGTTTCCTGCTTATAAGCTGTTCTCTAATCTTCACGCATGCAAAACGGTGCTTCCCCATAATTGCTTCTTCGTCTGATATATTGTACAAAAGCCAATTTAAAGCTACGTACTGATTCTGTTTCCCATTTCCTACTGGATATGCCATTTTTTCCTTAAACAGCTCCTTAAATTCTTTAACTGTCATTTATCGTGTCCTCCTTTTATTCTTAGTAAATATATGAAGTTTTCAAGGTTCATTCATCTGAGCCTTTTTCTCTGGCTCTGTTTTTCATAGGTCACTTAACGCTACCTATTTTATTCGTTCTCACTTTCCAGTGAAAGTAGAATTTTTTCTTTCGATGAACATACAATAGCACATATGTGTTAGAATGTCAACACTTTTATTCGCATTTTTTTGTTGAGGTAGAATATTTTTTATGTTATACTAGCCTCATGAAAGGAGAACGCCTATGTATTTCCTAGATACTTACCCCAGATATTACCTTATAAGTGCTGATTTTGAGGCACATCCAGAGCTTTCTTTACAGGAAAAGACAAGATTAGTCATAGAAGAATATCAAGAGGAACTAAGAGCCTATTATGAAAAAGAGGGGATAACTCCACCTTCGGCATCTGCTATGAGCCGATACTTCATTATCTTATGGAGGAATCTTCCCAAAACGAATATTGATGACAATACAGAGGATACTTTGTTTGAAACGATGTGCCAGAGCATGGAAAACTTTAAAGATACTGTTTTTGAAGTTGTTATAAGAGATATTAATGTGTTGGCGGATCATTCTATAGAAAAGTTCATCAGGCGGCTATGTATGCTAAAGAAATATGCCAACATAAAGCCTACGTTCTTAGATAACACCACCGACACGCTTCTTACTCCTAAACTTGAATCTGTCTCTGATGATGGTATTAAGGCACTTGCAATACAAACAGCCTTTTCTGATATGGAATATGACAGACTGCTGGCGTTCCTAGAAAATGTATATACATCTGTAAAAGAGGAGTCTATAGAAAATGCTGAGAAAGGATTCATTTATTACTATTATCAGATACAAAAAAGTAAAATGGTAATTGCGGCGGTTGTAGACGAAAGCTTTTTGAACAGGCGCACTCTGTATAGATATTTTGATGAATTTGAGCAGCATCCCTTTTTCCCTGAATACTGTAAGCTCTATCCTGACTTAATAAACAAACCCAAAAAAAGACCCTTAGACTTTAATTTGCAGGAATTTTACAAGGAC
>CAYQBE010000321.1:0-2832 GCA_964415625.1 uncultured Clostridium sp.
TCTACCTGCGCCTGGTGCGGGAAAAAGAATCGAAAGGGGTGGACGATTTGCTGTCAAAAAAACAAGGGGAAAGAGTCCGTCTTTCCATTTCCTATATTTTTATATGGATCATGGTTTTTCTTGCGGTCATGCCGTTTATCTATGTCATACTGACCGCGCTGAAAAGTTCGGAACAGATTTATGATCCCGATCAGATCATTCCCACCTACATCACTCTGGAAAATTTCCGTCAGGTGCTGTTCCAGTCTAATTTTGTGCGGTATTTTATGAACAGTATCTTTATCACCGTTGTGACTACGGTGATCTGCATGATCCTGTCCGTGATGGCCGCATACGGCCTGACCAGATATTACATCATCGGGTCAGAAAAGCTGAAAATGGCTGTATTGATGACACGGATGTTTCCGGGGATCCTGCTGTGTATCCCATTTTATATCATCATGAAGCAGATGCAGCTCATCGACAGCTATGTGGGGCTGATCATGATGTACTGCTCCTTTACGCTTCCCTTCGCCATCTGGAATACCTGCGCGTTTTTCAATACGATCCCCTGGGAGCTGGAGGAAGCGGCCATGATCGACGGATGCGGCCGGCTGCGTTCCTTTTTCACCGTGATCGTCCATGTAGCGAAGCCGGGATTGTTCGTAACCGCGCTCTTCTGCTTTATGTCCTCCTGGGATGAATACATGTACGCGTCCATTTTCATCAATACCACATTGAAGAAAACGATCCAGGTGGGAATGCAGGACTTTGTCGGGCAGTATTCCGTGGACTGGGGGCTGCTGATGTCGGCCGTGGTAATCAGCCTGATCCCGCTTCTCCTCTTCTTTGCCCTGGTTCAGAAGAATCTGGTGGACGGCCTGTCCTCCGGAGCCGTGAAAGGATAACGCAAATATGGAATAGACTGCCATCCTGTGATGCGCAGTCTGTTTTCAATTGCTGAACTTGGCTGTTAATTTCACTGTTTTCACATGCAGATTTGTGTTAAACTATGGATATGTGTAGGAGGAAGTATGAGAAAGAAAAAATTGCTGGAATTTCACAAAAAGGGGATACGGACGCAGCTGATCGTTTATATCAGCATTTTTGTTGTGCTCCCCTTGTGTCTCGGCCTGATGGTCCTCAATATCTATCTGCAGAAGGTCATGAGCGACAGCAAGGTCCGTTTTGACAGCTCCTCCCTTCTCCAGATCAAGAATAACGCAGATCAGATCATTGAGGTGATGAATTATTCCACCAGTATGATGATGGTCAACCGGGACGTGCTGGAAAGCCTCCGGCTGCTGGGCGAGTGTTCGGACAGCTATGAGCTCTACCGCGCAAAATCCAGCCTGTCGGGACGGATCGCGGATCTGGAGAGTTCCGTTTTAAATGCAGTGGACGGCAAGATTGCCATTTTGACTTCGGACGGCTATCTGATCAGCTCCTATCATCTAAGCAAGACCAATCTGGATTATGAGAAGGAGACATGGTATGACACCATTCTGGAAAACGGGCGGAAGATCACGTTTCAGCCGGAACTGATCCGTGTTTTCCGGGCCATGTCCAATTATACGATCAAGGACCACCAGCACCTGTACATCGGAAGGAGTATACAGGATTATTCCGGACGGTCCCTGGGGATCATCATGGTCCAGCTGTCCGCCTCCAAGATCTGGGGCAACTATACAGAAGCGCTGGCAAGCTCCGGCCAGGAAGCTTTTTATATCCTGGATAATGAATTTCACCGGCTGATCGATCATAATGGGAGGGATGCCAGCTTTTTAAACCGCCTGTCCCAAAAAGCCGCCGGCTGGAAACTGGATCAGAAGCATGTGCTGAGGGGCATCATGGACCGCACGGATTATTATATGGCTGTCCCGCTGGAGCATTCCGGAAATATCCTGGTCTATTCCATCCCCGCCTCTAATTACAGGGAAGAGCTTTCCGGGATTGCCTCCGGAATATTGGTTTTGATCGTTCTGCTGGTTTTTCTGACGATCCTGACCATGTTCTATTTTTCCGGGAAATTGTCCCGCCCGCTGATCCGTATGGTAGACCTGCTGGAGCAGTCGGACAACGGGATCTTAAGGCTTCGGGACGAGGAGGTTTCCTTTGGGGAAATGAATAAGCTGATCGCCAGCTATAACAAGGCCGGTGAGCGGATCGAAGAACTGATCAGGCGGGTCAAGCTGGAAAGCGAGCTGAAGGAAAAGGCGCATTATGAAATGCTGATGTCCCAGATCTCTCCGCATTTTATCTTTAATACGGTGCATTCCATTCAGATCATGGCGCAGAAGGAACAGGACAGCCGAACCGAGCGGGCGCTGGAATCCCTGGGAGCCATCCTACAGGCCGTCTATCAGAGCAAAAACGGTATGACTACCGTCGGCCAGGAAACCATTCTTCTGCAGGCGTATGTGGATATCATGCAGATGCGGTTCGGGGATTCCTTCCATTTTTATAACACCATCCCCACCGAATTATATTTGTATGAAATCCCGGCATTTACCATGCAGCCCATCGTTGAAAATGCCATCCTCCATGGAGTCAGGGATATGAAGGCCGGGCAGATCATCGTATCTGCGGTGGAATATCCGGACAATTTTGTGATTTCTGTATTTGACAATGGAGAATCTGCAGATCAAGAAAAAATGAATCAGCTTTTAAAAGAGCCAAATAAGAATAAAAGTGCTTTTACGGGAATCGGACTGTACAATGTAAATTCTAGGCTGAAAATGCTTTACGGTGAATCCTACGGACTGATATTCAATGAAAAAGCTCTGACTGGTTTTGAGATCTGGATCCGCATACCGAAAGGAAACGCAAATGTATAGTGTATTGATCATTGAA
>CAYQBE010000322.1:0-2824 GCA_964415625.1 uncultured Clostridium sp.
AAGCAGATTTTTAATGCGGGCAATTCCCGTATCATTTTTTCATACGATACTTTACGCTACCTTTAGTTGGTGTAATTGTTCAGAACAATTACAAGAATTGTAGAGCATACCATACCAAACAGGAATAAAAAAATTTTACAGGATTCGCGCTTTTTATCGGAAAATGATTCCGCACTCTCATCGAAAATGAACATATTTTATATAAATCCGGAAGAACAGTTAAAAATAGTAGAGGCAGGCACAGTGAAAAAATACCGCACCTATTTTTTTGGTATTTTCAAGAAAACCGAAAAAATATCTTTATTCTAATCACAGCCCCGATGTGGTTTAATACAGATATAAGGAACAGCCGGCAAAACTTAAAGAAAAATGAAAGGGACGGATACGACATATGAAAAAGAAACAAATGACCGCTATCTTATTAGCCGCATCTATGGTACTCGGAGCAACTGCCTGCGGAGGTTCCGGCGGTACGGAGAACACAAACGAAAGCACGGAGCAGGAGCAAGCTCAGGAGCAGCAGGAATCCGGTTCTGACGCCACAGAACTCACCCTTCTCATGGGAAACGACTGGGTAGATGAATCCACTGATCTCGGCGCGGAATTTACGAAGGTGATCCGGCAGTATGAGGAAGAGCATCCGGAAATCAAGATCACCCTGCAGGGCGCTTCGCAGCAGGATATCAAGGAATCCTTCCAGACTGCGGCGCTGGCCGGGGGCGGCGCAGATATCGTGACCATGGATAATTCCGGACATGCCATCGACCTGGCCGCAATGGGACTGCTCTATCCTTTAAGCAAACTGACCTCCGCCGAGGAATTGATCAGCCAATATCAAGAAGGGCCTTTAAATTCCGGAAAATTCCAGGGTGAATATCATTCGGTTCCCTGGTACATGGACTGCTGCGGATTTTATTATAATGCGGAGCGCTTAAAGGAGCTGAATCTGGAGGTCCCCGGCACCTGGGAAGAGCTGGCCGATGCATTGAAGGTGGTAAAGGATGCCGGTTACGGCGGAATCATTACTTATCAAAGCGCTTATGCATTTTATTCCTTCTTTTATCAAAACGAATGTCCGGTCATCGACACCAGTGGCGAGATTCCGGAGGTTGTGATAGACAATGAAGCCGGAAAAGAGGCCTGGGATTATATCTGCGATATCATCGAAAACGGCGGACTGGTAGAATCCTTCAAGGAAGCTACAACCTGGGATAAAGTATATGAGAGCTTTGCCAACGGAGAGGCAACCTTCCTTCTGGGAGGCGACTGGTGCGCTCCTGGAATCGACAAGATCAATCCGGATCTGGATTACGGCATTACCACTATGGTGGAAGGCAAAACGCAGGCAACCGTACTGGGCGGATGGACCTGGAATATCAATACCAATTGTAAAAATCCGGAGGCTGCCTACGACCTGATCAGCTACCTGAATTCCGAATCCGGGGATTCCATCCTGGCTGTAGAAGGAAAGATTTCCGCAAGAAAAGATTTCGACTATGCAAAGGCACTGGAAGGGAAAGAACGACTCCAGGTATTTACAGATGAATTTCCATATACCTGCGCCCGTCCTGCCGTCATCAATGAAAAAGTGATCGATGAGCTGATCACAAACGCGATCCTGGAAGTAGATTATGGAAAAGCAAGTGCAGACGAAGCGCTGGCTTCCCTGACGGCAAAGCTGCAGGAAAATATTCAGACCAATTACCAGTAGTCTGATCTATCAGAAAATGAATACGGCAGGCTCCGCCTAAACGGTGAATCTGTCTGCGGTCTGTATATCCACCCGCTCAATCATCACATGGATTGAATGGGTGGATATAAATACCTTTACAGGAGAGAAATCTATGAATAAAAAAAGGATTAAAAAAAGTCTGGATCTGAAAAAGAACTGGCCCGGATATGTACTGCTCGCGCCGGCGGTGATCGCCGTATTTACGCTTTCCATCTATCCGTTGTTCCGCGGGATCTATCTCAGCTTTGTCCATTATAACCTGGTCAGGCCAAACGACGCCATTTTCAACACCTTTGCCGGACTTGACAATTATAAAAATATTTTTTCCAACAAAATTTTTCTGCAGTCCATCGGTAATACTGTAAAATGGACCGTCGTAAATCTGGTCATCCAGCTGTTGGCCGCCATGCTGCTGGCACTGGCGCTGAACCAGAAGCTAAAGGGGCGTTCCCTGTACCGAACCCTGATCCTGGTTCCCTGGGCCGTCCCTCATGCCATTGCAGCGATGACCTTTACTTTTTTATTTAACGCAAACGTGGGGATCATCAATATCCTGGCGGTCAAGCTGGGGATGATCACGGAATCCGTCTCCTGGCTGGGAAATATGGATTCCGCATTCTGGTGCGTGATCCTGGTCGCGATCTGGAAGGGGATCCCTTTTCAGATGATCTTTATCCTGGCCGCACTGCAGGGAATCTCCAATGACATCTATGAGAGCGCCGAGATCGACGGAGCCAGCCGCTGGCAGAGCTTCTGGACGATCACGCTGCCCATCATCAAGGAGCCCCTGGCGATTGCCACGATCCTGAATCTCATCGGTATCGTTTCCTGCTTTAATACGATCTGGCTCATGACCGGCGGCGGACCGCTGTACAGTACGGAGATCCTGTATACCTTTGCCTACAGGGAAGCTTTTATCAACCATAATTTCGGCACCGCGGCGGCGACCTCTGTCATTTTGTTCATCGTGATGACAGGGTTTTCCTGGATCTACCTGCGCCTGGTGCGGGAAAAAGAATAGAAAGGGGTGGACGATTTGCTGTCAAAAAAACCAGGGGAAAGAGTCCGTCTTTCCATTTCCTATATTTTTAT
>CAYQBE010000323.1:0-2780 GCA_964415625.1 uncultured Clostridium sp.
CATCTATGTTCTGGATATCCAGATGCCCGGGATCAACGGGATGGAGCTGGGGCGGGGAATCCGGGAAAGATTTCCGGACGTATGCATTATCTTCGTAACCTCCTATTCCAGATTCGCCCTGGAAAGCTATGAGATCGACGCCTACCAGTATATCCTGAAAGAAAAAATCGCGGAGCGCCTGCCCCGGGCGCTGGAGAAGTTCTTCCGCAGGACGGCAGAGGAAACAGAAGCGGATTACTACACGATCAACACGGCCAAAAAGATGGAAAAATTCCGGTTTAAGGATATCATCCGGATCAGTAAAAACGGGAAATACGCGGAATTTGTGACGAAAGAGGGGACATATAAGCAGAGGCTCTCACTCAATGATGTCTACAAAATGCTGCCGGCGGGAGATTTCGTTTTTGTAGAACGAGGGATCATTGTGAACATTTTTCATATCAGCGGGATGGATGTAAGAGAGATTACCCTTTCCAATCAGGAAGTCGTGACTGCAAGCAGGGCTTATCTGAAAAATGTGAAGGAGGAGGTCACGAGATACTGGAGCAGGCAGATCGGATAAGGAGGCCGCGAGGGGGCTGAGAGATCGGCGGGGATTTCGTGAATGGGGACTATGGTTAAAATCATTTTATTGACTGGAATTGAAGCATTAAATTGGTTTATTTGTATGTATCTGGCTTATACACTTTTAAAGGAAAAGGAAGAGGAGCCTGATTTAAAACAGAAGATTATAAGGATATTAGAATGGGGAGGTGTTGTGATTCTCAACTCAATGAACCTTCCGATTCTGTACTATAATAATTTGGTATGGATTCAGATGGATTTGCTGCTGATGCTGGTATTCAAATTCAGAAAAGGCAGGCATAATTTTATGCGCTGTGGGATTGCAATTCTGGTAAAACATCTGACGATATATATGGATTATGCAATCGGTTTTTTGTTTATTGGAATCAAAAGCAAAAGCTATTCTGCGGACAACGTTCTATATAGTGAAAAAATTGAGATTGTAATCACTTTTTTTCTTGTAAGAATTATACTGTTTATTGCAATTATAATTTTACGGCCTCAGATAGAAGGAAGATTTTCTGATTTGAGACAAACAAGGAGAGTCCTTTTTATTGTGGATATCATCAGTTATATGGGGGTTCTTCTTTTTCAGGGATTATTTATAAGAGAGATACAGCACCTTTATGTAAACATCTTTTATGTGGCGTTAGCAATGGGAACAATTTTGTGCATTGCATTTTATACGTATGACTCCATGATTAGCCGTAGAGAGAGGGAACGGATTATTGATACAGCAAATAAACTGGTGGAAGATAACTACCAGAGGCTGTACAACGAACAAAGAAGATTGGAGCATACAGTACATGATTTTAAAAATCATATTTTTCTTCTGACAAAATATTTAGAGGATGCAAAGTTTGATGAAGCAATAGAGTATGGAAAAAAGTTGGCGAATCCGCTGGAAGTACTCGTTCAGAGGAGCTGGTCGGGGAATAAAATTTTAGATACAATTTTGAATACGAAGCTATTAGAAGCAGAGGATAAGAGAATACAGGTATACATGGAAGTGGATAATATGGCGGGCCTTCCATTAACAGACTATGATACATGTACCATAATATCCAATTTGTTTGACAATGCAATTGAGGCTTGCGAACATATAAAAAAGGATAAAAAAGAAATTCATATCTCTATAAAAATATCAGAAACATTGTACATATTAAAGTTTGTGAATAGTATGGAAAAGCAGCCCCAGAAGAATTATCAAACGCTTAAAAAGGATAAGGAAGCCCATGGAATCGGACTGGAAAGTATAAGAAGTTCTCTCAAGAAGTATCAGGGAACATTACTGCTGAACCATACGGAGGATCAATTTACAGCGGTAGCTTCTATTATGATGCAAGGAAACATACAAAAAGAAGAGAAAAAAACGGCTGTGGAGCCAGGTGAAAAAATCAGGTCAGGAAAGAGAGGAAAAACATATGCAGAACAAGAAAGAATACGTTGGGGATTTAAAAGTGGAATTTCAGGAGATTGACAGGCTTTATGAGAATGAAAAGGCAGTTGATGAAATTAAATCAATAACCGGTGAGTGTATGCAGGGATATACAATTATTTGTTGCTAATCTATAAAGTTTTATAAAAAGAATAGGCAATTGTTCAGACGGAGATTAAAAGCATATTTGTGAAAATACAATTGCGTAATTAGAAAAAATACCATCAACAGAACGTTCCAATACGCTAAGTTGTGTTTAAAAGAACTTCTGGTCTGATGGTATTTTTAGAATATGATATCAGGTCCAAACAGCATGAGGCGTTAAAAATAAAAAGGGATTGTACGAATGATTAATTTAAAAGCAGCCTACCTAAGAGAAAGAAATTATTCCACAGAAGATTTGGCTCAGGCTTCTCAAATAGCATCCGAAAAATTACAATTTTGGGAAGGCATTCTCGGGAAAGCCAGGATATCCCAATTAGCAGAAGAACACGAAAAGATAAGATCCCATCTGGCAGAGATGCCGTATATAGTTTCTGGGCAAAATGAAAAATTTATGGATATAAATAACCCTGAATCCATTTCGGAAAACAAAGATCTGAGTGATTTTGTACAGATTGAAAATCCTGTATTTGCCCCTTTTTACGCATATGCATTGCAGGAAGGAAGACGAAAATTCAGAATGAAAAAAGAAGAGGGAGCAATCCGTCATTCTGCGAATCTGGAAAAGGATTTTCTGCGGTACACGTTAAACTGCCTTCAGAAGATTTCTGTCAGG
>CAYQBE010000324.1:0-2770 GCA_964415625.1 uncultured Clostridium sp.
CATTTTGATAGGTTATTTTTTCTTTCCCCTCAAAATGGAGAAATTTCCTATAGAAGAACAAACAGGATCAGAAAATCTGATATCTTCTGATCCTGAATGTTTACATGTCAGTTCTCGATACTTCCTGATTTTAATCTGTTTCTCTACTCAAACTGAACCGCCTGTCCGGTCTTCGCGGACTCCCGGATGGCTTCCATCAGCGCCAGCACTCTCCTTACCTCCGGGATCTTTACAAGAAATTCTTCCTCCCCCCGGTAGGCCCGTACATAGTTTTCAAAATAATTCTTGTGGTTTGTCGTAACCTCCGGCAGCTCCTCCGTCACGATCAGCCCCTCCCGTGGATTGCCGAAGGATCTTGTCGGCCCTGCCGCCGTCATGGTGCGGGAACCGCCTACATTCTGCAAAAGGCCTGTGGTGCGGACGATCTTTCCGGTGGGATGGAAGCCGTCCACATATGCGCTCCCCTGATTTCCGCCGATGAACCAGTGGCGTTCAAACCAGTTTGGCTGATCCTTCAGATAATAGGTCCCCAGCTCGATCTCTGCCTGCACGCCGTTCTCAAACCGGAGCTGGATATTGAAGAAGTCGTCCACCTCAAAATTGATCACATTTTTCACGGTCGCATAGACGGAAGTGATCTTGGAATTGATCATCCACAGCACCTGGTCGATCAGATGCACGCCCCAGTCGAACAGCATGCCCCCGCCTTCTGAAATATAGACGTGCCAGTCATGCATGTTTCCGTTAAAGCCATAGAGCTGGTTCTTGATGGTATATACATCGCCCAGCGTCCCCTGGTCGTATATTTCCTTGATCGTGCGGAAATCCGGGTCAAAACGTCTCTGGTGGTGGATGGTGAATTTTACGCCGCATTCGCTGACCACCTTGACCATCTCGTCCAGTTCCGCTACAGACATTGCTGCCGGTTTCTCGCAAATGATATCCTTTCCTGCCTTTGCCGCCTTAGTCACCAGATCCAGATGCTGGTTGTTATTCGCCACAATCAGCACCACCTGAATCTCTGGATTCGCAAGTAATTCCTCCACAGACGGATAGCGGATGATTCCTTCTTTTACATCCTCCAGCTGTGCCGGATCCCGGTCCGTGATCCCCACAACCTGGATCTCATCCATCTGTGTCAGCATCGTCTCATGCTCGTGTCCCATAAATCCATGTCCAATAATTCCTACTTTGATCGGTTCCATCATATCGTCTCCTTTTTTTATGATCTTTTTCTTTGTGTTTGCTTTTCTTTTGATGATTCTATTTTAGAATAAAATATCGCTTTTTTCTTTTCTCTTTTTATGTATTTTTTTAGTTTTTATCCTTTATTTTCAATCTGATTTCAGTTTGTTTCAGAAACCAGATTGTTTTGCAAACAAAAATCACAATTTCGAAAGAAAGCCTTTAATCATCAATTCATCGCTGTAACCACGTAAAAGACTAAAATGAAAAAAGTCTGAAAATAATCCGATACTGCAATCCCAAAAGACGACTCAGCACATCTGCAATATGAAAAAAACAGACTGTGCAAGAAAAGTAAAATGGGTTATACTACTCTTAAGACGGGATTTCGATTGATCTGAATGACGGCGTGAAGAAAAATCGCTCCATCAATGGCATACAAAAGAAACAGGAGGATATCATCATGCAGGAACAAGGCTCCCCTACAAAAGCCCCCACAATCTACGATGTAGCCCGGGAAGCCGGCGTCTCTCCGGCAACGGTATCAAGAGTGATGAACCACTATTCCCAGGTAAAGCGGGACACCTCCGAAAAGGTGATCGCCGCCATGAAAAAGCTGGATTTCCAGCGGAACGAAGCGAAAAGCGCGCCCCAGCTTCTGGGTTCTTCGGTGAACCGGACGCTGCCCTCCAACCAGCCCAGAGTCTTCGTTCTCTCGGTTCCCCACACCGCTTCTTCGCCTTATTCTGCTTTTATCGAAGGGGCACAGACCGCCGCCCAGAAAAACGGACATCATCTGCTGGTCAACAGCACGCCTGTAAACCGGTATAATTTTGATTTTTTTATTGCTACCATGAAATCCCACAATATCGCGGGAATCCTGACCACCGAGACCATCGCGGCCCCTGACCTGTCAGGTATCAATGATCACTTCCCCCTTGTCCAGTGCGGGGAATACAACGCGTCCGTGGATCAGCTCTCTTCCATCAGTATCGACGATACCGCCACGGCGCGCTCCGCCGCGGATCTACTCCGGGCGCGGGGAGCCAGGAAGCTGCTCTATATAACCGCCCCCTTAGAGCGGCAGTCCCTTGTCCGCCGGAGTCAGGGCTTCCAGCAGTCCTATGCGGAAAACGGGGAGCTCTTTTCGCCGGATTTCCAGTATATTCTGCCTTCTGCCGATCCCCTTTATTCGGCAGAAAAGCTCACGGAGCCGTTAAAAAGGCTTATGCCGGATGCCGTGCTGACATCGGATGCGCGGCAGGCAGCTTCTGTCCTGCGGGCGGCAGATACGCTTGGAATCCGCGTCCCTGACAGGCTCCAGATTTTATCTCTGGAGGATGATCCTGCTGCCGTCCAGGTTTTCCCTGCGGTCAGCGCCATGTCCGGCTCATACTATGAGATCGGGTTCTGCGCCTTTGAACTGCTGCTGTCCGAGTTTCTGGATCCCTACGCGCGGAAGCAGCACATTTTACTGGACTCGGAATACATCCGCCGCGAGACCACTTTAGCAATCTCAGAATCTGCAGAAAGATATACTGAACGCTAGTATAATCCAATATAATTAACCTTATGTTTCGATTGG
>CAYQBE010000325.1:0-2758 GCA_964415625.1 uncultured Clostridium sp.
AACCCGCCTCTCCAGCTTGGGAAGCTAGCATTCTACCAATGAACTATATCTGCACACAAATTATTATAATACCGAACGGATGGAAATGCAAGGAAAAATATGAAAAAAATAAAAGATTGAAAAAAACGGGTGTAAAATCCAAATAGTCTGATAATAAAGGGCGAAATGGATAAAAAATTTCTTGTGAATCGGCGGAGAGTATGGTAAGATAGACACAGCCGTAAATAACGGCGGAGTTCTGTACGGTATTTCTTGCCGTACGGCAGGTATCAGCTTTATATCATCCGATATTCATTAAGAATTCCCTGATGTATATGGAGAAGAAAAACAGAAAAGACACTGCGCATGCAGATTATCGGAAAGCGGATCACGATGTGCGGCAATAGATTCCCGGGTGCAGGACGGGAAATTGTGCGTTTTTTGCTTTCACTTATACAGGGAAGAGATGGATACTGCTGCTGGAGTCCACGAAGGAGGAAAAGGGCAACAGGCTGTGGAGGACATGGAGAAAAAAGCTGAGATTTATAGTTGACATTTTGAGGAAAATATAATAAGATAAGAAAAGGACGAACAATTGTTCGAAAAAAAGGAGAATGAATCATGGCAAATGTAGTTGAAGATAAGAAAAAAGCATTGGATGCGGCAATCGCGAAGCTGGAAAAGGACTTTGGAAAAGGAACGGTTATGAAGCTGGGGGATTCCAGCGCTCATGTGAATGTGGAGACTGTGCCTACCGGGTGTCTGAGCCTGGACCTGGCTCTGGGACTGGGCGGTGTGCCCAAGGGGCGTGTGATTGAGGTCTACGGACCGGAGTCCAGCGGTAAAACGACAGTCACTTTACATATGATCGCAGAGGTACAGAAGAGAGGCGGGATCGCAGGCTTCATTGATGCGGAGCACGCTTTGGATCCGGTCTATGCCAAGAACATCGGCGTGGACATCAACGAGCTCTACATCTCCCAGCCGGACAGCGGAGACCAGGCGCTGGAGATCGCGGAGACGATGGTCCGTTCCAATGCCATTGATATCATCGTCATCGACTCTGTTGCGGCGCTGGTGCCCCGCCAGGAGATCGAGGGGGATATGGGGGACAGCCATGTGGGACTGCAGGCCCGTCTGATGTCCCAGGCACTTCGGAAGCTGACCCCGGTGATCAGCAAGTCCAACTGCGTGGTGATCTTCATCAACCAGCTCCGTGAAAAGGTGGGCGTGATGTTCGGGAACCCGGAGACCACTACAGGAGGGCGCGCTTTGAAGTTCTATGCTTCCGTCCGGATGGATGTGCGCAAGATCGAGACGTTAAAGCAGAGCGGAGAGATGGTCGGGAACCGTACCCGGATCAAGATCGTGAAGAATAAGATCGCGCCTCCGTTCAAAGAGGCGGAATTTGACATCATGTTCGGAAAGGGAATCTCCCGGTCTGGGGATGTTCTGGATCTGGCAGTGAGCATCGACGTGGTCAAGAAGAGCGGATCCTGGTACGCCTATGAGGGCAACAAGATCGGCCAGGGCCGTGAGAATGCCAAGGCCTATCTGGAAGCCAATCCGGAGATCATGGAAGAGATCGAGAAGAAAGTGCGGGAGCACTACAGCCTGGAAGAGGATGAAAAGAGCGGCGGAGCCGATGACCTGAAGCTGAAGCCCAAGGGAAAATCCGAGGAGAAGGCCGCGGATAAGGCAAAGGGAAAGAACGCTTCCGGAAGTGCCTCCAATGCAGAGGAAAAGACAGCAGTGAAAGCCGACATAAAAGAAGCTGCGGCGGAGGAAGGCTAATCTTCCGCCGATTTCATCGGTACATTGATGAATGAATGCGGCAAATATTGCGGAGGCCGGTTTTGGCCGACCAACCGCAGAACAGGAGTTCGGACATGACCGTAACGAAAATAGAGGAACTGACAAAGGCGAAGCTTAAAGTAGAGCTGGACGGAGAGTTTGCCTTTGTGCTGTATAAAAAGGAACTGTCCCGATTCGGGATCAGGGAAGGCGGGGAACTGACGGAGGAGACGTACCAGCAGATTCGAAAGGACGTGATCTTAAAGCGCGCCAAGCTGCGTGCCATGCATCTTCTTACGGATATGGCAAGGACGGAATCGGGTCTGCGGGAGAAGCTGAGACAGGGGCTCTACCCGGAGGATATCGTGGAGGAAGCCCTTGCGTATGTCCGTTCCTTCGGCTATCTCAATGACCTGCGGTATGCAGAGAATTTTATTGAGAGCAGAAGAGACAGGAAGAGCAAAAAGGAGATCTATGCCCTGCTCTGCAATAAGGGCGTACCCCAGGAGCAGATCGAGGAGGCATTCGCATCCTGCTATCCCGAGGAAGGCGAGGGGGATGCCATCCGCCGTATTATCGAGAAAAAGCGGCTGGATCTTTCCCATGCATCTTGGGAAGAAGTGCGTAAACTGTGCGGTTATCTGTCCCGGAAGGGCTTCCGGTATGAGGACATCAACAGGGAAATTCAAAACCTTTACCAAAAATCTGACGAGAATGCTTGACAGAGTTGTGAAAACAGTATAAAATTTAACTGTTGTATTTCTTTAAATGTACAATGAAAATTAAATAAGGAGGTGCTCCTGTGCCAATACAATGGTGTATTGTTATTGCTGTAGCCCTCGCGTTGATAGCAGGCGTAGTCACATATTTTGCTACAGTCTCCAAGCTGAAAAGCGATGCGGACTCGAAGATCGGGAATGCGGAGACCAGGGCAAGAGAGATCATAGACGATGCCGTGAAAACTGCTGAAGCAGCGAAGAAGGAA
>CAYQBE010000326.1:0-2721 GCA_964415625.1 uncultured Clostridium sp.
AACCGTTGGGGAAAGACAAATTCGGCGTACAGAAGGTGATGCGGCTGAAAGACTAGCATCCAGCTTTGGCGGAAAAGTAGGAAGCGGAGTCGGGACATCCCTGATCGGATGGATCCTTGGGGCTGTAGGCTATGACGCAACGCTGGCAGTTGCGCCGGCGGCTACGAAGATGGCGATCTATGGCTTTGCCATTGTGCTGCCGCTGATCATGTTTGTCGTGATGTTTATTCTTGTCAGCAAATTTGATCTTGAGAAAACACTTCCTCAGATGAAGGAGGAGATCGCTGCAAGAAAAGCGCAGGCAGCGGCAAAATAAATTCCAGCTGTGCGCCAGATAAATCTGCCGTTCAGCATAATAGGATGTGCACAGCCGCATGTCATCAAACAGATCCTGTTCGGCTTTTTGAATACCATCGTATGCAGAAAGGCTGCCAGTGGCAGGCTTTCTGTATGATGTAGATGCTTCTGGCTTTACGGAGTATAGACAGTATTTGGAACGGAAGAGATAAAGGCACTCGGATAATATGGTTAATGTGGTTGCATTTTGAACGGGGGCACCCTATAATAAGAATTACAATTGAGAAATAAAATACATCAGGATTTAGAGGAGTTCAATGCATGAAGAAGATTGTAGGAATTATTCTGGCAGTAATAGGAATTGTAACGGCAGCAATCAATCTGGTTTTCAAAGTGAATGGGAAAACGTCCGTGGCCAGGTCAGTATCTGTGATTGGTGGTGCAGACGGACCGACTTCCATATTTCTTGCCGGAAAAGTAGGAGGCACTTCAGCAGTGATAGGGATGGTTGTGGGTATCCTATTGATTACAGCCGGGATTTTTATGATCGTAAGAAAAAAATAAGCAATTGATATAACAATAGGAAAGAAAGCAGGATGATACAAAGACTGTGGTTTGATGCGCTTCCTGCAATATAAGAATTGATTTGGAGAGTCATTCAGATGTTTTTTATCATGGGAATTACCCATGGATTTGAAACACAGGAAGAGTTTGAATACTGCCCAAAGTGTGGAAGGAGATTTTGATATGAAGACATTGGTGGTTTATTTTTCCAATATGACCGGATCCTCTTGGGGTGCCCCATCTGGTGCGGAGTTGTGCCCAATGTAGTACTGACGCTGTTAGATTCTTTGAATTTAAGCGGGAAGCATGTGGCTTTGTTTACTACAAGCGGCGCGTCAAAGCCAACGAAGCTTGCTGTAAAATTAAAGAAAGCCTATCCGGAGGCCAGATGGCATAAGCCGTTAAATGCGAACGGTGTGACAGAGGAAGAAATCAGAAATTGGATGTAGGTGAAGGGACTGTCTGCGATGAGAAAAGTTTCAGGGTCCTATGATGGAAAAACATGGTAATGGCTGAGGCAAATACTATGATCCGTTGTATTAAGGAAGGAAAATAAAACGCTATGGTTAAAGAAATTATTAGAGATGTGTTTTTTCTGGGACAAAAATCAGAACCGGCAACAAAGGATGACCAACAGGTAGCGAGGGATCTGCAGGATACTTTAAATGCTAACCGTGACCGCTGCGTCGGCATGGCGGCCAACATGATCGGGGTGAAGAAAAATATTATCATCGTAAATATGGGGTTCGCTGACGTCGTAATGTTTAATCCGGTGCTGGTTTCCAAAAACGGAATTTATGAAACGGAGGAAGGATGCCTGTCGTTGGAAGGTGTCCGTAAAACGAACCGCTATCGGGAAATTGAGGTAGAGTATTACGATTTTGACTGGAAAAAACAAAAGCTGAAGCTGAAAGACTGGCCCGCTCAGATCGTGCAGCATGAGATTGATCACTTGTCAGGGAAGATCATATAGTTATTAATACTGGGTCTTTGAAAAACACAATATATCGTAAATTATTGTTGGCTATATCTATATATCGTGTTATTCTATAAGCAGATTAGATTTTTGGGCATGAGTATCTTAAAATGTAGCAATAAGTGTGTTTGTTCCAGAAGATGACTGGAAGATAAACTTAAGGCTTAGCCTGGCAAAAACAGAAAGACATCAAAAATTCAGGGATGATTTTTGGTGTCTTTTTTGGCCTTGAAAGCGGGGGAAGAAATTTCTTCAGATAGACTAAGAGTTTCTATTGCATTTACCGAAGGTTTCTGCTACAATGAATCAGAACAAATGTTCATGGTAAAATTAGGCTTGGGGCTTTTCTGTCATAAAGAATTATGCTATCCTGTGGTACGTAATGTTTAGATATATTGCTTTGTGTTGCGTAGTTAGAAAATTCGGTTTTAGTGACTTTATTCGTGTAATTGGCCTTTTCGCCCGCCGGGAAGTAATTGATTTTCAAAAGAACTTTCATGATGAACAAGAATGGCGTTATGTTCCTTCAATTAATGTTGCAGCTACTTTGCAAAAAGATACTATAATCGCAAATCCATATATGTTGCATATTGAATGAAGAAGGAATGGATATTAACACAGGCTTGAGCGATGAGAAATTCTAACTGAAAATTGGTCTGTAAGAGTTTTGGAGCGCAATATTAAGAGTGGATATTACAAAAGAATGTTGTCTATACAGTTACCTGATCGAGAGAATAAGGTATTAGAATTTGTGAAAGATCCATTTATATTAGAATTCATGGGAGTTACTCCTAATATCAGCCAGTTAGAAAGCGATTTGGAAACAACCATTATCCTGAATTATTCACGAAACAACAGATTAAACTGCTGAAACCCGCATAGTT
>CAYQBE010000327.1:0-2718 GCA_964415625.1 uncultured Clostridium sp.
TCATAGACGGTAGCACCTACGCTACTTTACACAATGCCCTATCTGGGCGCACTTTGATGTTCTGCGTAATGCCTGTCGGGATTCCTCCCCATTTACGGAAACGCTTCCAGATCTCCACCGAATACGCCGCCGTCTGTTCTTCTTTTAAAAGCAGATGGAACTCATCTATATAGTATCTGGTGGATTTCCGTGCGGCACGGTTGACGGTGACACGGTTCCACACCTGGTCCTGGACGATCAGCATCCCTAGCTTTTTCAACTGTTTCCCCAAATCCTTAATATCAAAGCAGATGATCCGGTTCTCCAGCTCCACGTTGGTACGGTGGTTGAATACTTTCAGGGAACCGTTTACATAGATTTCCAAAGCCGTTGCAATCCGCTGTGCCTGCACTTCCTTCTGTTCCCGGAGGCACTGGTACAAATCCCCAAGTACCGGCATATTCTCCGGCACCGGATGTTCAAAATATTTCTGGTACACGATTGGCAGGCAGCGGTCAATCACCGACTTTTCCTCCGCTTCAATACCGTTCCTTGCCCCCATGATCAGCTCGCACAAAGATAAGATAAAATCACTTTTTACGCCTAATGGGTTATCATCGTCCGAATAGTCCATGTTGATGTCCATCGGGTTGATATAGTCCCGGCTTGTAGCGGAAATATGGATCACCTGCCCGCCCAACGCATGGACAAGGGGATAATACTCTCCCTCTGGATCTCCAATAATGATGTCATCCTGGGTGGCAAAGAAAGCATTGGTAATCTCACGCTTTGCCGAGAAGGATTTACCAGAGCCGGGCGTACCGAGTATCAAGCCGTTGGGGTTTTTCAGCTTCTTCCGGTCTACCATGATCATGTTGTTGGAAAGTGCGTTCAAACCATAATACAAAGATTCCCCCGCCATAAACAATTCCTGTGTGGTAAACGGAACAAAAATTGCCGTGGATGTGGTAGTCAACGCACGTTTGATCGGGATTAAGTTCAATCCCAAAGGAACGCTGCTCATCAGCCCCTGCTCCTGCATATAATCCAGGCGGCGCAGGGAGCAATTATATTTCTGTGCAATGCCCGCCGTCTGGAATACGGCATTGTCTAATTCCTGCTTTGTCTTTGCTGTATTCAAGAACAGCACAGTCACAAGGAACATCCTCTCATTCCGTGATTGCAAATCTTCCAGCAGCCGCTTCGCCTCCCCGCCGTAAGTATTGAGGTCAGAGGGGATGATGTCCATATCGTACCCGGAACGCACTGCTTTCTTCTGTTCCTCGATCTTCATCCGGTTAATATCCGTTACCTTGCTTTTCACCAGCTTGATCGCCTTCATCTGGTCTAAGGACTGGATGTGGAGGTTTACCATCAGGTTCCTGTCCATGTCCAGAAATTCCGCAAGCATCTTGTCCGTCAGCTCCGGGGCAAGTATCTGTAAGTAGGATGCCGCCCCAAGGGTATCCCCCATCTGGAAATCCTTCCCGTTCTTAAACACAAAACTGGTGGGTGCGATGAAATCCTTCGTTCCCATCCCGGTACGCAGCACGTTATCATAAGAAAACTTAAACGGCGTTTTCTCCTCCGGGTTAAAGGTTTCATACAGCACCTGCAGGCGTTCCTCCCCATTTAAGGGGTAGGCCGACACGCCAAGTACCTTGAAGTTATTCAGAATATCCGCTTCAATCCGCTCCAGCTTCGGTTTCGCTTCCCGGATGTTGTCGGCTTCAATCCCAAACGTAATATATTTGGTACGGACAAGGCCGTTGTTTCCCTTTGCAAGCTGGTTTTTCAGCATCTGTGCGTACTCCATCCGCACATCGTCAAAATCGTCATTCTGCGGCTTAATCTGGATGATGGATTCAAACTCTTTCATGTTGCTGTGATGGTTCACAAAAGACAACTGGAAATGGATCGTGCTGTCAAAATAGTTGAGGAAATCACACCAGTTCTCAAAAATAGCGTTCTTGTCCTCATTCTGCGCCAACTGGTAATTGATGTCATAGAACCGGATAGTCTTGGAATAATATTTATCCTGCACCCGGCAGATCCCGTCCTTCGCCATCTCCCGGTAAGGTATGGACTGCTGTGCGGAAATCTGCTTCTCCTTTGCTTTTTTCTCTTTTGCCGTATCCCGGCCTTTATGCATTGCCGCATTGCCTGTACTGGATTTTTGCGTCGCCGCTATCGGATGCGTTTTTCTCCTGGAAGCAGCTTTCTTTTTCTCCGCTTTCTGTCTTGCCGCCTCCTTCTTTGCCTCTTTTTCCGCTTCACGGGCGGCTTTCCGTTCCGCTTTCCGGTCTGCCTCCTCCTGGATCTTCCTTAACTTTTCTGCCTCTTTTGCCGCCTTCTCCATTGCCTTCTTCTCACGGCGGGTAAGTTCCCTGTGCGTCCCCCTCCTGCCAACTGTCCCGGAATAAGCCGGATTATTTTCAAAATCTATGTAGTCATCCTCCGGTTCATCCAGCCAGTCATCCAGGAAAACCGCACCCTCTTTTCCCGTTATATGCCGCTGGCTACCGGCGTTTCTTTTTCTTCCCATGTGTCCTTCCCCCTTTCTTCTGTTTTGATATGGTTTTTCTTACCTCCGTCTCATAGATATTTTTTATCTCATACCGCCGGACTGCCGGCTTTTTGAACTTCACATTGATGATATTGTAAAGAACTTTCTCCAGCGGCATCCCGTCTTTCTCATACATGGCGAATAAAAATGCCGGGAGCATCAGAAGCACCATG
>CAYQBE010000328.1:0-2699 GCA_964415625.1 uncultured Clostridium sp.
TGAAGAAAGCTATTTTGGCTACAAAGGTTGGAATGACTCAGATCTTCGACGAAGACGGAGTCCTGATTCCGGTAACCGTGCTCCAGGCAGGACCCTGCGTGGTGACACAGGTGAAGACAGAGGAAAACGACGGCTACAGTGCGGTACAGGTTGGCTTTGTTGACATGAAAGACAAGATCGTCAGCAAGGACAAGAGCGGCAAGAAGGAAGTTGCCCACAGAAACGGCGCGACCAAGGCTGAAGCAGGCCATTTCCAGAAGGCAGGCGTTTCCTCCAAGAGATTCGTAAAGGAGTTCCGTTTTGAAGATGCGGAAGAATATGCACCGGCACAGGAGATCAAGGCGGACATCTTCGCTGCAGGCGACAGAGTAGACGCGACAGCGATCTCAAAAGGTAAAGGGTTCCAGGGTGCGATCAAGCGTCACGGACAGAGCAGAGGACCTATGACTCATGGTTCCAAGTATCACCGTCATGCTGGTTCTAACGGTGCGGCATCCGATCCGAGTAAGGTATTCAAGGGCAAGAAGATGCCTGGTCAGATGGGAAACAAGCAGATTACTGTTCAGAATCTGGAAGTGGTAAGGGTTGACGCAGAGAACAACCTGCTGCTGATCAAGGGTTCTGTACCGGGACCGAAGAAGTGCCTCGTAACGGTCAAAGAGACAGTAAAGGCTGAGAAATAATCTGACAATATAGAAAGGAGGAACACACAGATGGCAACAGTATCTGTTTATAATATCGAAGGTAAAGAAGTTGGTACGATCGATCTGAACGATTCCGTGTTTGGTGTCGAGGTCAATGATCACCTTGTACACAAAGCAGTTGTGGGCCAGCTTGCAAATAACCGTCAGGGAACACAGAAGGCAAAGACACGTTCCGAAGTTTCCGGCGGCGGAAGGAAGCCATGGAGACAGAAGGGAACAGGCCATGCAAGACAGGGTTCCACCAGGGCTCCCCAGTGGACAGGCGGCGGTATCGTATTCGCTCCGGTTCCGAGAGATTATTCTGTAAAGATGAATAAGAAGGAAAAGAGGGCTGCATTGAAGTCCGCGCTTTCTTCCAGAGTAGAAGAGAAGAAGTTCATCGTGATCGACGAGATCAATTTCGATGAGATCAAGACAAAGAAGTTCCAGACAGTTCTGGATAACCTGAAGATCAACAAGGCATTGGTAGTGCTGGAGGACGACAACAAGAACGCAGAGCTTTCCGCAAGAAATATTCCGGATGTGAAGACTGCACACACCAATACGATCAATGTTTACGATATCCTGAAATACAACACAGTGATCGCTACGAAAGCTGTTGTTGCAGCGATTGAGGAGGTGTACGCATAATGGCTGATATCAAATATTATGATGTGATCCAGAAACCGGTCATTACAGAGAAGAGCATGGAGATCATGGGCGACAAGAAGTACACGTTTCTGGTACACCCAGATGCTACAAAGTCCCAGATCAAGGAAGCTGTTGAAAAGATGTTCTCCGGAACAAAGGTGGCAAGCGTAAATACAATGAACCGCGAAGGAAAGAACAAGAGACGCGGCATGGTATACGGAAAGACCGCTAAGACAAAAAAGGCGATCGTGCAGCTGACAGAAGACAGTGCAGAGATTGAGATCTTCCAGGGCCTGTAAAAAGACCTCGCTAAGTGTTTGGTAAAAAGGAAACACTGTGCCCACTAAGCTCGAGAGAACCTCGTTAAGTGGATCGAGTGTATTTTCACACTAAGCTCGGGAAGACCTCGCTAAGTGTTCAATATATACGGTGCAAGTCCGTGAAACTAATAATTAGAGCAAACGAAAGGAGAGACAGTAATGGGAATCAAAACTTATAACCCATATACACCTTCCAGAAGACAGATGACTGGCTCTGATTTCTCAGAGATCACAAAGACAACACCTGAGAAATCCCTTCTCTCATCCAAGAAGAGAACAGCCGGCCGCAACAATCAGGGTAAGATCACAGTAAGGCATCGCGGAGGCGGCGCTAAGAAAAAATATAGAATCGTAGATTTTAAGAGAAAAAAAGACGGTATCCCGGCAACCGTGCTCGGTATCGAATACGATCCGAACAGAACTGCCAACATCGCGCTTGTCTGCTACGCAGACGGTGAAAAGGCTTATATCCTTGCTCCGGAAGGACTGAAGGACGGCATGAAGATCATGAACGGACCGGAAGCGGAAGTAAGGATCGGAAACTGTCTGCCGCTGGAGAACATTCCGGTAGGTACGCAGATCCACAACATTGAGCTGTATCCTGGAAAGGGCGGACAGCTGGTACGTTCCGCGGGAAACAGCGCACAGCTTATGGCAAAGGAAGGAAAGTACGCGACCTTACGTCTTCCTTCAGGCGAAATGAGAATGGTTCCGATCATCTGCAGAGCATCCGTAGGTGTCGTTGGCAATGGAGAGCACAACCTGATCAACATCGGTAAAGCAGGACGTAAACGCCATATGGGCATCAGACCTACAGTACGTGGTTCCGTAATGAATCCCAACGACCATCCGCACGGTGGTGGTGAAGGCAAGACAGGCATCGGCCGTCCGGGTCCGTCAACACCATGGGGCAAGCCGGCGCTGGGTCTCAAGACACGTAAGAAGAACAAAGCTTCTAACAAGCTGATCGTAAGAAGAAGAGATGGAAAAGCTATCAAATAATTAGTTTACAAGGAGGTTAGAACCTATGGCTCGTTCACTTAAA
>CAYQBE010000329.1:0-2680 GCA_964415625.1 uncultured Clostridium sp.
GCACGGTTTTTGCGAATGGATAAGTGGGTTGGAGGCTCTTTAGAGCATCCAACCGTACAAGTGGAAATTCCATATTTTATGCATTCATCATATTACTTCAAACTCAACGGTCTGGTCTTTACAATCCTTTGCCGAAAAGACGATTTTCGCCATCCCCGGCTCTTGTCCCGCGCGGATCACTGCCATGACCTGTCCGTCATAAGTCTCCCACTCGGTATCGTCATAACTTCCCATTGCCTGTGGATCGGCATTTCCAAATCCAAGCAGCTCTGCAGCTCCTTCCACATGTACAGATACTCTCTTCTTTTGGAAAAGATTCTCATGCCCTTCCCCGTCTTTCAATACTACGGTAAGGAATGCAAGTTCCCTGCGGACCGCACTTAATTTTGCCTTATCCGTCCTGGCCTCCAGCTCTACGCTGTCTTCGGCCGTATCCAGACGGAAACGTCCCGTCTCCCGGCCATCCGTGTACGCTGCTGCCATCAGGCATCCGGGCTGATAGGGGATATCATATACTGCTTCAAAGGTTCCTTTTACGGACTTCTTCCCGCAGGAGTTCCCATTCAGGAACAGCTCCACCTCATCTGCGTCCGCATAGACATCCACAACGGCGCTCTCTCCTTCATATCCCGGCCAGGTCCAGCTTGCGATATTGTCCTTCCACATCCACGGCGTAACCGAGGGGTTCTGTCCGTTACGGTTTACCCTGCGTACCGCGATATAGGGTTCTTTCCGGAGTCCATACACAATCTCCCGGAAATAACTGATTGGCCTGCGGTATCCGATCAGGTCAAGATCCCCGATATATGCGGTCCGGTCCGGCCAATGGCTGGTAAAATTTTCTGTCCCGTCATAATGGAAAATGCCGCATCCGGCCTCCCCCAGATAATCATATCCCGTCCATGTCATGTCGCCGATCACATGAGAGTTTTTCTTTACGATATCCCAAAGGCGCACAATATCTGCCGGAAATGTTTCTGTCCCCAATACGACCCGGTTCGGATGCCGTTCCTTTTCTGCCTCGTGAAGCGCGGTCAGATAATTATATCCGGCAATGTCCGTGACGGAGACATATTCTTCGATCATCTCCGCAAGAATTGGGCTGGTGGCGATGGCATCTGCCAGCGGCCCTGTCATCACAGACATCATACCATTCAATGCATCGGCTCCGCCGCCTTCATTTCCTGCGGATGTGGATTCTGTGTCTGCCTGACCTGCGCCCTCCTGTCCTGCTGACATGCTCGCAGCCAGCTCCTCCTGGCTGATCCCCATGGCCTGTGCCAGGATTTCCCCAAGCCTGTCCTGCCCGGCCAGCATGCCGTTGACAGCGCTGACCGTATAACGGGTATCATCGAGCTGCTTTATTTTTTCATTGATCCTGCGGTTCGTCTGCGCCCCTTTCGCGCTTCCGGCCTCCTGGATCTCGTTGCCCGTACTGTACAGGATCACAGAAGGATGATTGAAGTCCTTTTCCACCATCCGCTTTACATCCTCCTCCCAGGCATCCTCAAATACCGTGGAGTAATCATGGACATTTTTCTGGCGTGTCCATACATCCGAAAATTCGTCCATCACATACATGCCTAACCTGTCGCAGACTTCGAGCATTGTCTTTCCGATCGGCTGATGGGAGCTTCGGATGCAGTTGAAGCCGGCTTCCTTCAGCAGGCGGATCTTCCGCTCATCCGCATCTGGATATGCCGCCGCTCCAAGAATGCCGTTATCCAGATGGATACAGGCTCCCCTTAGCTTGACTTCCTGTCCGTTCACCCTCAGTCCTGTCTGTGCCGAAAGCTCCAGCCGCCGGATTCCAAAAACAGTTTTGTCTTCATCCAATACCTCATCCCCACAAACCGCCCGGACAGAGCAGGTATACAGATCCGGATGCTCCGCGCTCCACAGCCTGGGTTCACAGATCGGTATCCGCTGCCTGGATATCAGGCTTTCCCCTGCAAATGCCGTGACCGGGATCTTAGATTTCGCGATCTCCTCTCCCGTCCCGTCACAGATCACTGTCTCGATCCATACCTTCGGATTCCTCCGTCCCTGATTGCAAAGAGCCGTCTCTACGGCAATGACCGCTTCTGTTCCGCTGATATCCGGTGCAGATATTTTCAAGCCGTCTGCTTCAAAATAAATCTCCCCGCCCACCAGCAGGTTCACATCCCTGTAAATCCCTCCGCCGCAATACCAGCGGGAAGTCTCCTCCATGTTGTCTGCCACTACACGGATTTCATTCATTTCACCATATTTTAAAAGTTGCCCCAATGAAATATAAAAGTTAGAATATCCATTCCGGCATCCCCCCGCATAGTCTCCGTTTACATAAACTTTCGGATAATTGGATACCCCTTCAAACTCCATGAGCAGGGTTTTTCCTTCCCATTCGCCGGGCACGTCCAGCTTCCTGGTATAGGTATAAAGCCCTCCCGGATAAAATCCTGTCTGATTCCGATTCTTTGTATCCGGAGTCCTCTCTTCATGGATCATGGCGTCATGGGGCAGTTCCACTACGTTCACGTCTTCTTCATGGCTCTCAAAAGACTCCATCATGGATACTAATTTACTTTTTACTTCCCAGCCATCATTGAATTTTTGCCGTAACATTTTTTTGCTCCTTTCACTATACTTGAGAGTAAAAAGTTTGTACCACTAAGAAGCCAGGGAATCCCAATAGCTT
>CAYQBE010000330.1:0-2664 GCA_964415625.1 uncultured Clostridium sp.
ATACCTTTTTCATGGTATTAGACCGTTCCAATAATACGGAGAATGTCTATATGCTCTCCATGATTGACGAAAATGACCTGGCAGAGTTTATCGGGGAAACAAAGGAAGAACCGGAACAGGAGCAGCCATCTGTAATCATTCCGGAGACAGAAAAACCATCTGCGCCGGAGGAACCGGAAACGGAGACAGAACCGGAAGAAAAGAAAGGCGGCATGAATACAGGCGCCCTGCTTGCCGTGATCGTGCTTTTGGCTGGCGGAGTCGGCGGCTGCTATTATTTTAAAGTGCTGAAACCAAGGCAGGACGAGGATGAAATGGACGGCGAGGATCTGGAATTTTACGACGGCGGCGCATATATCAATGAGGACAAGGATGATTCTGATGATGAAGGGGAGGATGAATAATGTTTTTGGTGATTGCGGAGAAACCGAGTGTATCGCAGAGTATAGCTAAAATTCTTTCTGCCGGGGAGCGGGAGGACGGCTATCTGGCGGGGAAAGACTGCATTGTAAGCTGGTGCCTGGGGCACCTGGCGGAGTACATTCCCCCGGAAGTTTACGATTCCAGATATGAAAAATGGGAGTTTGCAGACCTGCCGATTGTGCCGGAACGGTGGGAATTATCCGTTGCAAAAGATAAGAAAAAGCAGTTTGCCGTCTTAAAAAAGCTGCTGAACCGGGAAGATATTGATTATGTGGTCAATGCCTGTGACGCAGGGCGGGAAGGGGAGCTGATCTTCAAGCGTGTCTACGACCTGTCGGGCAGCAAAATCCCGGTTAAGCGGCTGTGGATCAGTTCTATGGAGGACAACGCAATCCGGGAAGGGTTTGCCAGCCTGAAAGATGGAAGGGAATACAAAAATCTCTGCGAAGCCTCTATATGCAGGGCAAAAGCGGACTGGCTGATCGGGATGAACGCAACCAGGGCATTTACCACGAAATATTATAAACGCCTGACGGTGGGGCGTGTCCAGACCCCCACGCTGGCAATGCTGGTGGAGCGGCAGGATGCCATTGACGGGTTTGTGAAGGAAGCCTACTACAAAGTGGCGGTTGAAGGGGATGGGATTTGTGCCGTATCGGAAACGATCAAAGACGAAGCGGAAAGCATTGCCCTGGCTGAAAAATGCAATGGGAAACCTGCAGTTATTGCCAAATTAGAGAAAATCCGGAAGAAGAACCAGCCGCCGAAACTCTATGACCTTACCACTTTGCAGAGGGAAGCGAACCGTTTCTTTGGATATACGGCGCAGGAAACACTGCGGGAGCTGCAGGAACTGTATGAAGCAAGGTTAGTTACATATCCCCGGACGGACAGCCAGTATATTACGGCTGATATGGAGCAGACGGCTTTAGAATTATTAGAACTGTTGCCGGAGTTGCTGCCTTGCTTACAGGGAGAACAGATCGGGGTGGATGTCGGACGTATTATCAATAATGACAAGGTTTCCGACCATCATGCACTGTTGCCGACAAAAGAGGCATTGGAGGAGGATTTTGAAGAATTGTCGGAACGGCAGAGAAATATCTTCCGCCTGATCGGGCAGCGTCTGGCGCAGGCAGTGTCCGAAGAATGTATTTATGAGGAAACAGCCGTTACGGTTCTGTGCGAGGGGCATGAGTTCTCTGCAAAAGGGAAAACCATTGTTCAGCCGGGTTTTAAAAAGATTGAAGAAGCCTTCCGTAATTCTATGCAAAAAGAAAGGCAAGCGGATAAAAATAGAACAGATGATACAACATCCATTCCAGAGGGCTTACAGGAAGGGATGGGGATTGCGGAAATCCGGGCAGAGAACAGCAGGCATTACAGCTCCCCGCCGAAGCCATACAGCGAGGACACGCTGTTAGCCGCAATGGAACGTGCCGGGAATCAGGATTTTGACGAGGATACGGAGAAGAAAGGGCTTGGAACGCCTGCAACCAGGGCATCCATCTTGGAAAAACTGGTTTCCTCCGGTTATGCAAAGCGGAGTGGGAAGCAGATTCTCCCGACAGCAGACGGGAAGGAATTGATTGCGGTGCTGCCGGATTACCTGAAATCTGCCGCCATGACTGCAGAATGGGAAAATAAGCTGCTCCTGATGGAGAAGGGAGAGATGGAAAGCAGTGAGTTTTTTCAGGGGATTACTGATTTGATTGATACGATGCTTGCAGGCTGCAGCGCCATATCCGGGGAAGAACAGAACCGTTTCCGTCAGAGGGAGAGCGTTGGGACCTGCCCGGTATGTGGAAATCCTGTGTACGAGGGGAAAAAGAATTTTTACTGTAACAGCCGGGAATGTTCTTTCTGCTTATGGAAAGAGAACCGCTATCTTTCCAGTATGAAAAAGCTGGTGGATAAGAAGATGGCAGTAGATTTACTGGAGAAGGGGCGTACCCATGTGAAGGATCTCTATTCACAGAGGACAGGAAAAACCTTTGCGGCAGACCTGTTAATGAAGGTGGAGGAGGGACGTGCGAATTTCAGCCTGGAGTTTCCAAAGAAAAAGGGAAATTTGAAATCCGGCAGGAACGTAGGCAAACAGAAATAAGAATTAGGGACATGCCGCTCTTGTATCGGAAGATGTATTTTGATAAAACAACCTTCTGGTACAGGGGCGGTATTTATATGGAGGTTTTATATGGCAATGATAAATGAAATCCGTGGGCTTGCGGAGTATGAGGC
>CAYQBE010000331.1:0-2637 GCA_964415625.1 uncultured Clostridium sp.
AAGCGGGCCTGCGACTTTTTTGATTACGCCTCTGCTCATTTGACGAATTACCTCCTGCTTATAAAACTTGGTGAGGTCCTTTCGAACCTAGTTGTTAAGCACATCCTGCCGACCTGGCGAGGTCTTTTCGAGCCTGGTGGCGCGGATGTTCCCGTTTATTCTTCAGAAAACAGAATATCTGATCCGACAGCCTGCTCCACTGTCTTCTTCACACCTTCCACGCCTGCACCGGTATTTCCGGACACGCCCGGGATCTGGATGATCGCCGGCATGGTCTGCTCCTGATATTCCGCTATTACATCTTCTATTTCTGCCGCCACAGCTTCCGTAACATAGATGATCCCATATTTTCCGTCTGCCAGCTGGCGCAGCTTATCCCTGGCTTCTTCGGTGGTCTTTACCGGACAGATGCTAAGACCCAGCGTCGCGAAACCATAGATACTGTCGTAATCGCCGATTACCGCAATCTTATACATACATCTCCCTTACCCTTTCCCGAATCGCCTCGTCCGGGAATTCGTTCTGCTTCCCGGTCAGGATGATCCGAACTGTCTTGATCTCATTCTCCCTGGCAAGCTGATATGCCACCAGAGGCCCTACTGAAAATGCGTTATACTTCTGGGGCCGAATGGTTTCCATCATTCGGTTGTCGCACCAGCGCTCAAATGCGGACGGAGATTCCTCCAGCGCCTGTGCGCCTTCCGCATAGGCCGTCCCGGACAGGTATTCCCCGATTGCTTCCGGTCCGGACAGAGCCGCCTTGGCAAGCTGCTCTGTGCTGACACTTTCGCATTCCGCCAGGGCGCGTTTCATGAAGTCCAGAGACTTCCCGGTTTTCTGGCAGCGCACCGCGATCTTGATGTCTGCGATGGCAACGGTAGACTCCGCGTAGTTGCGGATGATCTCGTCCCTGGCGCTCATGCCTGCCGCATAGATGGCCTCTAATGCCGCACGGTCCACGATCACGTCGCACAGCTGTCCGTCCCGCGTATGCAGAAGCGTATCATATGCCTCCTGCGCCACGGCAGCCATGTTGTCCGGAAGGCGGCCGAACTCTTTACTTTCCACAATCTCCAGCATCTCCCTCCCGGGTATCGCACAGTCGTCGTAGAAAATATTCTCCGTCTGAACCTCGGTGCACACTTCCTTGATCGCCGCTTTCAGATTATGGTATACCTTAGAATAGGAAAGCACATCAAACACGGACAGATCCGGAGCCACTTCCCGGATCACCTCCCAGGTCTTCTCCTCCTCCCGCTTTAACATGGCGGAGGCATCGAGGCCTGTCTCATGGTCTCCCCAGCCCTTTTCACTCAACAGCTCCAGGCACTGCTTTTCACTCTGACAGTTCACAAGCTGGTCAATTACAGAATCCGTCAGCAGGGATGCTTCCAACGAACGTATACGCGCAACCGCGTAAGTATATTCTAAATCATTCAAAATATTCCCTCCTGTGTCATATATTCTATATAAATAACACCTCATGAACTTTATCGGACAAATAATCTCTCTTTGCGTCAAACATTGCCCGGATCGTACAATTCTCTTCCACACCGCCGTATACCAGGATAAAGCCGCCGTCCATCTGTTTTGCTTCTGCGGACAGCTTCAGGCTTCCGCCCTTTTTCTGAGCGGCCTTTTCCATCTCGGCTTCAAATCCCTTCGGCATACGCTTCAGATCCTTCGCATTGAAAGAGATGATGCCGTCCCCGGGCTGGGCATATTTTTCGAGCATCCTTGTGATCATCCCGAAATATGCCGCGTCGTCCTGTGCGCACACCTTCTCATATGCGTTCTGGAGCACATCCGCGATCACTTCCTGCTTTGCCTGGAGGATTGCCTGCTTCCGCTGCATCTCACCGGATGATTTTACCCGGTCCGCGTAAACCGCAACTGCCTCCTGAGATTTTGCCTGCAGCCTTGAAGCTTCCGCATCCGCCTCTGCCTTTGCTTCGCTGAGCATCCGCTCCGCTTTTTCATTGGCCTCTGCCAGCTTCAACTCTGCTGAGTGGTTCGCTTCATCCAGGATCTGACTTTTTATCTTGTCTAATCCACTCATCTATCACACCTCATACTTATCATTTTTTTCTTTCCGCCCGTGCAGCTTCCGTGGAAATCCCCTTCCCGGCAGGCTGCTGCGGAAGATCAAGCCGAATTATACCTGGATTCCGCTGACTGCCAGAATGGAGATCAGAAGTGCCAGGATCGCATAGGTCTCAACCATGGCCGGGAACAGCATTGCCTTACCGAACTGATCCGGTTTCTTTGCAACGATACCGATCGCTGCCGCAGCTGTCTTACCCTGAGACTTTCCGGAGATCAGACCTACGATTCCGATCGGAAGGCATGCTGCCAGGATCAGAAGTCCTGTGGACGGAGAGATCTCAACCGCGCCGCCGCCGATGATACCGATCTTGGACAGTGTGATGAATCCAACCAGCAGACCGTAGATACCCTGTGTACCAGGAAGAAGCTGCATGATCAGTACCTTAGCGAACTTGCTCGGATCCTCCGATACAACACCGGATGCTGCCTGACCTGCAATACCAACTCCCAAAGCTGAACCTGCACCTGCAAGAAATACCGCACATGCCGCACCTAAAAGCGCATAAACAATTCCTAAACTTTCTAAAATCA
>CAYQBE010000332.1:0-2621 GCA_964415625.1 uncultured Clostridium sp.
CATCTATATCCTTATTCCTCAGATATTAAGCGAGGAATAGATTAGAAGATGAAAGGAGACTTGCCATATGTATCAAGTTATGATTATAGACGACAATTATTTGTCCGTAGAAGGCATCCGACATAATATCAACTGGACTTCCATGGATGCATGTGTCTCTCAAAAGGTATATGACGGCCAGACCGCCCTTGAAATTCTTGAAAAAGAACAGGTTGACCTTATCATATCAGATATTGAAATGGCACAGTTAAACGGTCTTGAGATGGCAGAGAAAGCCCTGCGAATAAATCCGAATATCAAAATCATCCTAATCAGTGCCTTCGATAAATTTGAATATGCTAGGCAAGCTATCCGCCTTGGTGCTTTCGATTACGTCGAAAAGCCATTAGATTATACTTATCTGTCTTCCATTATCGAAAAAGCGTTGCATACCTTACAGCAGGAACGCCATAATTTGGATATTCTAAATCGCAGTAAGCCTGCTATGATTGAAAACTTTTTCTCTGAACTCATCCATTCTTCTAGTGATGAGGCCAGATACAGCCTGAACAATTATCCTGATTATCTGAATCTCAAGCTTGATTATCACTATTTCCAGGCTGCAATTATTCGTATAGAAAACGCTGACGAAGTCAAATCAAAATTTGGAATTGAAGAATACCATCTTCGCCTGATGAGCCTGACAGACCAGATTAAAGAGAATTTTTGTAATGCTTTCTCCCTGGTATATATTCTGACAAACTTTAACAAACTTATTATTTTCCTCGGACATGACTATGTCAACGCAAAGATTTTCCAGTCTTCCTCATCTGAACTATTTTCCCGATTGTCGGATTCTTTGCGTGGACGTGTATTTGAAATCAATATCGGTATTGGTACTGTGATCAAATACCTGTGGAATATGCCGGTATCCTATGAAAATGCCTCAAAAGCACTGGAGTATTCTTTCTTTTTCCCGCAGAAGAATATCTTTGATATTCGAGATACAAAACGAAAGGAAATTCCTTCGGAATTATTTACTAGCCAGAACGAAGAACAGCTGATACAATTAATCTGCAAAAAACAAACAGCTGATATTCACGACTGGATTCAGAAATTATCCGCGAATCTTTTGGAAAATTATGGAAGTAAGCAATTGATCTTTATCCAGATATATTCTCTTCTTGGACGTTTATTAAAATTTATGTATGAAATGGATATCAATACGGAAGAAACTGAGCATGAGATTATAGACACATACCACCGGATGGAATATGCCGTCTCAAGTTCAGAAATTTTCCAGTTGCTAGAAGAGGTTTGTTACAACATTTGCCAGAAACTTGAAACCTCTGTACAAAACCACCATGCACACATCTGTAGCGCAACTATAGAATATATCCGTACACATTACCAAGATGCTTCTCTCTGCCTGAAAGATATTGCAGATCATGTAAATGTAAGCCCTGCTCATCTAAGTGCTTTGTTTAAAAAAAATCAGAAACAGAACATCTCTGACGTAATTACTAATGCCCGAATTGATGCTGCATGCCAGTTACTTTCTAACTCCAGTGCTTCACTCAAAGAAATCAGTGCCCGGATTGGATATACAAATCAGTATTACTTCAGTTCTTGCTTTAAGAAAAAAACAGGAATGACCCCCTCTATATATAGAGAAAAACATTTAAATTAAAATATACACACATAGTACATAGCAGAATAAACTTCTACAACGCAAGTTGAAAGAAACTTTTTCCTAAATTAATTAAAAATATTACAAAGAAGGAGAGGCACTCTTTATGAACCGATTATTTTCACTCGACGGAAAATTGTTCCATATCTTAAGCAGAATCGCTGATCTGATTCTGCTCAATGTATTATGGCTACTTTCTAGCCTTCCTATCATTACTATCGGAGCTTCTACCACCGCACTCTATTATGTAATGTTAAAAATCGTTAAAAACGAAGATTCCTACATTATCAGAAGCTTCTTTCATTCATTCTTCCAAAACATCCGCCAATCAACTATTATCTGGCTGCTCCTTCTTGTTACCGGAAGTTTAGTATCTTTTGATTACTATATTTGTACTCAATCCCAATCTTCTTATGCAAAGTTATTGCAAACACTATTGTTCTTCATTGGGTTAGTTATACTTGCCACTACTTTCTATGTCTTTCCTGTATTGGCACGTTTCGATAATTGTACCCGGCACATGCTAAAAAATGCATTCCTAATGACTGCTGCTCATCTACCATCAACAACAATACTTTTCCTTATTCACTGCGGACCAGTATTACTAATGTTGCGCTATCCTATAATTATGATTGGCGGGATCTACTTTTACCTATTTATTGGAATCGGTATTACGTCCTGGCTAGACTCCCTTTTACTTCGCCGAATCCTTGACAAATATATTTCTTAATAATTTTATAGTCATTTTATCTCTTTGATAATTTTTAGCCCACTAATATTTATCATATTTCCGTTAATTTTGAACCTCAAGTTCTCATTTGACCGTAAATAATAAAATTTTATCTTCTAAGTTGTAGCAAGAAAAGCATTATCCGAGAAGTTGCGTTATTCCAGAAAATTTATAGAAATATGGTTTATTAACGGTTTCTAAGAAAATCTTCTCGAATAATGT
>CAYQBE010000333.1:0-2570 GCA_964415625.1 uncultured Clostridium sp.
AGTTGCTCAGCTCCAGATAATCCCGTTCCAGATCTGCAATGCTTTCCTCATCTTCAATAATCAAAATCCGTTTACTCATCCAATGGTACCTCCTGATATTTTCTTACTACAAAGCACATGACTGTTCCGCTGCCTTCCACGCTGGTGGCCCAGATATTGCCCCCGTGCTCCTCCACGATCTTCTGCGCGATGGAAAGCCCGATGCCGCTCCCCCCCTTGGAGGAATTGCGGGAGGCATCCGTCCGGTAGAACCGGTCAAAGATAAAGGGCAGATCCTTCGGCGAGATCCCTTTTCCGTTATCCCCCAGCTCGATCTGTATAAAATCTCCTACATCCTTCAGATCCATGGTAATCTTTCCTTTTGGCTTGTCCATGTATTTTAAAGAATTGGATACAATGTTGTTGATCACCCTCCGGAGCTGCTCGGGATCCAAAATGACCTTGGAATCCTCCTCCAGAAAGCAGTGGTATTCAAATTCCACATTTTTCGCTTCCAGCTCCAAGTACAGGTCTTCGGCACAGTCCAGAAAATAATTCTTTGCGGATATGGTGGTAAAATTGTAGGGGATCCGGTTCGTGTCAATCTTGGAGTACAGGGTCAGCTCATTGATCAGCAGATCCATCTCATTCGCCTTATTGTATATCGTTTTGATGTACTTATCCATCTTTTCCGGCGTATCCGCCACGCCGTCCATGATCCCTTCCACATAGCCCTTGATGGCTGTGATCGGCGTCTTCAGGTCATGGGAAATATTGCTGATCAGCTCTTTATTTTCCCGGTCAAATTCTACCTTTTCCTCGGCATTGGCCTTCAGGCGCAGCCGCATCTCCTCAAAATCCCGGCACAGCTCTCCGAACTCATCATCCGCCTCCGCGGTGATCTCAAAGTCCAGGTTGCCGTCCTTGATATTCTGAGCAGCCTCCTGCAGCTTTGCCAGCGGCACGGAGACCGTCCGGTAGACCCAGTACACCAGAATCGCGGCCGTAAAAAATACAATGATCAGAAACATCTGCTGCAGCTCTCCGACCTCCCTTGGCTCAAATACCCTCCGTCCAATGATCAGAAAAACCGTAGGCAGGGTCATCATCGCCATGAAAGCAATGATCAGCTTTGTTTTCAGCTTCATCTAATTCAACGCTCCTTTCCGGCCATCCCTCTGTTATTCTCCCCGGATCTGCTCTGTTTTCCCACAGATACGTCCGCAGTTACTCCCACCCATTACAGTAACACAAAACGGGCTGTCACCGCAAGGTTTTCAGCCCGTAATTTATCAAATCTTAATATGCTGGATAAAGTTTACCCGTCAGCCGTGTTTCTGATAAGTGCCTGCGCAAGAACTTATCAGGAAGATAGGAAATCCTATTCTACAGATAAGCCTTCAGCGCATCCACCTTATCCAGTCTTTCCCAGGACAGGTCCAGGTCGTTTCTTCCAAAATGTCCGTAAGCCGCTGTCTGCTTGTAGATCGGACGGCGCAGGTCCAGCATCTTGATGATGCCTGCCGGACGGAAGTCAAAATTCTCACGGACGATCTCTACCAGGCGTTCATTGGATACATGCCCCGTGCCGAAGGTGTCTACCATGATGGAGGTCGGCTGTGCCACACCGATCGCGTAGGACAGCTGGATCTCACACTTCTTGGCCAGGCCAGCCGCAACGATGTTCTTTGCCGCATAGCGCGCCGCATATGCAGCGGAACGGTCTACCTTGGTGCAGTCCTTTCCGGAAAATGCGCCGCCGCCGTGGCGTGCCATCCCGCCATAGGTATCTACGATGATCTTTCTTCCGGTCAGCCCGCTGTCGCCGTGAGGCCCGCCGATCACGAAGCGTCCCGTCGGATTCACGAAGAACTTGGTCTTCTCATCTACCATCTCTGCAGGAATGATCACGTCAAATACATGCTTCTTGATGTCTGCAAAGATCTGTTCCTGGGTCACATCCGGGTCATGCTGTGTGGAAAGCACCACCGCGTCGAGACGCTGGGGAACTCCCGCATCATCATACTCTACCGTCACCTGGGTCTTGCCGTCCGGACGGAGATAAGTCAGCGTGCCGTCCTTTCTCACCTTGGTAAGCTGCAGCGCCAGCTTGTGGGCCATGGCGATCGGATAGGGCATATACTCTTCCGTCTCGTCTGACGCATAACCGAACATCATTCCCTGATCCCCTGCTCCGATGGCGTCAATATCTTCCTCCGCAGGTGCCGCTGCCTTCGCTTCCAGCGCCTTATCCACGCCCAGTGCAATGTCCGCAGACTGCTCGTCGATCACAGTGAGCACGCCGCAGGTCTCCGCGTCAAATCCATAATCCGCGCTGGTATATCCGATCTCACGGATCGTATTGCGCACGATCTTCTGCATGTCTACATAGGCATTGGTGGAAATCTCTCCCATTACCATGACAACGCCTGTCGTGGTGCATGTCTCGCAGGCCACGCGGCTCATGGGATCCTGTTCCATCAGTGCATCCAGGATGGCGTCTGAGATCTGGTCGCACATCTTATCCGGATGTCCCTCTGTTACTGATTCTGATGTAAATAAGTGTCTTTCCATGTCAATCCTCTCCTTCT
>CAYQBE010000334.1:0-2561 GCA_964415625.1 uncultured Clostridium sp.
ACTGTATTGGCCGGATGCCGTGCAGCAAGTGCACGACACCGTGTGAACAGTAACAAACGTTCCCCCTGTTAACAGATTCCGGTCCGCTTTACTATTCCAAATTTCTATGATAAGATATACTGAACAGTCAGAATTTCTAAAGAAATCCCAACCGTACAGTTGGAAGAAATCCAGAAAGAGGTGTGACTCATGCCGACAAAGATCAGGATTCCCGTAGGAGAGGAAAACTTCCCGCTTCTGAGAAAGAAGAAAAGCTACTATATAGATAAAACAAGAATGATCCGCGAGCTGTTGGAGGAGGATTTCAAAGTCAGTCTGTTCACACGCCCGCGGCGTTTCGGCAAGACATTGAATATGAGTATGCTGGAAGCATTTTTTGACATTCGCAGGGACAGCAGGGAAATCTTCGATGGCCTGGAAATCATGTCTGAGGATGAGCTTTGCGCGGAATGGATGAACCAATGGCCTGTGCTATCTATTTCCTTCAAGGATATAGCAAATGACAATTTTGAGGATTCGTATGAGCAGCTGTTATTTGAACTGTCCAGTCTGTGCATAGAACATGCATGCCTGCAGGACAGTGGGAACACGGATCCGGAAGATCAGGCCTGCTTCGCCAGGCTGAAAGCCGGAAAAGCATCGGAAGCGGAGGTCAGGAACAGTCTTTTCATTCTGACCCGGATGCTGCATGACCATTATGGAAAACCGGTGATCCTTTTAATCGACGAATATGATGTCCCCCTTGCAAAAGCCAGCGAATACGGCTATTATCGCAACATGCTGAACGTGATCCGGACGATCATGAGCAAATCCCTCAAGACAAATCCGTTTCTGCAGTTTGCGGTGATCACGGGATGTCTCCGCATTGCAAAGGAAAGCATTTTTACCGGTGTAAATAATTTTAAAACCCATTCTATCTCTGGGAACCATTTCCTGGACTGTTTTGGATTCACAGAGACAGAAGTGGGGCAGATGCTAAAGGATACCGGGCTTACATCCCGGCTTCCCTCCATCAGGCAGTGGTATGACGGTTATCATTTCGGAAAGCAGGACGTGTACTGTCCGTGGGATGTATCCAACTTTGTGTCGGATGCGCGCCGGGAGCCGGATCAGGCTCCGGGAAATTACTGGAAGGATACAAGTCACAATAGTATCATCAGACGATTTGTCGGCAGGGACGGCCTGGATGTGAACGAGAAGCTTGAAAAGCTGCTGTCAGGCGCAAGTATCCGGACAAGGCTTACGGAGGACTCCACCTATGATCTGGAAAATGCAGGGGAAGAGGATTTTTGGAGCATCCTTTATCTCGCAGGCTACCTGACCATTGACAGAGAAGCCGTGCATTGCCGGGAGGGCGAGGTCGGCCTGAAGATTCCAAATGAGGAGGTCAGGACTATTTTCGGGGATACGATCGTGGAGTGGTTCCGCGAGACGATCGGTATCCGGGCAGCGGAGCGCAGCGAGATGTTTGCGGCATGGTGGAGCGGAGATGAAAATGCGGTGACAGATGCAGTCTCGATCATTCTGAATGATGTGATCAGCTATTACGATTACAAGGAGGACTATTATCACGCATTTGTGGCCGGCCTTTTCTCCGGGGCAGGATACCTGGTCACATCCAATGATGAAAATGGACTTGGCAGGCCGGATGTGGTTGTGAAGGATCGGAAAACGCGGAAGGTCATTATTATAGAAGCAAAGCATTCCGATTCGGAGGCAGATATGGAAAAGGACTGCCGGGAAGCCCTGCGGCAGGCAGACCTGAAAAAATATGCTTCCAAATATCTCAATGGATATAAAACGATACAGTGCTACGGAGCTGCATTTTTCCAGAAAAAATGCCTGATCCGGAGGGTGACCGTACAGGGACTGGGAAAGGATTCTGTGTTTGAAATGGAGTAGGAGGTGTTTCGCTTGCCAGGTTTTACAAAACAGGCCATAAGAAATTCTTTTATCAAGCTTCTGAATGAGCGGCCCGTGAGCCAGATCACGGTCAAGGATATCGTGGAGGACTGCGGGATCAACCGGAATTCTTTTTACTATCACTATCAGGACCTGCCTTCCATGGCGGAGGAGATCATCCTGGAGGAAGCGGAGGCCATGGTGCGGCAGCATCCTTCGGTGGATTCCATCGAAGAATGCATCGACCTTGCAGTTTCCTTCGCGCTGGAAAACCGGCGCGCTGCCATGCACCTTTACCACTCGGCGAACCGGGATCTGTTTGAACGGTATCTGTGGAGGGTGTGCGAGCATGTGGTGGACACCTATATCAGCACCGCATTCGCGGAGTATCCGCTGAAAGAAGCGGATAAGAGGGTTTTGGTTCGTAATTACAAATGGGAATGCTTCGGGGCGGTGCTGGACTGGCTGAACGGAGGAATGAAGGAGGACATCCAGGCGGATTTTTACAGGCTGTGCGAATTAAAAAAAGGAATGCTGGAGGAAGTGATCCGCAGAAGCGCCGGACGGCAGGATGAAAGCCGCAAATCGGCAGAGTCCAACGTTTAGGAACTGTGCACAAATAACTTATACATCTGACTTGTCTCAACATCCATCTGCTA
>CAYQBE010000335.1:0-2554 GCA_964415625.1 uncultured Clostridium sp.
TTGTCCATACTAATCCCCTTTCTAATGTTTTTCGAGTTTATACTCGATTGAACTTGAATAAAAACTCAATCATAACAAATAAATCTCTTCTATAAAAGCAATACTTCAATTTCATGCTCACTAAATACACCTGATTGCTTTAATAACTTCTTAAAACATGCCTTTATTTTCTCTTTTGCCGCACAATGCTTTGCTTCATCCAGATATATAAGTCCTCTCACAATTTCCAATTGCCTTGCCACATCTTCCTCTGATATATTTTTATAAAAATCTGCATTCACCCGTCTAAGCTGAACACCATTAGTCAGAGTAAACAATTCCGGATGCTTATGTATATACTCCTGCAACACATTCCACATTGTCTGCTTGTCCTTCGTTTGAAGTGCATCTTCTATCTTACGCGATTTCAATTTAGATCGCATAGCGACATCACGTGTTTTTTCAACTGCCATAATAATATCTTTATAGTATGTGGTTACCTTTTCTTCCTCTGTATAAAATAAATTTTGTACATACTCTTCCATGTTTTACCCTCCAATTCTATTATCCTCCGACTATCAATGCTTTCCTGCTCACAATTCTTTCTCCTATAATTTATGACACTTATCTCATAAGCTATAACATATGGCAATCCTTTAAATACTCCGCTTTTATATCCCTACTTATCAAACAAAACTCTATTCCGCTTATCCACATCATTTATCAGCTTATCAAATGAATTTATCTCCATATATGCACAAGCATTATCATTATACCAATATAAGCCCAATTTATCCGGTGTTTCATGGAAGCCATACCTTTTTTGCATATTTCATTAAACTATCGGTAATATCGCCTACCACATACAAATAAAATTGCATAAAATCCCCTCCTTGATTGGACGACCATTTTTATCCGTTACAGTGTTAGATGCAAGTTTTTCCTGATATCCCATTAACTAATCTATTGGATTTTCCCCCGGCTTATAGTCATCTCGCACTGGTCGCTTTAATTCAATTTCTTTTTAAAGGAAATACAATTTTCTCTACATCGCATCAACATTGCCAGCATATATCGCTTTTTATCATCCGTTTTATCATCATATTCGCCTAAATAGCTACGCTTATGACATTCTATGCCGCAAATCCATTCACTCATACTTGCTTTTCTTTACTGATTTATTCTTCCACTATTTTTGCTAAAATCCTATATAATGCCTCTACCTCCTCTGCCGTTAATGTAATTCCTTTTCCCGTCTTTTCATGATTCGACGCCCAATCTCTTATATCATACTTTGGTGCTGCGTTATTCCACGAAATAAGATTTACTTCCTTTGTCCAGCCTTTTGCACTTTCAGACAGTTTTCCTAATTCCTCTTGAATTTCAAATTTAATTTCAGACATTCTATTCTCCTCCTGCATTTAAATGTTCTTTAATGAATAAACTAACAGTTGCCCTGTTCACTTTAAATATTCTTGCTATCTCCGATATTGTAACGCCCTGTTCTCTCAAATCCCTTATTGTCTGCTCTTTACCGGACAATTTCACATGACTTGATTTACTTCCTTTTGGACGCCCCAGTATCACGCCATCTGCCTTTTTCCGTGCCAGTGCCTCTTTTGTCCTTTGGCTTATCAGATTTCTTTCTATTTCTGCTGATAACCCAAAAGCAAAAGCCAATACTTTACTTTCTATATCATCCCCCAATCTGTAATGGTCTTTGATTGTCCATACTTTACAGCCTTTATTCATGCATACATTCAATATCTCCATTATCATAAACAGATTTCTTCCAAGCCTAGATAACTCAGAACATACAATAACATCATCTGATGCTGCCTTATTCAAAAGTTTTCCTAACTCTCTCTTATCATAATTTTTCGTTCCACTAATCGTCTCTTCAATCCACCCTCCAATTTCAAATCCATTTTCCTCTGCAAATCTTGTTATTTCAAACCTCTGATTTTCCACTGTTTGCTTGTCACTGCTTACACGTATGTACCCATAATACATTATGAAACGCCTCCTTAAAAAATAATTCTTATGTAGAATATATTGGAGCGTTTTTGTTCAGCAGGCAAGTTCAATTACAAGTTACGAAACCGATAGCAGTTGGACAATCTTAAGTCCAATAGAAACTAATATAAAGGCAAAAATTGATAGTATTGGAACACCTCTAAAAGATTGGAACATCAAAATATACCGTGGCATTCTCACTGGATTTAATGAAGCCTTTATTATATCTGGTGCTAAAAAAGATGAATTAATCGCGTTGGATCCAAAATCTGCTGAAATTATTCGACCGATTTTACGTGGCAGGGACATAAAACGGTATGAATATACGTTTGCAGATTTGTGGGTGATTGCAGCACATAATGGTGTTAAATCTCAAAATATTCCGCCTATAAATATTGAAGATTATCCCGCAATCAAACAGCATTTAGACCAATATTATGAGAAATTGGTTAATAGAGCTGACAAAGGAGATACCCCATATAACCTGAGAAACTGTGTTTATATGGACGATTTTTCTAAGCAGAAAATCGTTTGGGGCGAAATTTCCGATAAACCCAAG